>LKND01000047.1 GCA_001564275.1 Natrialbaceae archaeon Tc-Br11_E2g14 | reverse complement strand
TCCGTCAGACTATTCACGAGAACGTCTCCCCCGAGATGTTCGAGGAGAAATACGCGAGCGTCTTCGAGGGCGACGAACGCTGGGAGGCCCTCGAGGCACCCACTGGTGACGTCTACGAGTGGGACGACGAATCGACCTACATCCGCGAGCCGCCGTTCTTCCAGGACTTCCCGCTCGAGAAACCCGGTGTCGACGACATCGAGGGCGCACGCTGTCTGCTCACCCTCGGTGATACGGTGACGACGGATCACATCAGCCCCGCCGGGCCGTTCAGCGAGGACCTGCCCGCCGGCCAGTGGCTCAGCGAGCGCGGCGTCGAACCGTACGAGTTCAACACCTACGGGGCCCGCCGTGGCAACCACGAAGTCATGATGCGCGGCACGTTCGCCAACGTTCGCATCGAAAACGAGATGCTCGACGGGAAAGAGGGTGGCTACACGATCCATCACCCAACCGGGGAGGAGACGACGGTCTTCGAGGCCGCCGAACGCTACCGCGAGGAAGAGACGCCACTCGTCGTCACGGCCGGGATCGAACTCGGGACCGGCTCGAGTCGCGACTGGGCGGCGAAGGGCACGGACCTGCTTGGGATTCGTGCGACCATCGCCGAGAGCTACGAGCGGATCTACCGCGACAACCTCGTCGGGATGGGCGTCCTGCCCCTGCAGTTCACGGACGGTGAGGGCTGGGAACAGCTTGGTCTCGATGGGAGCGAAGT
The DNA here is from genome assembly GCA_001564275.1 of Natrialbaceae archaeon Tc-Br11_E2g14. GTDB lineage: Archaea > Halobacteriota > Halobacteria > Halobacteriales > Natrialbaceae > Natronosalvus. The sequence continues at coordinate 24,699 of LKND01000047.1, read as the reverse complement.
GTTCGAGATTCGCGGGCTCGAGGACGGGCTCGCGCCCAACGCCGAGTTGACCGTCACCGCGGAACACGAAGACGGCGAGACGACCGAGTTCGACGTGACGGCCCAGGTCGGCACCCCCTCCGCCGTTCGGTACGTCGAACACGGCGGTGTCTTGCACCTCGTGTTGCGTCGCCTGCTGACGTCGTAATCCCGTCGCGCGATCCCGCCTCCGGCTCCCGGCCGGAACTGTTGAGCCCTGTCACCACTCGAGGGGGGTCGTTAGCTCGATCCCATCGAGTGATCTTCTCGCACCAACGTCACCGGGATCGTCGACCGTCGTGAGACGGTTTCGGCGACGCTGCCAGTGAGAACGCGCGAGGGTAGGGACCGACCGTGACTCCCCATGATGATCTGATCGTGGTCGGTGTCCACGGCGTGATCGACGATGACCCGAGAGGGCTTGCCGTGGGCCAATTCGGTGGAGTCGATCGCGCTGGCGTCCCCCTCGAACGCTCGCACGGACGATTCGAGGACCGCCGCTCCACGTTCGGTGAGGGTGTCAACGATGTCGGCCACGTACGTGCCCTCGATTCCATCGAGGTCGTACTCGAACGGGAGGGAGACGCAATGAAAGAGCGTAATTTCGGCACTCGGGAACTGTCTGGTGGCGTATGACAGTGCCGCCCGTGCCGGCGCTGAGTCATCGACCGGAACCATGATGCGCCCGGGGAGGGTTCGCTCCTCGAGTGCGGCTCGTGACTCGGGCACGATCGTCGTCGACACGGGTGCCCGCCGAATCACGGCTTCGCTCACGTGGCCGAGGAACGGACGAACGATCGGCGACTCACCGTGGCTCCCAAGCACGATGTGGTCAACGTCGTGGTCGACGGCGTACTGCACGATGGTCCGATGGGGGACGCCCGTCTCGAGGGCCGTCCGTATTTCCCGATCTGAGGCCACCCGGTCGGTCGCCCGCTCGAGTATCCGTTCGCCGCCTCGGCGGCGTGAGTCGAGGGGCGGTTCGTCGGCTCCTACACTGCTGTGGGCGTCGTGTTCGACGTCGACGACGTGCAGTGCGGTAATGGTGGCTTCCGGAAACGACTCGAGCGCGTAGACGAGCCCCGCAATCGACTGTGACGAACGATCGATGGGGACGAGAACGGTTGCTGGCATGGTCAGTGGGAACGTTCACATCGACTCTCCCGATGTGGAACGGGGTGAGCAACCACTCCCAGCCGGTTAATATTTTCTCGAGTATGAATCCTCGCGTTCGTTCCGTTCAGCTGGGAATCCACTCAGGATTATTGACGGGTTCGCATCGATATTGCGTATGAACGCACATCGTACGCGACGACAGACTATGGTCGCCAGTGCGTCTCTTGTTGCTGGCACATCCCTCGCTGGCTGTGTCGGAACCGACGGAGAGCCGGAGACTGAAACGGACGAGGAAACCGAGGATGGATCCGCGGCCGATGGCGACGGCGATGACGCGAACGGGAGTGAACCCGCGCCACTCGAGATCAATACTCTCCAACCCATCGCCGAGGAACCGACGGGCTACCGCGAGTTCGAACCGCTCGATGACCGTGCATTCTCCGGAACGGACCCGGTCTGGTTTTACTTCGAACCCGTGGGTGTGAGGACGACGACGAAAGACGACGGAGTGCAGGTTGCACTCTCGAGTGAGCTCACGATCTCGATCGAGGACACGACCGTCTTCGACGATACCGTCTCGTTCGAGGACGTGTTGGCTCCCGATCAGGTCGATGAACTGTATCTGACGCTCACGTTCACACCGACATCCGATGTACAGCCCGGCCGGTACACGGCTGAGATTGCCCTGACTGATGACCAACACGAGAACGGGCACGAGGCGACGGCAAAGACGGAATTCCGAATCGAAGACAGTGGGCCGAGACGCCCGGATACGGAACTTGCCGTCGACACCTTCGAATTCGTCCACGACCGGCCGACTGGGTACGGGGAATACACGCCCGTCGATGACCCCGTCTTCGGTCCCGACGAGACGATTTGGCTCTACATCGAGCCGGAGGGAGTTGCCCTCGAGCGACGGGAAGACGAAGACTGGTTCGAACTGGACGTGATGATAACCCTCCGTTCGCCCGACGGTGAGGAACACCGCCCGATTCGGGAGCGTGAAACCAGCTCGGTTTCCGGATCGGAGGCGCTCGATGAGCTGTACTTCGCCATCGATCTCAGCCCTCGGGATCCGACACTCGGCGAGTACACCGTCGAACTCGAGGTGGCCGACCGTGTCGCACGCCAGGAGACGACGACGACGCGCACGTTCGAGATCTACGATCGGGATCACGAACTGCTCGAGATCTATCGAGAGATTCTCGAAGCTGAGGGGCTCGAAATCGAACGGCTCAGGCTTCGAGATGGGACACTCGCCCTGAAATATCACTCCGCCTACGAGTACGGTACAGAAGGATTCCTCGAAGAGGTTGGCACTGCCGCTGGCGGCTACGCGGGGGTCGTCGAGGGGTGGGAGTCGGCCACCCAACTGCGTGCATCCGGAACGGACACGGCGGACCAGGAGTTCGTGTTCCGGGTCGAACGCGACGTAGCACAGGCCTGGAACGACGAGGAAATCACTAGACGCGAGTACGTCGACCGGGTCCTGGAGTCGCTCAGAGAGCGCGATTGATGGGAGTCGCTATCCTCAATTCCCGCCGAGGGTAGATCCCGTGGCGGTGGGTCGGCAGTCGGTTGATGCACCAACCCTATGAAAACGGTGGCATCTATTCCAGTACCGTCATCGGAGAGGCTCGTGTTCAGGGTTCGCCGGGAACGAGACGGACAATCGGCGCGTCGTCGTCGTCGACAGCGACGTACAGGTGTCCGGAATCGGGTGCAACCGCGACGTCACGGATCCGCCAGCCGCGATCAGCCAGCACCGATTCGGTCTCCTCGACCTCGGTTCCATCGACAGTGAATCGCCCGAGATACTGCCCCGCGAGATTCCCGACGAACAGGTCCCCTTGCCACTCCGGGAACGCCTCACCGTCGTAGAAGGTCATTCCCGCTGGCGGAAAGCCACCTGAATTGCACTCCCAGTAGTAGACCGGGTCGACGACGTCGTCGCGCTCGAAGGGATCTTCCCCCACCGGTTCGTCGGTGTTGTACTCACACCCGGTGTGGGTCACCGGCCAACCGTAGTTCCCGCCCGCCTCGAGAACGTTGAGTTCGTCGCCGTCTTCCTCACCGTGTTCACTCTGCCAGAGCGCACCGGTCTCGGGGTGGACCGTCATTCCCTGGACGTTCCGGTGACCGTAGGTGTAGATGGCATCGGTAACGTCATCGTCGTCGACGAATGGGTTGTCCTCGGGGATCGACCCATCGGGCTCGAGACGCAGCGTTGCCCCGTGTTCGTTGGTCGTGTCCTGTGAGATGTGATCCTCGTCGAACGCCTTCGACTGGCGGTCGCCCGTGGTGTAGTGGACGTGGCCGTCCTCGTCGAAGACGACCCGTGACCCGAAGTGACCGTCGGCGTACTCGTCCCCGGTGGCGATGTAGGGGTCAGCGGCATGCACCTCCGCGAAGTCCTCGAGTCGCGGCTCGTCGGCGTCGGGATCGAACTGGCCGCGGCCCAGCGCTGTCGTCGACTCGCCGTCGTCGTTCGCCACCGAGTAGGTCAGATAGACCCACGATTCGTCGGGATACTCGGGGTGCAATTCGACGTCGAGGAGACCACCCTGGCCGGCCACATGCACCTCGGGGGTTCCCTCGACGACCTGGGTGTCACCGCCCTCTCGGTCGAGGAGCTTGAGCGTTCCCTCGCGTTCGGTGACGAACAGTTGCGAGCCGTCTGGGACGAACGCTACCCCCCAGGGGTGGACGAATCCCTCGCCAACCGTTTCGACCTCGTAGCCCTCGGCCGGCGGTGGGGTATCGTCGACAACCACGTCGCGGACGTCCTCGAGGGTGCCGACACACCCGGCGAGGGAGGTGAGGCCCGCGACGGCGACGCTCGAGAGGATGGTACGACGGGAAGGGGGTGACGGATTGGCTGGCATGGGAGACTCGCTGATGGTACACCGCTGTAAGGGTTGCAGCGTCATCATACTGAGGGGACACTCGAGCCGTATAGGGCCGACCTGACAGGATGGAGTGGGTGTGTGCCACACCAATCCCACCACGTCGCCCGAGAGCCGAGCTTTTACCCACGGCCTGACAATGAACGGGTATGACTTCCCCGACCAGCCGCAATCGGCTCGCAGCGACCGCCAGTCCCTACCTGCGCCAGCACGCCGACAACCCGGTCAACTGGCAACCCTGGGACGACAAGGCGCTCGAGGCGGCCCGTGAGCGCGACGTCCCCATTTTCCTCTCGATCGGCTACTCGGCGTGTCACTGGTGTCACGTCATGGAGGCCGAGAGCTTCGCCGACGAGACCGTTGCCGAGCGACTGAACGAGGACTTCGTCCCGATCAAGGTCGATCGCGAAGAGCGTCCCGACGTCGACAGCATCTACATGACCGTCTGTCAACTGGTGTCGGGCCGTGGGGGGTGGCCGCTCTCGGCGTGGCTCACACCCGACGGACGGCCGTTCTACGTCGGCACCTACTTCCCGAAGGAGCCAAAGCGGGGGATGCCCGGCTTTCTGGAACTCCTCGGGAACCTCGCCCACTCGTGGGAGACGGACCGGGAAGAGATCGAAAACCGGGCCGACCAGTGGACGGCTGCGGCCAGAGATCGACTCGAGAGCACGTCCAGTGACTCGAGTTCGGCTAGTTCGCCAGTGGCGGAGGCGGGGCGAGGCGACAGCGATGACGAGGACGCACTCCTCCAGACGGCGGCCAGTACGGCGCTCCGCGGCGTGGACGATCAGTACGGTGGCTGGGGCAGCGACGGCCCCAAATTCCCACAGCCCTCCCGGATCCACCTGCTGCTTCGGGCCGCCGATCGGACCGGCCGACCCGGATACCTCGAGGCAGCGACGAGGACGCTCGATGCGATGGCGAGCGGCGGGCTGTACGATCACGTTGGCGACGGCTTTCACCGTTACTGCGTGGATCGTGACTGGACGGTCCCGCACTTCGAGAAAATGCTCTACGACAATGCCGAACTCACCCGGGCGTACCTCGCCGGCTATCAGGCAACCGGCGCGGAGCGATACGCCGACGTCGTCGACCGAACGCTCGAGTTCGTCGACCGGGAGTTGACCCACGACGACGGCGGCTTTTTCAGCACGCTCGACGCCCAGAGCGAGACTCCCGATGGCGACCGCGAGGAGGGCGCGTTCTACGTCTGGACGCCGGAATCCATCGACGAGGCACTCGATGGGCTGGACCTATCGGACGCCGTCGATGGGCTGGACAGCGATTCGGGCCTCGAGACGGTGTACGAGAGCCCCGGCGGATCCGACGGGGTCGAGGCGGAACTCGAGGAAATCGAATCCGACACCGTCGTCGACCTCGTGTGCGACCGTTTTGGCGTCCGCCCGGGCGGGAACTTCGAGGGGCAGACAGTCCTGAACGTGTCGACGTCGATCGAGGAGCTGGCCGAATCGTTCGGTCTCAAGGCGGAGACGGTGGAAACGGCACTCAGGGTCGCCCGTGGACGTCTCGCAGCGGCCCGTAGCGATCGCCCACGCCCCAACCGTGATGAGAAGGTGCTAGCGAGCTGGAACGGCCTGATGATCGCCGCCTGCGCGGAGGCCGCGATCGTGCTCGGGAACGACCAGTACGCAGCGATGGCCACGGAGGCCCTCGAGTTCGTGCGCGAGCACCACTGGTGCCATGGTGGCGCCGACGCAGGGACCAGCGCGGAGTCGGGGACGGCACCGAAAGCGGAGGATGACTCGACGGTTCACGGTACTCTCTTGCGGCGATTCGAAGACGGTCGCGTCGGCATCGGGGGGTATCTCGAGGACTACGCTTTCCTCGCCCGTGGCGCACTCGCGTGTTACGAGGCGACCGGTGAACACAGCCACCTCGGGTTCGCCCTCGAGTTGGCCGAAACGATCGAAGCCGAGTTCTGGGACGCCGATGCCGGGACGCTGTACTTCACCCCAGAGAGTGGCGACTCCCTCGTGACGCGCCCCCAGGAACTGACCGACGCGTCGACGCCGTCGGCGACCGGAGTGGCCGTCGAAACCCTCCTCGCCCTCGAACACTTCGCGGACGACCCGGTCGGCGATATCGCCGAAGCCGTGATCGATACCCATCGGAACCGCCTCCGGGCGAGTCCCCTCGAGTACACGACCCTGTGTCTCGCGGCTGATCGACTGGCGACGGGTCTGACCGAGGTGACGGTGGCTGCCGAGGCCGTCCCGGCCACCTGGCGGGACCGCGTCGGCGAGACGTACCTCCCCGACCGCGTGCTCGCTCGACGCCCGCCGACCGAGGCCGACCTCGAGCCCTGGCTGTCGGAGCTTGGTCTCGAGTCTGCGCCACCGATCTGGGCAGGACGAGCGGAAACCGACGGGAGGCCCACGGCCTACGTCTGCCGCCAGCGGACCTGTTCCCCGCCCACCCACGACATCGATGACGCGCTGGCGTGGCTGCTCGAGTGAGCGAGCCGGGGGCTGATGCGATTTGGGGTGACTCGTCGCCAGTGATGGCTCGATCTGAATCGGCGATCACCAGGGAAGGACGCGGGGAACCCGTCTCAGTGCGTCTCGAGGGTCTCCGCAATTGCCTCGGCGAGATACACCGCCGGTGGCAGGGATTCGCGCTCGACGAAGCGGGCGAGTTCAGCACCCTCGGCGTTCTCCACGATGATCGTCGGGATGTGCGTGACGTCGTACTCGTCGACCTTCGGTCCCTCCTTGTCCGTATCGACGGCGAGTTCCTCGATTCGGTCGTCTGGAATCTCGGCTGCCTCGAGTGCCGCTCCAAAGTCGGGCAACAGGGCACGGCAGTCCTTACACCAATCCCCGCCCCAGATCAGGTACCGAAGGTCCCCACGATGGGCCGCAAGCGTGTCCACCGTGTCCTCGTAGGAGGCACTATCCCAGGTCGGATTCGGCCGGAGCGTCTCGAGTGTCATGGAGTGGACTACCGAGTCCAGGGGCTTAACCGGTGTGATACTGGCATCTCTCGGGCGGTCACGACGGGCCGACTGCTGGCACCCAGTGCGTAGCCCGCGAGCCCGGACACCTGGCAGGCAGAGGTAAGCATGCTTAAGACTCGCGACCGAAAGGATCCAGTATGAACCCACGCGATCTCTCCGACCACGTCGCCTACGAGGCGGGTCGGGGCATCGAGGAAGTCGCCCGCGAACTCGGGCGCGACCCGTCGACGCTCGTGAAACTCGCGTCGAACGAGAACGCACTCGGTCCGGCGCCCGCCGCCGTCGAGGCAATCGAGGACGCTGCGCCAACGATCAGTTCCTATCCAAAATCGGCCCACGCCGATCTGACGAGCGCGCTGGGCGATCGGTGGGGAGTCACCGACGGGCAGATCTGGCTGGCCAACGGCGCTGACGGGGCGATCGACTACCTGGCACGAGCCACCCTCCGACCTGGAGACAGGATCCTCGTTCCGGCGCCAGGCTTCGCCTACTACGAAATGAGCGCTCGCTTTCACCACGGCACGGTCAGTTCGTACAGCCTCGAGCGCGAGGAGGACTTCGAACAGACGGTGGAGACGGTACTCGATGCCTACGACGGCGAACGAGTCGTCTACCTGACGAGCCCCCACAACCCATCCGGATCGACGATCGACCTCGAGGCCGTCGAGACGATCGCCGACGGAACCGACGAGGAGACGCTCGTGGTCGTCGACGAGGCCTACGGGGAGTTCGCAGAGGTCGACAGCGCCGTGACCCTCATCGAGGGCACGAACGGTTTCGAGCCCCGGGACGACGTGGCCGTCCTTCGCACGTTTTCGAAAGCCTACGGGCTGGCTGGCCTGCGACTGGGATACGCGATCGTCCCCGAGGAGTGGGCCGAGGCGTACGCACGGGTGAACACCCCCTTCGCCGCGAGCGAACTCGCTTGCCGTGCCGGACTGGCGGCACTCGATGACGATGGACACGTGGAACGCACGATCGAGATGGTGACCGACGCCAGAGCGAGAATGTCCGGGGCGATCGACGCTCACGTCTGGCCGAGTGCGGGGAACTTCGTGCTGGTCGACGTCGGCGACGCGAGTGCCGTCGCCGAAGCGATGCAGGACCGGGGGGTCATCGTTCGCGACTGCACGAGTTTCGGCCTCCCGGAGTGCGTTCGCATCACCTGCGGGACCGACGAGGAGACAGCGCGAGCGATCGAGACGCTCAACGAGATTCTGGCCGAGCGAAGGGATGAGTCCGAGGAAGCGAACGCCGACGCCAGCCCGCCTGGGGTGCGGGACTCGTGAGAATTGCCGTCACTGGGACCCCCGGGACGGGGAAGACGACGGCAACGCGCCTTCTCGAGGAGCGATCGGGCCTGGAGGCAGACACCGACCTCGAGGTCGATGCCGAGATGAACGTCGAGGTAGTCCACCTCAATGACATCCTCGAACGGGAGGGGCTCTACACCGACGTCGATACCGAACGCGAGAGCAAGGTCGCCGACCTCGAGGCACTCGGCGACTGGCTCGAGAGATACGAGGCGTCGAGCCAGTGCGAATCTCTCGATTCGATGGCGGACACGCGGGGCCAGGCTCAGGGTGTCGACGGGAGTGTGGTCCAAGCGGACCATGATCAGGACGTCGATGGGGAGGCAATCCAATCGGCCCCCGACCACGAGATACTCGTCGTCGAGTCCCACCTCTCCCATCACCTCCCCGCAGACCGATGCGTCGTGCTTCGGTGTGCGCCCGAGACCCTCGAGACTCGACTGCGCGAACGTGGCGAGTCCGGCGCGAAGGCCGTCGAGAACGCCGAAAGTGAGGCCCTCGACGTGATCCTCAGCGAAGCCGTCGACCGCCACGGGCTCGAGGCCGTCTACGAGGTCGAGACGACGAATAGAAAGCCCAGCGAAGTGGCAACGGCCATCGCCGCCGTCGCGACCGGCGAGCGCGAGCCGAGTGCCGGCACCGTCGACTTCGTGGGGTACCTGGCATGACTCTCGACAAATTCCGCCCCTACGTCTCGCGGTTTCTCGACCCCTTCGTGAAGGGGTTCGACCGGGTTGGTGTGGGTCCCGACGGCGTGAGCGTCATCGCGGGCCTGATGGCCGTGGCCGCGGCGGTTGCGTTCTACTTCGGGGGCGTCGCACACCCGATCTGGTACGTCGCCGCGGCGACGCTCGTGTTTCTGAACGGCTGGCTCGACATCGTCGACGGTGCACTGGCCCGCGAACAGGGTGTGGCCTCCTCGGCGGGCGACCTGCTCGACCACGTGCTCGATCGGTACGCGGACATCGTGATCATCGGCGGGCTCACTGCAGGCATCGGCAAGTACTGGCTCGGGTTTCTCGCCGTCACAGGTGTCGTCATGACCTCCTACCTCGGGACCCAGGCCCAGGCCGTGGGCCTGGATCGGGTTTACGGCGGGCTGGTGGGCCGGGCCGACCGACTGGCGATCATCGGGCTCGTCGGCTTTCTCGCCTACCCACTCGCGGGGATCGAAGCGGGTGGGCTCGATGCGGTCGGCTGGCTCCTGGTGTTTCTGGCAGTCGTCGGCCATCTGACTGCTGTCCAGCGCTTCGTGTACGCCTGGAGTGCCCTCGATTGAGGACGATCGTCAGTGCGGTGCCCGACCCCCCGCATCATTTATCACGCCCGACGCGTTACCATCCGCTATGGTTCAGTGCGAGATGTGTGGCGCCGAGACGTCGTCACCCAAGACGATCAAGGTCGAGGGTGCGAAGTTGGACGTGTGTTCGAACTGCACCGACTTCGGTACCGAGGTGAAAACCGCCTCGAGCTCGAGTACCACCACGAAGTACTCGACCGGGTCCGGATCGGGCTCGAGCGGTGGCGGCGGCCAATCCAGTGGCTCCACAGCCGGCGGATCGAGTGGCTCCTCCGGTGGGTCGCGACGGCGGGACATGTTCGACGAGATGGACGAGATCGCCACCGATTACGACGACCTGATTCGACGGGCCCGAGAGAACAAGGGGCTGAGCCAGTCCGATCTGGCGAACGAGCTCAACGAGAAGGCGAGTCTCATCCGAAAACTAGAGCGCGGAGACACCCTGCCGAGCGACCGAGTGCAGCAGAAACTCGAGCGATTCCTCGAGATCGAACTCTCGGGGAGGGGCACCTCGACAGACGACACCGAGTGGGAGAGTGACACCTCCGGAGGGGGAACGACCCTCGGTGACGTCGTCAAGCGCAAGGATTGACCGCCTCGCCAGGAGCCCCAGGGACACCGGCGAAGTGAATCGACGGCATGGCCCCGATACTCGCCGTCTCGGAAACTATTTTGCCCGGCCGGACCTCCGATCAGGTATGTTCGTGCTGATCAATCTCAAGACCTACCCGTGTGATCCGATGGCCGTCGCCGAGGCTGCCCGAGACGTCGACGAAACGACCGACGCGCGCATCGCCGTCGCTCCGCAGGCGACACACCTCGAGGCCGTCGCCGACACGGGCGTCGAAACCTGGGCCCAGCACGTCGACCCGATCGATTACGGTTCGAACACGGGCCACACCCTCGCCGAAACGGTCGCCGCAGCGGGCGCAACCGGGACGCTGATCAACCACTCCGAGCGCCGGCTGAAACTGGCCGACATCGATGGGGCCGTCCGCGCTGCGGAACGTGCGAGTCTGGAGACCGTGGTCTGTGCCAACAACCCGGACCAGATCGCCGCTGCGGCCGCTCTCGGCCCCGACGCCGTCGCGGTCGAACCACCGGCACTGATCGGTACCGGAACGCCAGTCAGCCAGGCAGACCCCGACGTCGTCGAGGACGCAGTCGAGGCCGCTGCCCACGTCGACGACGCGGTGACGGTCCTCTGTGGTGCCGGCATCAGTACCGGTGACGACGTCATCGCCGCCCACGATCTCGGCTCGAGTGGCGTGTTGCTCGCCAGCGGTGTCGCCAAGGCCGACGACCCGGCAGCCGCACTCGCGGATCTCGTCGATCCGCTCTGAGTGCCACTCGAATCCACGCAGCCGGACAGCCCAGGGACCACCCCACCGGATTGCTTTTTGCATTGCCGCCACAACGATGACTGGATGGACAGTGAGCACCCGATCGGGACGACGCTCGAGAACCGCCTGATGAGCCAGGGTGTGTACGTGACGCGATTCGAGTCGACGAACGATCGGACGATCCTCGAGTACGAGATGGTCCACGACGAGCCAGGGGTGACGACCCACGAGGTGAGCGTGGTCGTGCGGACGGTGCTCACGCTCGCCGAGGAGCGCCCGGAGTGGGACCCTGGCCGGCTCGAGGTGACGGCGTTTTCGACGGCAGAAACCCGACGAGGGACGTGGTACGTCGAGGAGTCGTGGTTCGACGGACTGGACGAGGAGATCGACGAACTGGAATTCTCTCAGCACGTTCTGGACTCGATTCAGCACGATCAGGTGGGCAAATAGACAGATTGAATACCCATCCCTACCAGGGTGTCATAGAGTCTCGATGACCGGAGAACAGGTGTTCGTCTCACACGCGCCTGCGGATCTGGATCTCGTCCAGGAGCTGTTTTCGACGGTCAAGAACTTCCCTTTCGGCGTTCACATTGCCCTCGAGGAGATCGAGTCCGGGCGTTCCCGGAAGCGCCTCGAGGGGCGACTCGCGAATAGCGACGTCGTCGTGGCGGTACTGACCCAGCGGTCTGCGATCAGCCGCTGGGTGAACCAGGAAATTGGCTATGCGCTGGCGAAGGGAATCCCGGTGTTGCCGCTGTACGAAGAAGCGTCGCTTCGGGGTGGGTTGATCAGTGACGTCGAGGGCGTGAAAATCGATCGGGATAACCCATCGTTCACCATCTTCAACCTGCTCTGTCGGTTGCGTGCCGAACTCGCGCCACTTGGTGCACTGTCGGTCCCGAACTGGTACATTCGATTCCCGTGTACGGTTCCGGACTGTGGCCAACCGGTCACGCTCGACATTACGCAGCGCCAGACGAAGCTCTGGAAACTGCACAAACACAACAAATCGCTGACGGCCTCGTGTGACGTCTGTGATTCGGCCTACTATTTCGATCCGGCAACGATCGGCTTTCAGGGCCGTGAGGGGGCGCTCGAGGACTGAGCAGCCCCCACCGTCGACACGGAGCCGACGGTCACCGCAACCGGTCGTAGGCTTCCTTGACCAGTTTGAACGCCGACTCACTGCCGCTCTTGCGATCGGGATGAGCGTGTTTGATCTGTGTGAGGAAGGCCTCCCGGATCTCCTGGGTCGAGGCCGTCTCGGGTACCCGGAGTATCTCCCGGGCCTCTGCCCGTCGCATTCTGACCCGCTTGACGACGCCTTTGTGCTCGGCCACCGCCTTGCAATCACTGCACATCTCCTCCGTCCGGTCGTCGATGGTCGTCACGTGATACAGCTCCTCGCGCACCCACTCGTGACACTGGCTACAGAGTTGCCGCGGCGTCGCGAGTTCGGTGGATTCTGACTCGGTGTCCCCTGCGGTAGAGCCAGCGCCAGCTCCGTCAGGATTGGCCACACCCGAGGATCGATCCTGGCGGGGAACCTCCTCGAGACACGTCGGACAGCAGGTAACCACGGTGCCGTCCGTCAGGACCACGTCCTCGAGATCGTTCGCGGGGAACTCGGACCGACAGCCATCACAGGTATCCTGCGATCGCTCGAGTGACCCTAACTTCGTCGCTGCCTCTCTCGCGTGTGGCTCGCAGTTACCACAGCAGGCCAGACGTTCACCGTCGGGCATCGTGACCGTCGTCAGGGACTCGAGCGGGACGGTGTTACCACAGCCGTCACACCGTTCACGACGTTCGTCGACCACAGCCATCTATCGAGACACATTCTCGTGATCCCATATGAGTCCTCCCCTCTGGAGGACGCCGGGTCGACGGGCAGATCCGTGGCCGCACACGCGTCGGAGCCTCGGCCTCGAGGCGGTGGGTTCAATAGGCGTCCGATGCCCGAATTCGACATGGAAACGCGCAGTCTCGCCGCCGGTGTGAGTCGAGTGGATCGCAGGATACTCTCACGGGTCGGTCCGATCGATCTGGTGTTGATCGCGTCGTTGACGTTCGTTGGTCGAGTACACCACGGCTATCCTCTCGTGAGTCGGCCCCTGGAGACGATCGAGACCATGCTTCCGTTCGTGATCGGCTGGGCACTCGTCGCGATCCTGGCTGGCACGTATCGACGGGGTGCCCTCGAATCGGCCACGCAGGCCGGTGTTCTTGGGGCAGTAACCTGGCTGGGAGCGGCCAATATCGGGCTCATCCTTCGATCATCGCCCTGGTTCGAGGGGTCAGCAGTCTGGCCGTTTAATTTTATCATGACCGCTATTGGGGTCGCCGCGCTCGTCGCCTGGCGAGTGGTTGCAGTACGGTGGGTAGCACCGTGACCCGAACTCGGGGACGAAACGCCAGTCCCCACTGACTCTCGTTGGACACACTGTGGCGACATCCTGGCTCAGAACGGGTTCCCCCATCGGTTCAGGGCGCTCTCGTTGTGTGGATGAGCACCCCGGGTGCTAGTAGCTTCCGGTGATTACGTCACTGAGCACCGCTCGTATAGACGATCATCCAGCCGTGAAGGGGGATAGCCCTGACCAATCATAAAAAGGGTGCCAGTCGATCGTGGTTCGAACGGCGTTATTCATCGACGCTCAGAAAAGGAATAACAGAGCATTCACCTCGATTCTCCGGTCGATACCGGCAGATTCGATCTACAAACCATACGTTCGTCATTACATCGGCACACGCGCCATGTCCAATGACGATGGTGTAAGGAACCCATAAGTTATGGGGAATCCACCCACCTAATATCCGTCTTTCACAAGTCCATTTCTCAAAATTTATGGGAAACACTTATATGGGTATTCCACATAGAATCGCATAGATTATGGCTGGATATTACGACATTGTACTCGGGCTCATTCCGGTTGCACTGCTGGGGATCACCGCCGCGTTGTCTGTCGTCGGCTTCACACTAACTGCTGCCGTCCCGGTGAGCGCGGCCGTCGCGATCGGCGTGATCGGTCATGCCATGTTCGTCAATGCCCCCATCGAGACCGTCGAGGACACCCATACGCCAGCTACGTCCCACACGGTCAACTCCGACTAGTACTTTTGTGCCTGGCGGTTCTCTCTCCGCCGCATGAACCAGTTTTTGTATCTGACCAGTGCCGACGTGCGCGACCTCGCAACACCGACGGCGTACGTGAGCGCCGTTCGCGATGGCTATCGACAACGCGGAGCGGGTGCCCACGCGAAACCCCGAACCAAGCTCTTTCGATCGGACCCCGGTGGCCTCTTCACGAGCTACAGCGCGATTCTTCCCGATACTGGGGCCATGGGTGGGTACATGTACAGCGCGGGCTTCGGAGCCGAAGACGCCTGGTTCGTCACGCCGCTATTCGACGCCGACAGCGGCGAGCCGCTCGCACTCATCGATGGCGCGAGCATGAATCCGTTCAAGACCGGCGCCGCCGGTGCCGTTGCCGTCGACGAACTCGCCCGCGACGATGCTGCGACCGTGGGCGTGATCGGTAGCGGCCCCCAAGCCAGGGGGCAACTGCACACGACGGCCACGGTTCGCGACCTCGAGGCAGTCCGCGTTTTCTCCCCCACCGCGGAACACCGCGAGGCCTACGCCGCCGACTTCGACGAGGTCCTCGAGGCGACTGTCGACGCCGTCGACTCGAGTCGGGCTGCCGTCGAGGGTGCCGACATCGTGATCACCGCGACGACGGCATCAGAACCCGTCTTCGATGGCGAGTGGCTCGAGCCGGGGGCGCACGTCACGGCGATGGGACAGTACCATCCGAACAAACGGGAGATCGACGTGGAGACGGTAGCGGAGAGCACCTACGTCCCGGACCTTCGCGAGCGAGCCACGTTCGACGCTGGTGCGTTTCTCGCCGCGCTCGAGGCAGGTGCCGTCGACGAATCGAACGTTCACGCCGAACTGGGCGATGTCGTCGCTGGCGAGGCACCGGGCCGAAGGAGCGACGAGGAGATCACGGTCTTCGACAGCGGCGGAACGGGAATCGAGACGGTCGCCGCGGCGGCGATGCTGTACGAGCGCGCTCGGAACGAGGGGGTGGGAACGGCGCTCCCGATTGCATCGGCGAGTGAGGCGCTGACCGGCAAGCGGTAACTAATCTGACTCGACAGCCACGTCGTGAGCGATGACGGTTAAATAGTCGAGTGCCGGCGGGAGGTGTTCTGGATCGACGGCGATGGTGGGTTCCACGCCGGTGAGTGTCTCGTCATGGCTTACCGACACACTTTGCCCGGTCGATATCGGTCCAGAGACAATTGATCCGTTGAAATCACCACTCCCAGTTCCAATACAGACATCGGCACTGTCGTTGTGGGGTGAACAATCGGCGTTTGGCAGATCAAATTCATCGATGGCTTCGTTGGTTCGATTTGCGGGCTCGTCTCTGGGAGCATACACGGTGCCCCTGAAGTCGCCCTGACCGATGGCAAACTGCATCTCGGACGTGCCGTATAGCTGGAAGCGTTCGGCACGATCGTCGGAGACAGCAACGCCGCCATCGCCGTTCCCGATCGCTACGTCACCTGTGGTATAGAGCCGGGCCACGTTGTCGGTATCCTCGCCCCCGACAACATCAATTGTCGCCCCACGAAGGGCAACATGGCCATCGGCGAGGATCGTCACGTTGCCGTCGGACACGTCGACCGTCAGAGTATCGTCTCGGACCAAGTCGTCGACGGCGTAGGTTCCGGCGTCAATGGTGTCACCTTCGATGGGGTCTGCGTCCTCGGTCGTCTCGAACAGGTACTCGATGTCGTCGTCGATAGATCGTAAGTCGATATCCTGGTCCGGCATGCACTCTGGGTCGGTCTCACAATCGTCGGCCGTGATCTCGCCACTTGCCGCGATCGGGCCGGAAATCGACGACGCACCACTCAAGTGAACGTCACCCTGTGCCGTCACAGTCTCCTCGTAGGTGCCGCCCGGATCGGGCTGTCCGAGGGTCAGGGTAACGGTTTGATTCGAGTCGTCCACTACGACGGCATCGGGTCCAGCGGCGTCCTCAAAATGGGTTCCCCAGGCCTGGTAGTACGGACTCTCGAGGGTTATCGTCACGAACTGGCCGTCGATCGTCGGGTCATTCCGCGTCAGGATCTCACTCGAGGTCTTCTCGAGGTGGAGTTCGTTGTTCGAGGCCGAATCGGCGGAGCCGAGTCGGGTCACCGGTATGTGCAGCGATCGGTCCCGATATTCGGTCGAGGGTGATGACACGACGCGCATGTGATCGGCATCTCCCTCGAAGACGCCACCGGCCTGGTACGCCATCACCTGTTCGCCGTCGCGATACTCGATGGCCTGCAGTGGCTGATCGACAAGCGGTTCTTCCTCGCTGCCGACCGTCACCGTCAGGTGTCCGGCGTCGACAAGGTCGACGTCGCCGGGGGCGTCCTCGAGACCGAGCGCGATCGATCTGGTGTCGTCGCGCGAAGCGGCAACAGTATCGAGATCGGACCCGAGTTGTATGAAAGCCTGCTGGACCTGCTCGTCTTCGAGATCGTCCGAGGAGGATGTGAGTGTGTCCGCGCCAACGACGAAGAGACCGATGCTGGCGACGGCGACTATGCCGATCAGCAGCGTCAGTCCGAGCACTGGCACGACACCGCGCGCCCGGTCGGTCCTGCAAGAACCACCGGTCACGCCCAGGCCCCTCGGTCCGGGCGCTGTACTCCTCGCGCTGGTCGACGCCGCCCCACTGTCCATGCCCCCACCCGTTCCCCGTCTGCTGGGAAGCATAGACATCATATCCGTTGCCAAAACAGTCACTGGTAATGGTTGTTTCCCTATACCTCAAATAGTGAACATCAAAAGAAAGCGAACGTACTTCGAATAAAAATCACGTGACGGGAGCCGGAAACGTGACGTTATACGTCCGAAGAACGGTTATTTCCCGCCCCACTGCGGCTCACGATCCTCGAAGAAGGCGTCGATCCCCTCGTTCTTGTCACCAGTCGAAAACAATTGTGCGAAGAGTTCGGCCTCGTACTCGAGGCCCTGTTCGAGGGCCATCCGGCTGCTGGCCTGGACCGCCCGTTTCGCGAACTCGAGAGCGAGCGGGCTCTTCGAAGCCATCGATTCGGCCAGCCCGTAGACCGCCTCGTCGAGTCCCTCGGGCGGATAGACCCCGTCAACCAGGCCGATACGGTGGGCCTCCTCGGCATCGATGAGTTCACCAGAGCAGATCAGGCGCATGGCCTGGCCCTCGCCGACGAGACGGGGGAGTCGCTGAGTCGCACCCCCGCCCGGAATCAGTCCCAGGTTGATCTCGGGCTGGCCGAGTTTGGCCCGCTCGCTGGCGATCCGCACGTCACAGGCCTGGGCCAGTTCACAGCCGCCCCCGAGGGCGTGACCGTTGAGACTGGCGATGACCGGTTTCTCGAGGTCGTCAAGGGCCTCGTACACCCGGGGACGCTTGCTCGCCTCTCGCTGTTCGAGGGCGTTTCGCTCACGGAGTTCCTCGACGTCCGCACCCGCAACGAACGCCTTCGCCTCGTCTGCCCCGGTGAGCACGACGACCCTGACCGCGTCGTCCGTGGCCACCCTGTCGATTGCGTCTTTGAGTTCCCGGCGGACCTGGGTGTTGAGGGCATTGTGAGCCTCCGGGCGGTCGATCGTGATGGTCCCAACGTGTTCGACCCGCTCACCGACCTCGAGGTGGACGACCGGGTCGCTATCGCCAGCCCCGTCGTTGGCCGACTCGGGCGACGTCATCGGCCCACCTCCCGTTCGACGTCGTCACTGACTCCCACAGTCTCACCATCCTCCCACACGTAGAACCCCTCGCCAGTCTTGCGTCCGAGGTTGCCCGCTCGAACCTTCCGACGGAGATTCTGTGGCGGTCGAAACCGCTCACCCAGTTCGTCCCGCAGGTGCTCGAGGATGTCGAGACGAACGTCCAGCCCGACAACATCGCCGAGTTCGATCGGGCCCATCGGATGGTTGTATCCCAGTTTCATCGCCGCATCCAGCTCCCTGGGGCCGGCCACGCCCTCCTCGAGCATCCGCATGGCTTCGACGCCGAGGGCCACGCCCAGCCGCGAGGTGGCGAAGCCGGCAGAATCCGTCACGACTATCGGTTCCTTGCGGAGGCCGTCGACGAACTCGAGCGCTCGGTCGACCGTCTCCCGAGCGGTCTGTTCCGGGACGACGACCTCCACGAGGTCCATCAGGTGAACCGGGTTGAAAAAGTGCAGTCCAATGGCTCGACGCGGGTCGTCCAGGGCGGCCGCGATTTCGGTCAGCGAGAGCGACGACGTGTTCGAGGCGAGGATTGCACCCGCGGGAGCGTTGGCCTCGACGGACTCGAACGTCTCTCGCTTGAGGTCGATGTCCTCCGGGACTGCCTCGATAACCAGGTCGGCCTCCCGCACAGCCCGCTCCAGATCCGTCGTTCCGTCGATGCGCTCGAGGGTGGCGGCCATGGTCTCGGGATCAACCTTATTCCGCTCGACGCCACCCTGCAGGGTGGCCTCGATCGACTCGAGGCCTTCCTCGACAAGCGACGACTCGATGTCGCGCATCACGACGTCGTGTCCAGCCATCGCGACGACCTGGGTGATTCCGTGGCCCATCGTGCCAGCACCGAGTACGCCTACCTTCATGATTGGTAACGCGACGGGCGACGGGTTAAGCGTTATTTTCCCTCGAGGGAACGGCATGGATCGAAAGAATTAGCACGAAATTGGTCCTCTCAAGCCCATGGACGAATCTGTCGGCCAGAACCGGCGGGGCACGCACGTGGTTGCGGCGCTGGTCTGTCTCGTTGCCATCGGACTCGTGGTGTTCGTCCCGTCGGCACGGTGGTTCGTCGGGACCTGTCTCGCCCTGGCCGGGCCGGCGACAATCTACGGTGGCCTCGTGGCGTTTCTCCGTGGCTCACTCGGCGTGCAGAGTGCCTCGCGTCTCGTCGGAGGATTGGCCTGTGGAACGGTGACACCGATCCTGCTGATTCTCGGATTGATCGTGGACGCCACTCCGGGTACGGTGCTGACTGGCCTCGGCCTCACCACGAGTCTCCTGGCCATCTTTTTTGCAGTGGCCGCCTTCAGCGGGGAGCGCGAACCGCCGGGTCGGTTCGTGGCGCCGATCGAGGAACAGTGATGCGGTTTGCTGTACCGCTTCACTCCCGATTGGCGAGCACTGCGGCAATCGCCGGGAAGAGAAGATAGACCCGTATGAACGCTCCCAGAAAGGGGACGCCGCTACGGAGCGGTGGTCACTCGACGTCGAGGAACGGCGAATCGACATCGCCGAGTGGCAGGCACTCGAGTGGGTAGCGGGAGCCATCGCTCGAGGTGTTCCTGGGGCCGTCGGCTCGCGTGACTTCCGTTGTGGAGTCGGCTCCGGCTGTCTCATCTTTCCCGACACTCGAGGGTTTTGTGACGACCACGCCTGGCCCCCGACCGTCGGTGGACGGGGAGTCCGACGTCGGCAACTCGATGACAGCATCCGCGAGCAACGGTGCGACGACACCCAGCACGATTGTCCGTGGATCGTCCAAAGGGGCCTCTATCGAGACACGATCGCCTGCCTCGAGGTCGATTCGGTCGACGAACGCCGCCCCTGCATCGAGTATCGTCCGATGATCGATCGTCCGCGACCCGTCCGTCAAAAGCGGCGTCTCCGGGTCGAATTCCACGGGCGGGAAGGAGGGGTTCTCGCTCCAAAGGCCAGCATCGAAGTGGTGAACCGATGGGTCAGTTGGCTTGCCGCCGTAGCCGACCTGCTGGCCCCCTGGGGGCAAGTCGTAGTCCTCGAGATCGTCGAGTGGGGCAACCAGCGTCCGGACGTCTTCGGCATCGGCGAGGGCAGTCGGTGGATCGAGCCAGACGCGTCCCTCGAGTAGGGCCGTGCCAAACGCGCCCAGTAACGCTATCGGCCCGTCCCCCACGACACCGACCGTTACCCCCCTCCTGACCCCCGTGTGACGCAGGAAGTTCCCGGCCTTCCACGCCGAGGTTCGGAGCCAGTGAGCATCGTACTCGCGTCCGCTCGGGTCGACGAGCGCGGGACGCTCGCTTCTGGCCTCGCGAGTGAACAGGTCCGCCAACGTCTCGGGTTCCGATGGCGCGCTCATGCGTGAGGATTACCGTCGAGTTGCCAAAAGCACACGCTTCCCGGGTACCCGTGAGCACAAACGCCGAAAGACCCTTCAAGGGCTCCCTGAGTAGGGAGCAATGAATGGCCTGGGAATGTGGAATCGACGACTGCGAGGCGGTGTTCGAGGACGTCGAGTCGGCGATCGCTCACCAGGTGGACGCCCACGAACGCCTCGAGTGTGGCGTCTGTGGCACCATCGTACCCGATGGCTATCTCGCGATCAGACACGCGTTCACCGAGCACAGTCGGGCGGAATACGTCCGCGCGTACGGTGCCGGTGCGACGGATGTCCGCGTTCGTGAAGAACTACTCGAGGAGATCAACGAGGTGCTGGACGAGGACCGATTGACAGAATACCTCAACGGGTGAGAGGGCAGTGGTGATTCGGTATCCAACGCTGAATCCTGTGAGAGACTGTGCCGGCCGTCGGCCACCTCGTCGATTCCGTTCGGCGTTGGCCGGCAGATGAGCCGACGGATTCCCGTCGATTGTCTACACCCGTGACCGGAGAGTGCGTACAAATCGAGGCTGCACACTCGAGAGCCGGTGGTGGCCGCGTGACTCCAACCGGCGAGTGGGTGGACGACCGTCTTCATCACCCGCGGAAGCCGAGTACCCGAATCTGATCCCCCCACACCGTCACACGCCTGAATGGTACGTCGTCGAGTTGCCCGCTTCGGCTCGGCAACCCCTCCTCGCAAAATGTCGTCAAAACCCTTGTCCTCGCTCACACTGTTCGTGCCCAGCGAACTGATTCGTTATCGCTCGTCGGAGTCGAGCACTCGAATCTGATCCCCTCGCACCGTCACCGGGATCGGGACTGTCGCCTCGTACAGTTCGACCGTGACCTGATCTTTCCCCTCGTCGATGCGCTGTACCTGGGCCTTCTCGCCCTTGAACGGGCCGGCAATGAGTTCTACGATGTCGCCTTCGGCGATCCCCTCGACGTCCGGTTTGGGCGAGAGGAAGTGCTCGACCTCCGAGATGCCCGACTCGCCGGGTATTACCGAGCGAGCGTGTGGAATGTCCTCGAGGATTCGCTCGATGATCCCCGAATCGTCGGCCTCGACCATCACGTAGGAGGTCAGGGAGTCGGGAGCCAGAGCCGCGTGGACAGAGGGCTCCTCACGGTTGATGATCATGTCCGCGACCGTCTGTTCCTGACTGGCCGTCGTCTTGACTGCGTAGATCGACATTATATGCCCCCGCCGGTCAGGAACAGCATGATCACGCCAATGATGAAGCCGATAAACCCGACCAGCAAGATTCCGGCCCCGGCGATCTTCGACACCTGGATGAACTCCTCGCGCGTTGGCGTGGTGGCCATTTTTAGCACCCGCACGTACGAGGTGAGATCGTAGGGAACGTCCATAGTTGTCTGTTTGCAGTGGACGGCCTTTTATCTGTCTTTCCCATTGTGACGTGTGACAACGGTATGGTCTCGAGTGCCCCAGACGACGGCCGCTAGGCGATAGCCCATGGATTCACAACCCGAGAGCCGTAGCCGTCGTCGCCACTGAACCTCACTGGACACACCCTCACGACATCGTGTATCGCTGTGAGAGCAGGGCTAGTCGTTCAGTTGGGACGGTACAGTATCGTCGGGTGGCTCTCCTCATACGGTTTACTGTCGTCTCTTACCGGTCATTGCCCATACCGGGTCGGCAATCACCGGTAACAAGTTACAGCAATCCGTATCAGACCTCGTCGAACAGCTCCTCGCCCTCGACCATGTGTTGCTCGATGGCATCCATATCGAGCGTGAGGCCGAGACCTGGCTCCTCGGGAATCTCGATGTACCCTTCCTCGATGACGTCCTCCTCGACCAGGTCTTCCCACCAACCGAGTTCGTAGCTGTGGTACTCGACGGCCAACGAGTTCGGGATCGCGGCACCGACGTGCGCGCTCGCCATCGTTGCGACCGGCGAGGCGACGTTGTGCATCGCAACCGGGATGTAGTACATGTCCGCGAGGTCTGCAATCTTTCGCGTCTCGCGCATTCCGCCAACTTTCGGGAGGTCGGGGGCGATGATGTCGACCGCCTGATTCTCGATCAACTGCCGCTGGCCGTGCTTGCGATAGACGTTCTCACCGACGGTGATCGGCGTCGTCGTCGACTGCGTGACCTCCCGCTGGACGTCGTGGTTCTCCGGTGGCACCGGGTCCTCGAGCCACCAGACGTCGTAGTCCTCGAGACGTTTCGCGAGCCGCTTCGCACTCCCCGCGGAGAACGTCCAGTGGCAGTCGAAAGCCACGTCGGCCCGGTGCCCGACGGCCTCGGTAATCGCCTCGACGATGCTCGCTTTGTGTTCGATTTCGACGTCTCGAAGGTGTCGGTTCGCGCGGTCTTTCTCGTGGCCCGACGGCACGTCGAGGTCGAACTTCAGCGCGTCGTAGCCGAGGTCCTCGACGACGCGTTCGGCCTCCTCGGCACAGGCGATCGGATCGGCTTCCTCCTCGGTGTGACAGTCACAGTAGACGCGCATCTCGTCGCGGTACTTGCCGCCGAGCAGTTGGTAGGCCGGAACCTCGAGAATCTTGCCGGCGAGATCGTGCAGTGCGATTTCGATGCCGGAGATGGCCGTTACCGTGACGCCGGCGAGCGAGCCCTCGCCGGACATCTTTTGGACGAGGTGTTCGGTGAGGCGGTCGATATCGAGCGGGTTCTCGCCCTCGAGGAACGGCTTCATCCGCTTGATGAGTTCGGCGACGCCGGCGCCCCAGTAGGCTTCGCCGGTACCGACGGTGCCGGCGTCGGTGTAGATCCGCACGAGCGTCCACGGGAAGTTCCCGTCGACCATCGTCGTCTGTACGTCGGTGATCTCGACGTCGCGGCCGCCGCCGCGTTTCCCCGTGACACCCATCGTTTCAGCCGAGAGATCCCGCATCGTGTACTCGGCGTTCGGGTCGTGTAGCTGTGAATAGTCGATGCCCATGACCGGCTATTGACTCGCATAGTAGTAAAACCTTATACTCCCACGTTCACTTGACGGACAGCGGGGCCCGCATCCACCATCGGTCGAAGCGGACCTCGAGAGCCGATCCAGGCTGTCGGGTCCGCTATCACTGGCCCCCGAGTGTGAGCTCGGGCGATTCGAGCGCCTCCACTATACGCGTCGCGCTGACATCGAAACCACCTCCCTGGGCGAACGACGACGAACCACCACCACCGCCCCCGAATTCGGCTGTGAGGGCTGCAACGATGCTGTCGGCTTCGACCCCCTCCGTTGTGGCGACCACGACGAACGGTGCCGACGAACTGCCGACGACAGCAACGACGTCAGCGCCAGCATCTGCGTCGGCGCATCGATCGGTGTAGTCCCGAAGCACCTCGCCGACGACATCCGTATCCAGATCGGCAGGAATACGCTCGAGGCTCGACACCAGCCAGGTCACGTCTCCCCGATCGAAGCCAGAAGCGTCCTCGAGCGCCCGTGTCACCAGATTCTGCTGCAATCTGTCCAGCTCTGCTTCGAGGGTAGCTTCACGCTCGAGCGTTGCCCCGAGGGTGTCGGGAATCGACTCGACGTCGGTCGTGAGAGTGCGCTTCGCGGCGTACGTCGCCCGCTTTTCGGCGGCTCGACGCTCGATTGCCCGTGGGCCGACGGCGAACTCGACACCTGTCAGTCCCTCGCCTGGATTCGACCGATCGAGCACCGTAACGGGACCGATCTCCCGTGTGTTGCGGACGTGCGTCCCACCACACGCCGCGACGTCCCAGGGATTGCTCGAGCCGCTTGCCGTGCGGCCGTCGTCGGTCGTGTCACCGATGGTGACGACCCTGACCTCTCCTCGAGAGACCGCCTCATCCTCGGTCGCCTCGTTGAACGCGATCTCGTCCCGCTCGCGGGCGTGAGCGACCGGTATCGCCTCCCAGGATACGGGTCGGGACTCCCAGATTGCGCGATTGACCAGTCGCTCGAGGTCGACCAACACGTCGTCGTCGATTGGCGTCGGGGTCTCGAGGTCCACGCGGACGTTCGACTCGCCGATGTCGAAGCCAGCGTATGTGAGATCATCGAGCAGTCGTCTTCCGGCACCGTAGAGAACGTGACTGGCGGTGTGGGCGCGCATGCAGTACATCCGGGAGGCCCAGTCGACCCGACAGAGGACGCGGTGGCCTGGTCGAACAGTTGGGTCCTCGGCCAGAACGTGGACGTGTTCGCCGTCCTCGAGCTGGACGTCGGCGACCGGGGTGTCACCGATCCGTCCGCTATCCGCCGGCTGACCGCCGCTTTCAGCGTAGAAGTGACTCGTCTCGAGCCAGACGCGCCGTCCATCGACGGCAGTGACCTCGGTTTCGAACCGGGTGGCATATGGCTCTGCCGCTGCCAGTTGACCGCTCATTGGAAGGGACTCTGTCGGCCGAGAGTAAAAGTCTGCTCGCCATCGACCGGCTACCCCTGGCTTTCGGCAGCCATTCCGATCGAGTTTACACCGCTTATAAAACAGCTTCGTGGCGCGGGCGGCCTCACCCCACTCGAGGACGTGCCCAAACAGGTCGAATACCGAACCGCCCGTGTCCGTCCGTTTTTGGACAGTTACTCTGCCAGTTCCACGTCCAGGACG
>LKND01000123.1 GCA_001564275.1 Natrialbaceae archaeon Tc-Br11_E2g14 | reverse complement strand
ATGACGATCGGCATCGGGACCATGATCGGGGCGGGAATCTTCGTCCTGCCCGGCGTGGCGGCCCAGGAGACGGGACCCATCGTCGTCGTCTCGTTCATTATCGGCGGGATGATCGCGATGGTGAACGCCCTCTCGGTGTCGGAACTCGGGACGGCGATGCCGAAGGCAGGCGGGGCGTACTACTACGTCAATCGGGCGCTCGGCCCGCTCGCCGGCTCGATTTCGGGACTTGGCGACTGGCTCGGGCTGGCCTTCGCCTCGGCGTTTTACACCATCGGCTTCGGTCGCTATCTCGCGGAGCTGGTCACGCTCCCGTCGATCCTCTTTCTGAACAACGTCCAGGTCGGGGCGATCATCGCCGGCGCGATTTTCGTCGGTGTCAACTATATCGGGGCGAAAGAAACCGGCGGGATCCAGACGGTCATCGTAACGATCCTGCTCTTGATCCTCGGGGTCTTCGCCATTGCGGGCTGGTTCGCGTTCGATTGGGGAACGGTCACCGGTACCGAGGGGATCGCCCCCCTCGGCTACGGCGAACTCTTGCCAGCAACGGGGCTGGTGTTCGTCTCCTATCTGGGCTACGCCAAGATCGCCACCGTCGGCGAGGAGATGAAGAATCCGGGGCGCAACCTGCCCATCGCCATCGTCGGGAGCGTCGCGATCGTCACCGTGATTTACGGCATCCTCGTGACGATCATGCTCGGCATCGTCCCGTGGCCGGAGCTGGACCGCGACGCGCCGGTCGCTCAGGCCGCCCGCGTCGCGTTCCCGGGTGGACTCGCCGGCGCGGCCGCGACGATCATGACCCTCGGGGCCCTGCTCGCGACCGCCTCCTCGGCGAACGCCTCGATCCTCGCCTCGGCCCGCATCAATTTCGCGATGGGGCGAGACAAGATCGTCAACGACTGGCTCAACCAGATCCATCCCAGATTCGCGACGCCGTACCGATCGATCTTCGTCACGGGGGCCCTGATCATCGGCTTCGTCGTCATCATGGGCCGGGACATCGCCATCCTGGCCGAGGCCGCGAGCGTGCTGCACCTCATCGTCTACGCGCTGTTGAACGCCGCGTTGATCGTCTTCCGGGAGACCGACCACCCGGACTACAACCCAGTTTTCACCGTCCCGCTGTATCCGGTCGTTCCGATTCTTGGAATCGTCCTCTCACTCGGGTTGATCTACTTCATGGACACCACCTCCCAGATCCTGGCGGTGCTGTTCGTGCTGGGAGCCGTGCTCTGGTACTTCCTCTACGCCCGCCACGAGACGCTCATCGAGGGCGTTCTCGGGGAGTACGTCCGCGAGCGACCCGACGAGATGCCCGATATCGCCGTCTCGGCCGCCGAAGCAGCTTCACCGGACGCGACCGCACCGTATCACGTCATGGTGCCCATTTCGAACCCCAACACGGAGGACGAACTCCTCTCGCTCGGCTGTACCATGGCGAAACAGCACGACGGCGTCGTCCACGCCGTTCACGTCGTCCAGGTGCCCGACCAGACCTCCCTCGATCACGTCTCCGGCCAACTCGAGCGCGTCGACCCCGACACCGACACGCGATTCGAGAACGCCGAGGCGATCGCCGAGCGCTTCGGGGCCGAGCTGGAGACCCACACCGTCGTCAGCCACCGCTCGTTCGAGGAGATCTTCGACTCCGCACGACGACTCGACGCCGACGCGGTCGTCATGGGCTGGAGCCCGCGTCGTCCGTGGGCGGTTGGACGAATGGGCAGCGGCATCGACGAACTCACGACCAACCTGCCCTGTGACTTCCTCGTCTTCCGTGATCGCGGGTTCGACCCCTCCCGGATCCTGCTGCCGACGGCCGGCGGCCCCGATTCGGACCTCTCGGCCGAGGCCGCCAAGGCCTTCCGCGACGTCCACGGAGCGGACGTGTCCGTTCTGCACGTCGTCGACGAGGACACCGAGCGCGCGAAGGCCATGGGCTTCATCGGCGGCTGGGCGGACGAACACGGCCTGGGCGACGCCAACCTCCTCGTCGAGACCGACGGCGACATCGAGGGGGCTATCCAGGGGGCCGCCGAAGACCACTCCATGGTGTTGATCGGCGCGACCGGACAGGGGATGCTCTCTCGGCTCCTCAGCGGGTCGCTGGTGTTCGACGTCATCGATACCGTCGACTGCTCGGTGATTCTGGCCGAACGGCCCGGGCCGCGATCGATCGGCGAGCGCCTGTTTGGGCGACCCGGCACGGCCCACGAACCCGAACGAGAGGCGGTCGAAGAGGAGGCCTGACTTCGAACTGATTATGACTCACTGGTGTGGACGATCGGACGGATGAGGATTCGCGTCGACTGGGCCTCGAGTGTCAGTCTCACCGGGACGGTACTGAAGTGGCTGGCCGTCCCGCTGCTCGTGCCCCTCGTGCTCGCGGTGGTCGACGGCGACGACGTGCTCCCGTTCGTCGCCGCCATCGTCGTCACCGTTCTCCTGGGTCTGGCCATGGAGACCCGCTCCGACGAGCGGGAACTCCGTCAGCGAGAGGCGTTCCTGATGGTCGCGTTGACGTGGCTCGGCGTGGCCGTCGTCGGCGCGATTCCGTTCTTCTTCGCCGGGGTCGGGGCCGACCCCGACTCCTCGTTTTATAACCCGATTCTCGAGGTGCCAAACGGAGACCTCGCGGCCGTCGCACTCGTTGCCAGTGCGCTCGTCGACGCCCTGTTCGAGAGCATGAGCGGGCTCACGACGACCGGTTCGACCATCATGACCGGCTGGGACTTCGAGAACCAGTCGCGAGCCATTCTCATCTGGCGACAGCTGATTCAGTGGCTCGGGGGACTGGGCATCCTGATCGTCGCCATCGGCCTGCTCTCGAACCTGATGGTCGGTGGGGCCCAGCTGATGGAGACCGAGACCCAGACGCGGAACGTGACCAAACTCACCCCCGAGATCGAGAGCACGGCGCGGCTCATCTGGGGGCTCTACGTCGGAATGACGTTCGCGGCGGCGGCGACGTTTTACGCGTTGCATCTGCTGGGATTGGCTCCCAACATGGACTTGTTCAACGCCGTCTCCCACGCGTTCACGAGCGTCGCGACCGCGGGCTTCTCGCCTGAGGGTGAGAGCGTGGGTGCCTTCGAGCCGATCGTCCAGTGGGCCGTGATCCCGTTCATGATCATCGGGGCGACGAACTTCGTGTTGCTGTGGTATCTGGTCCAGGGTGATCTCGAGCGACCAGCGAACTCGGAGGAGTTGCGCTTTTACCTCGGCGTCATCGCCGTCTTCACCGCGACGGTCGCCGTCATTCTGGCGCTCGATTCCGAGATCGAGAAGGGCCTCGAGCCGACGATCCGTCACGGCCTGTTCAACGTCGTCTCGCTCGTGACCACGACGGGGTACGCCTCGACTGACTTCAACCAGTGGACGGCGGGCGCAAAACACGTGCTCTTTTTGTGTATGTTCGTTGGTGGTATGGCCGGCAGTACGACCTGTTCGATCAAGTCGCTGCGATGGCTGGTGATTTTCAAGGGACTCTATCGCAACCTGTTCGTCTCCATCCATCCCCAGGCCGTCAGACCGGTCAGGCTCGGCGACGCCGTGATCGAGGAGGAGACAATCAACGACATCTTCGCGTACGTGATGCTCGCCATCATTATCTTCTTCTTGTTGACGATTTTCGTCGTCGTCGACGCTGCCCGCGTCGGCACGCGAGTCACGGAGTTCGAGGCGCTCGGGGCCGCAGCCTCGATCTTCCTCAACATCGGCCCCGCGTTCGGCATGGCCGGGCCCATGGACAACTACGCGGGCTTTCCCCTCTCGACGCGGGCGGTGATGGTCGTGATGATGTGGATCGGCCGAATCGAGATCATCCCCGTCCTCGTGTTGTTGCTTCCCGCCTACTGGAAGTCCTGATAGGTCATATCGACGCCACGACTCGGCCGTCCGGTGGCCGTTGCACGATTACCAATCGTTAACTCACCACTTCCACTTGCTCGAGATGTGACTCGACTCGCACTCATCGCGCACGACGAGAAGAAAGACGACCTGATCGAGTTCGTTCAGGAACGGGAAGCACAGCTGGGCGACTACGAACTCATTGGGACGGGGACGACCAGCGGCCGGCTCATGGATGAAACCGATCTCGAGATCGAGCCACAGGCCTCCGGCCCCCTGGGCGGCGATCTGATGATCGGGGCCGAGGTCGCCGAGGGTCGCCTCGACGCCCTCGTTTTCCTCCGCGATCCGCTCACCGCCCAGCCCCACGAGCCTGACGTCTCTGCTCTCTTGCGTATCTGTGACGTTCACGACGTGCCGCTCGCGACCAATCTCGCGAGCGCTCGCTACCTGCTCGAAGGACTCTCGAGCGACGGGTAACGAACGGGCTGAAACGCGCCACGCGGAGGGGGTCGCGCCTCGGAAGCGACTGTGCAGGGTGGAGAAGCTAACGTATTTACCGCCCTTGCCCAAACGGCATATCACTGCCTAGCACCGATGAGTCAGATCGCCCTCGCTGCCGACTTCGCTCTCATTATCGTCGTCGCGACGGTGATTGGTATCCTCGTTCGCCAATTCGGGCAACCGACGATCATCGCCTACATCGCCACCGGGGTGATCCTCGGGCCGGTCGTCTTCGACGTCGTCACCGACGAGGGGCTCGTGGAGGTTATGGCCGAACTCGGGCTCGGCTTTCTGTTGTTCTTGCTGGGGATGAAGATGCGGTTTTCGGACATCAGGGACATCCTTCGGCCGATCACCAACGTGGCCGTCGGGCAGACGGTCCTCCAGACAGCCCTGGCGTTTCTGGTCGCGCTGGCGCTCGGCTTCGGAACCCAGGAGATCATCGTCATTTCGCTGGCGACGGTGTTCGGAGCAACGCCGATCATCGTGAAGGTGCTCACTGACAAAGACGAGATCACGACGCTGCCGGGTAAGATCGACGTCGGGGTACTCATCGTCCAGGACATCTACCTCGTGGTGGTGCTGGCGATGTTCAGCGCCGAGAACATCGACGACGGCGGCGAGATCGCCCGGTCACTCGCCGTCATCTTCGCCATGATCGCGGTCATCGGCGTGCTCTCGTACGCCTCCTCGCGATACCTCCTACCCAAACTGTTCCGCCGGATCGCCAACAACAAAGACGTGTTTCTGATCGTCGCCATCGCCTGGGGATTCCTCTTCATCGCGGTCGCCGAGAGCCAGTTCCACGGTGGGATCGAAATCGGGGCGTTCCTCGCCGGCATCAGTCTCGCCCAGCTGCCCTACAGCAAGGAACTCGAGGATCGCATCACGCCGATTACGGACTTCTTCATCCTCGTGTTCTTCGCCACGATCGGCCTCCAGATCGAGGGCGGGGCCCCGGCGCTGTTCGCCCACTGGTGGGAGGCCATCGTCGCCTCGCTTGTATTGATGATCGGCAACTTCTGGATCATGTTCTACCTGATCGATCGGGAAGGGTTCGCCGTCGAGCCGACCTTCCTGGCGTCGATCAACATGGTCCAGGTCAGCGAGTTCTCGCTCATCGTCGGCGCGCTCGCGATACAGCAGGGGTACATCGGCGACGAAATCCTCGGCTATCTGACGCTGATGGCGCTACTGACGATGACCGCCTCGACGTACATCGTGGCTAACAACCACCGGATTTACCAGCGAGTCGAGCCGTGGTTCCGGCGCTTCGGATCCGACGACGACCAGGACGCCGACCTCGCCACGTACGAGGATCACGCCATCGCGATCGGGTACGACGATATCACCGAGCGGGCGCTCCCGCTGCTGGACGAGCACTACGACGACGTCGTCGTCATCGACCGAAAAACCGAACACGTCGAGGATGCCGACGCGCAAGCGTACGACCACGTCTTTGGCGATTTCAGACACACCGAGGTGCGAAAGGCGGCCAACCTGAAGGGGGCCTCGTTCGTCCTGAGCTCGAGCGTCCAGCGCGAAGTCAACCGGGCCCTGCTGGACGAAGTGAACGAGGAGGCGCTGGTCTTCGTCGAGGCCGAACGGATCGACGACGCTCGCGACCTGTACGACCGTGGCGCGACGTACGTGATCATGAGCACGCACCTGACCGCCGAGATGCTGAGTGAGTACGTCGAACAGTACGTGACCGACCGCGAGGGGTTCGACGAGACGATCACCGCGGATCTCGACCGGCTCCGCCGATCCGATCGCGAGCCGGCGACCGGGATGGTCGGCGACGGGGGTGAGGCTGATGGCTGAGGGGATCGTCATCGACCTGGGGATCATGTTCGTCGCCGCGGGAGCCCTGTTGCTCGTCGCGAACCACTTCCGGTTGCCGACGGTTCCGTTCTACATCATCGCCGGCCTGGGGATTGGGCTGACGGGCCTGATCGAGCAGCCCGACTTGCTGATGCTCGCCCAGTGGGGGATCGCGTTTCTGGTGTTCGTGTTCAGTATCCGCCTCGACCTCGGTGACGTGCAGTCGGTCCTGCGCGAGGGCGAAGTGGCGGCGATGACACAGCTGATCGTGGTCGCCCCCGTGGCCTTCGTCGTCGGGTACGCCTTCGGGGACCTGTTCGGGTTCGACGCCCCGATCAGAAACGCCGTCTACTTCAGCGCCGCCGTCACGCTGAGCTCGACCATCGTCGGTGCTGGGTTGCTCGAGACCGAGATCCGGGACAATCTCGTTCACGGTCGCCTCGCCTCGACGATCCACTTCTTCGACGATCTGGTCGCCATTGGTCTCTTGCTCGTGACGAGTGCGGCGGTCATCACCGCCGACCTGATCGCGATGAGTATCGGATACGGCGTCGTCATCATCCTCGCGGGATTGCTGGTCTACCAGCACGGGTTCCCACTCCTTGTGCGGGCGGCCGACGGCTCGGACGAACTCGTCTTGATGGGGTCGATTTCGATTCTCGTCGCATT
>LKND01000005.1 GCA_001564275.1 Natrialbaceae archaeon Tc-Br11_E2g14 | reverse complement strand
TCCACGTCGTCGTCGCGCTGACGATGCTGATGGGGATCGCGTTCCACCTCTACATGGTGAACGTCAAAGAGCGGTTTCCGTTCAACAAGACGATGTTCTCCGGGACCGTCTCGGCGGACCGCGCCCGTCATCACTGGGCGGACTGGGCCGACGACGAACTCGGGCAGACGGCGACTGGTCACGAGTCGAGCGAAGACCAGCCGGTCCCGTCCTCGCGGTTCCTCTGGGTCACGGGGCTCTCGTTGCTCACGTTCTTCGCGCTCGTTCTCGTTGCGACGCTCTTTGCGGCGGTCCTCTCGCCGCTGCCGACCCGCGAGTATCTGATCGCGCTCCCGGCGGATCCGGTGACCCACGGTGCCGCGAGCATCGTCTTCTTCGTCGGCCTGAACGCCGCGGTCCTCCTGATCGTGGCCGCGGCGGTCGCGATCTGTTACGGCCTGATTCAACGACTTCGAGGTGAACTCTGATGACTCAAACGGATGAGACCCACGACGGCGGTGTCGAAGAGCCGGGAACCACACAATCGGAACCCGATTCGACGACGCGGTCGGCGACGGCTGCGAACGAACCGGCCGAACCGTCGGTCACCGGCGGCCTGTACGAGTTCTGTGCGACCGTACTCGCCGACCCACCGTCCAGGGAACTGGTCGAACGGCTCCTCACAGAGGGCGGCCCCGCACTCGAGGCGGCCCCGAACGCACGTCTCGAGACCGGATTCGACGCGCTCAGACGGTGGGCTGACGAGGTCGACGACGTGGGCGAGGCGACCCGCGAACTCGAGCGAGCGCACACCCGCCTGTTCGTCGGGCCCCGGCCGAAACTCCAGATCCACGAGTCTTACTACGCCGACGACTTCCTGGGGAGGCCGTTGGCCGTCGTCCAGGGGACCTACACGGGTCTGGGCATTGAACCAGCCGAGGACAGCCGCGAAGAGGCCGATCACGCGGCCGTCGAGCTGGCGACACTCGCCATCCTCAGCGATCGTGAACCAGCGGAGCCCGAAGCGAAGGACCTGTTCGTTCACACCCACGGCTGGTGGTTCGACGAACTCGCCGCCGACCTCGAGGAGATCGACGCCCACCCGTTCTATCGGGCTGTCGGGTCGATTGCCGCTGGCCTGGTCCAGTTCGACGCCGAACGGGCCGGCATCGATCTCGAGGAGCTCGAGTCGCCATCGTACATCGATCACGATCAGACCGCATAAGCCATGACCAGTGCTCTCACGATCGTGTGTGACGGTAACTGCTCGCTGGAACGCCAATCGGTCACGTCGGCGTTACCTGGGGAATCGATCGTCGGTTCCCGCCTCGAGCAGGTGCTTCCGACCGCACTCGAGGCAGTCAGCGACCACGAATTCGATCTGGTCGTGATCGTGACCGCCGAGGCGATCCGACGTGGCCCTGTCGAGCATCAACTGACGGCCGCCGGTGCCGACACGGTCACCTGGATCGACGCACGGCTCGGCGCCGGCTTACCGAAGGCTGAACGCGGCCGACTCGTCGCTGGCGCGGTGCATGCGCGGCTGGTCCTCGCCCGCGCCGACACGACCGGTGTGGGAGGGCAGACGGGAAGTGACGTGCCCGAACCGGGGGAGATCGTCGTCGTCGACGCCCCGGCGCTCGCCGCCGACCTCGCGACGCACGTCCCAATCACGCTGCTCACGAGCACTCCTGTCGGCAGACAACGGCCAAACGTGAGGGTGCGTGAGGGACGAGCACTCGAGATCCTCGGTGCGGAACTGACGCTACTCTTCGAGACCGAGGAAGGGGCCGACCGCCTGTATCCCGACCAACTGGTCTGGCCCGGATACGAGGGCGACGTCGACAGTGAGGCCGTGCACGACGACTCGAATGGTGTCGTCGACGCCGTGTTGCGGGTGGCCCGAGAGCGAGGCCACGAACCGGTCACCGTCGACCCCTCGACGTGCGTCGTCGGCCGAAAGGGAACGGCGGGCTGTCGAGCGTGTGCGACGGTCTGTCCCTACGACGCCGTCTCGATCGACGTCAGCGGCGATGGTCAGGTCGCCATCGACGAGCGATCCTGCACCGATTGCGGCGTCTGCTTGGGAGTTTGCCCGACCGAATCGATTGCCTCACCGCGGGCAGCACCGCTCGAGAGCCTGGCCGACGCGACGACGGCGGGGCTCGAGATCGTCGGTGGTTCTGACGACGGGCTTTCGCTTCCGATCGTCGGCCGCCACAGCACGGACGAACCACCGGTCGTCGCGTTTACCCAACACGACCTGGAGCCGACCGTCGTAAACGCGAGCGACGACATCCCGACGATCCCGATCCCCGTCACCGACGTCAGACGGATTCCGGCGTCGCTGGTGCTCTATGCGCTCGCAGCGGGCGCTGGTGGTGTCTCACTGATTGGCGATCCTGAACGTTCGACTGGCGCCCTCGAGCGGGTGGTCGACGAGGTGAAAGCGACGCTCTCGGCGCTCGCTCTCGAGCCGGCGGTGTCGTGGGTGGCGTCGACGAACCCGGCAGCCGTGAACGAAGCGTTCGAGCAGGCTCACATCGGCCGCGTCCTCACCCAGACACCGGTTTCCCATTCACTGAACGACTCGGAGCCACTCCCAGGAGCGCCGGCTCAGAATGGAGGACACCCGATCAGCGCGGCAACGCTCTCGGTCCGCGCTCTCGACTCGCTGGCCAATGGCCCCACGGATGGTGTTCCTGCACCGGCTGTAGGCACCGTCACGGTCGAGGCGACCGATTGCACCCTCTGTCGTGGCTGTGATTCGATGTGTCCGACCGGCGCACTCGAGCAACCCGACGACGAAACGTTGCTGTTCGATCCGACCGTGTGTGTCGGCTGTGGTCTCTGTACTGCCTGTCCAGAGGGCGCCATAGACGTCGAAGAGACGGTGAGCGTCCCTGTGAACACTCGTGAACCGGTCGTCGAACACGAACCGGTCACGTGTACACAGTGTGGCGAGCCCTTCGGCACGAAAGCCGGCCTGGCACAGATCCACCGCACCCTCGACGGGGTCGACAACCTCGAGAACCTCGGCCTCGAGTGCTGTCCGAACTGTCGGCGGCGGGGCGTCGGCGGACGAGAGACGGAACCATGATGGGAATGCACGGCCGAATCGCGTTCGTCGACCTGACCAATGAGACGGTGACGACCGAAACGATCCCCGAACGGTGGCACGAGGACTATCTGGGTGGCCGTGGACTGGGCGTTCGGCTCCTCCTCGAGGGGCAATCCGCCGGCGTCGATCCGCTCGGCCCCGACAATCAGCTGATCTTCGCGACCGGTCCACTGACCGGATTCGGGCTGCCGGGGGCAGCCCGTCACTGGGTCGGGGCGAAGTCGCCCCTCACCGGGAGTCTCGGCGAATCGTACTCCGGGGGATCGTTCGGCCACCTTCTCACCCGTTCGGGCGTCGACGCAATCGTCGTCAGCGGTCAGGCGACGGAGCCCGTCGTCCTCCGGGTGACCGACGAGAGGATCGCCCTGGAATCGGCTGGTGAGCTCTGGGGAGAGACGACCGACGTCGTCGACGACGTCCTGGCTGGCTGTCCGATGCAGTCCTGTGCCGCCATCGGGCCTGCGGGCGAAAACGAGGTGCTCCTCGCGTCGATCATCAACGACAGCGGCCACGCCGCTGGCGGACGCGGCCTCGGTGCGGTCATGGGTTCGAAGCGTCTCAAGGCGGTCGTCGTCGGCGGCAACAGTCCGCCACCCGTCGCCGATCAGGCGGCGTTCGACCGCGCTCGCGAGGCGTTCGCCAGCGGCCTCCGCGAGAACGATAAGCTGACCCAGTGGGCGGCGTTCGGAACGACCGCGGCCGTCGAAATCCTCTCCGAACAGGGGTTGCTTCCGACCGAACACTTCAGGCGGGGGCGGTTCGAGGGTGCCGAAGCGATCGGCGGCGAGGCACTCAAGGGACTCACGGTCGGCCAGCGGGGCTGTCACGGCTGTCCACTCGAGTGTAAACCCGTCGTTCAGGGCGAGTGTCACGGCACCGAACTCGACGCGGCGTCCGGTCCGGAGTACGAAACGCTGGCCTCGTTCGGCAGTCTGCTCTGTAACGACGACCTCGAGTCGATCGCGCTCGCCAATCAGCGCTGTAACCAGCTCGGGATGGACACGATCGGCGTCGGTCACGTCATCGCGACGGCGATGGAGGCGGGTCGTGCCGATTGGGGTGATGCCGACGCCATGCTCGAGTACGTCGAGGGGATCGCCACCCAATCGGGGCTCGGTGACGTACTCGCGGACGGGCCCGACGCTGCCGCCGCCGCGCTGGACACCGACGAGGCGGCCACAGTCAAGGGCGCCCCCGCCGGGATGCACGATCCACGCGGCAAGAAGGGACTCGGGCTCTCGGCGGCGACCTCACCACGGGGGGCAACACACGCCGAAGGGTTTCACGATACGCTCGTCGAACGACGGCTCCAGACCGATCTTCCCGTCGAAACCGGGCTCGCCTCGCGGTCGACGGCCCACAAACCCACCGCGGTCGTCACGTTCGAGAACGCTCGAAGTTTCATCAACTCGCTAGTTTACTGCTCACACGTCGTCGTGACTGTCGGCCCCGACCGGAATTTCCGGGCCCTGTGCAGACTCGTCGAAGCAGTCACCGGTCGTGCGTTCACGATCGGCGACGCACTCGAAATCGGCGAGCGCAACTTCACACTCGGGAAACTCGTCTCGCTTCGTGAGGGATTCTCGATCGTCGACGACCGATTGCCCAAACGGTTGCGAAAACCGCTGGCTGACGACCCCGGTGGCGTCGACCTTCCACCGGCCAGCCTCACTGTGGAGGAACTCGAGACGATGAAAGCCGCCTACTATCGCCGCCGCGGGTGGACCGCCGACGGAATCGAGCGAGCGACACTCGCCCGCCTCGGCCTGACGTCCCTCGGCGAGCGACTGGACATCGAGGTGGCTCCCAATCCACGTCGAAGGGATGCGCTTCCCGACGGCGGACGACCGTCCGATCACTGAGACGAACCTGACTCGAGGCCGATCTCTCGGCGAGATCTGTCGTCGCGTTCGGGGGACGTTGGTGTCGCCTGCGATTCCCAGCACCTGGGAGTCTGACTGTATACTAACCACCCCATCGTGCAAAACTCGCATATGGGCCAGGGTTTCACCACGAGCAACGGAGACCCCGTCCCACCCAGAGCGACGCGCGGGATCGAGGACCGAAAGGTCCGTGTCGTCCTCGAGATCGTTCGGGGCGGTCCCTGTTTGATGGACGACCTCGAGGGAGACATCGTCGACGTCGACGTTCGGCTCGGGGACGGTCGCTGTCACTGTGACGTGTCGGTCCGTGAGCCCGGCGACTCTCGGGGGGTCGTTACAAAATACGGGTCGCGACCGATTTGCGATCATTGCCCCGGCACGGTATTCAGCGAATACGGCTGTCTGCCACGGTACAAACGCGTCGGCGATGGCTGGTTCGTCATGGAGACCTGCGTGAGTGACACCGAGACAGTCGCCGAAATCGTCGGCGAAATCAGGGAGATCTGTGAACGGGTGACCGTCCGAAGTATCGTCCCGATCGAGACGCAGGCCGTCTCCGACATCTGTAACGTCGATGTCGCTGCATTGACCACCAAACAGCGACAGGCTGTCCACGCGGCCGTCGAAGCTGGCTACTACGATTCCGACTCCTCGCCGTCGCTGAGCCAGGTCGCCGAGCGACTCTCGCTCTCGAGTTCGGCGCTCTCACAGCGGCTCCGCCGGGCCGAGGCAAACGTCATGCGACAGCTCTCGGAGGGGTGTTTGGGTTCCGAGAGTGGGTCGTGTGTCTGTCGGGCGGACGAATTGGTCGATCGCCGGTGACGCTGGGTGAGGAAGGTTAAGCAGTCCAGCCGTAGAACCACCTGGGACGCTGTGTAGTTTCGGTAAGTGAACACACTGGCCTACCCAGTACAGTCCGTTCTCGAGGGCGTTCAGCGGCTCCGGTCGCGAGGCGGGGCGCTGGTGAACGATCCGTCGAGTGAACGGACCTCAACCATCGACTGCCAGCTCATATCGGTTCCCACAGTCGCCCGGGACGGCGGGCGCTGCATCGATCGTTTCCCCCGTGGCTCCTAATAGGAGCGGTGATCGCGGAGCGAACCTGTGGCACATCCACAACCGGTGCGTATAAAGTGCTGCACGATGCCATGGTGGTCCGTGACAATACTATATAAAGGCTAAATCATATCCGAGTCAGTCCTACTCCGTCCCACTCGAGAGTGAGACATGCATGACTTCAATCGATCGGCGACGGTTTCTCGTCGCAACCGGCGCTGTGGGTGTCGCATCGGTCGCGGGCTGCCTGGGTGACGATGATGACGAGGACCCGTCAGCCGACGAACCCGAACCTGGCACCGAGGACGGAACCGAATCCAAGACCGGCGACGAAACGGACGAAGGAGAGACGGAGGAGCTGCCGGATCCCACGGACACCGAGACGGCATTGATCGAACCGGCGACGCTCAACGAGTGGCACGACGCCGGGCTCGTGAACAACCACGACATGACCCATCCCCACCGCGTTGCCGTTCTCCGGATCGACGACTGGTATCCCGAAGACGGGACGATCCAGTCCTACGAGGACGGACACGTCCCCGGAGCCGTTCCGTGGGAGGGTGGCGAGCTTCACGCCGCACGGACCGAAGGACTCGGGTCGGCCGCACCGATGGTGGCACCCGGGGACGTGGTCGACGAGGTCCTGGTCAGAGCCGGGGCGTGTCCGCGAACGACGATCGTCGTTTCGGGATCCAAGCCACTTCGGGTCGCTCGCGGCTACTGGACGCTCCGGTACTGGGGCTTCCCGCGGGAACGAATCAAAGTGCTCAACGGTGGCTATCACGCCTACGGCGAGGAGTACGACCTCGAGACGGGCGCCTTCGATCCGGAGACGACTCCGGACTCGACGTTCAGCGTGCAGGCGAACGACGAACTCAACAACGACCTCCGAGTCGGGATCGCCCAGATGATCCAGCGCGTCGACAACCTCAATGCAGGCGAAAGCGACGACGTTATTCTCGAGAACCGCCAGGAAGCGGGACCCTCGGCGCCGGACGTCATGATCGAAAACGCGATCTGGGATAACCCACTCGCCGGGCACGCAGGGGACCACCACTTCGATACGTTCGAGGTGGAGGGCGCCTACTTCAAAGAACCGGACGTCGTGGAAGCCCACTACGACGAGCTCGGCGTGTCGGCTAACGATACCGTCATCACCTACTGTGGCTCCGGCTATCGAGCCGCCATCAGCTTCTTCCTGCTCGATGGGGTCCTCGGGCACGACGACGTCATGCTGTACGATGGCTCCTGGAGGCAGTGGGCCCAGTACGACGGGAACAACGACGACGAACACACACCCCCGGACGAGTGGCGCATCGACTTACACGATCGGACCGACGGGGACACCGGCGACAGCGACCTCGAGATCCTCGTCGACGAGATCCCCGAGTTGCAGTCAGCCGAGGCCAACCAGGTCGAGGGTGAAGACCTCGAGTACATGGCTGGTGGCGAGGCCGACGACGATGACGCCGACGATGACGAGGACGACTGGGCGTGTTAGCACGCTCGCAGTCGAGACGGCTCGATACGATCGACGGGAGTGAGCGACCTCGAGCGAGGAGGCAGGTGGTGCCGGCTCTGCGTTTCGGTAACAATCACCGGCTACACGTGAGTCGGCTGCGGTGGCGAAGAACCGACATCGGTTCCCAGAACCCGAGAATCGCAACGCCGTATTACGCGGTGGAACACCTACGATGACCCATGAGTCAGTCTGAGCCCTCGAGCGATCACGTGGATCAGGGGGCGAGCAGTGCCCACGACGTGGAGGATCGAACCCTCCGCGTCGTCCTCGAGATCGTTCGCGGTGGTCCCTGTTTCATGGACAATCTCGAGGGAGATATCGTCGACGTGAACGTCCGTCTCGACGACGAGCGATGCCAGTGTGACGTCTCGGTCCGGAAATCGACGCCCGAAGGGACACGGACGACGACCAAATACTCCTCGAACGACCTCTGTGATCATTGTCCGGGTACTGTGTTCTCCAAACATGGCTGTATTCCACGGTACCGCCGGGTCGGAAACGGATGGTTCGTGATGGAAACCTACGTCGGGGATACCGAGACGGTCAGCGAAATCGTCAGCGACGTGCGCGACGTCTGTGAACGAGTGACCCTCAGAAGTATCGTCGCCACCGACGGATCGAACGTCCCCGAGATCTGTGACGTCGACGTCTCGGCCTTGACGCCCAAACAGCGAGAGGCCGTACACCTCGCGACAGAAGCGGGGTACTACGATCCGGACTCGTCAGTCTCACTTGAGGAGGTTGGTGAGGGGCTGTCGATCTCGAAATCCGCGCTCTCACAGCGTTTACAGCGCGCCGAGCGGAACATTATCCGGCAACTCTCGGATACCTGTGCCTGCGCTGCGGGAGAGACTGAAAAACCCGTGCACCTGTCCGACTCCCGGTAATCGGTTGGGTTCGCTCGAGGCGGATGGCGCTCCGTTTTTCGAACGCGGTGGTCGAACCGAATACAGCGTTCCCAGTCGGGAATGCACGGCAAATCACGATCCTCGGTGAGACCAACGTGAGCGTTGCTATCGCGCAGGGTCACGTTCCCACCCCTATTTAAAACCTATTCTCATCCAGCGTCGACCCTACTCGGGAGGGGAACGTACCTGCAGGTGAGAGGTAGATCTCCATGACGAATGCATCCCAGCTGCAATGGCGAGGTCAACTCGATCACCGAGTGTGGACGGGGCCAGCGGGAGTATCGGGGGTGTCAACCCATGAGTAGCGACAGCAGCCTCGAGCTGAGCCGACGACGGCTCCTGCAGACGGGGGCTGCCGTGACTGCCGCTGCGGCGATTGGCGGCTGTCTCTCCTCGGGCGAGGAGCCAGACCCGGCGACGACGCCAACCGGCGACGAGGAGTACGCCTACGGCAATTGCTGGATGTGCCACCACGCCTGCGGCCAGGAACTGACGGTTCGCGAAGGGACGGCCGTCGACATCACCGGCGTCGACGAACACCCACGAGGGAGTGCCGGGCCCGACACGCCGGGGACCCTCTGTCCGAAGGGACAGGCCGAACTCGAGAAACTGTACGATCCCGACCGTATTACCGAACCCCACATCCGGAAAGACGGCGAACTCGAGGCCGTCGACTGGGACGAAGCGATCGAGTACACCGCCCAGCGACTCCATGAGTTCGACGACGAACACGGCGCCGAGAAGATGCTCGACGCCACGAGCTGGTCGACGACGAACTTCCACGGGTTCTTCTGGGGTAACCTCTACGGGACGCCCGAGCGCATCGGGCGCGGCCGCCACGTCTGTTTCGGCGGCCCACACCTCAGCGGCGACCTGATGGGGCTCGGTTCGAACATGCGGTTCGTCGACTACCAGCACTCCGAGTACATCATCGCCTGGGGACGCAACATCTTCGAGTCCTTCGCCGGCCAGTGGGAGCCAAAGGGCGTCCTCGAAGCCCTCGACAACGGCGCGACGCTCGTCGTCGTCGATCCCCAGCACACCCCAACCGCCCAGAAGGCGGATTACTGGCTCCCGATCGAGCCCCGAACCGATGGCGCGCTCGCGCTCGCGATGGGACACGTGATCCTCGAGGAGGGGCTCTACGACCAGACGTTCGTCGAGGAAGAGACCTACGGCTTCGAGGCGTACGAGGAAGCCGTCGCGGACAAGACCCCCGAGTGGGCCGAGGACATCACGGGCATCGACGCCGACGTCATCCGCGAGGTGGCCATCGGCTTCGCCGAGGCGGCACCGGCGGCGGGTATCGCCCTCTGGACCGGCGTCGGACAGTACGGCGAGGCACAGAAAGCCTCCCAGAACGTCTTCGCGCTCAACGGGCTGGTCGGCAACATCGACCGCCCCGGTGGATTCCGCATGTGGCAGGCACCGCCGCTCGCGAACCCCTTCCAGGTTCGGGACATCGACCTGCCGAACAACGCGGAGGGGGCGACCCCGGCGCTCCGGACGTACGACGAGTACGAGACCTACCCGTTCCGCCACACGACGGGCATTGGTCACACCGTCGTCCCCGAAATGGTCGACAACGGCCACCTCATGGGCATGTTCTGTCACTACGACAACCCGCTGACCGACGGGAGTACCCAGGCGTGGCTCGAGGCCCTCGAGACGATGGATCTCGTTATCACGATCGACGCCTACTGGAACGAGCTCACCCGGAACGCCGACGTGGTCTTCCCCGAGGCGATCCAGCTCGAGAAGGACACGCTCATCAACTACGCGCCGACCTGGAGCGCCTACCACGACCGGCGCTGGATCAGCGGCTCGAAGGCCGTCCACGAACCGCTGGGCGAGGCGCGCCCCGGCTTCGAGATCCTCGTCGACCTCGCCGAGGAGATGGGCTGGGGCGAGTTCGTCCCTTGGGAGACCGAGGCCGAGTACAACGAGGACATGCTCGCGAACATCGACTACACGTTCGAGGAAGTCGCCGAGCAGAACTTCGTCCTGCTCGAGGAGTTCGGCTACGAGCAGTGGAAAGAAAACGGCTTCCCCACCGCGACTGGGAAGTTCCAATTCGACCTCGACCAAGAGGAGGGCTACGTCCAGTCGGCGATGGAACTCGGTATCGAGACCGGTCCGCAGTGGCTGCCACCGGGAACCTGGGGTGAGGAACCCGACGACGAGTACCCGCTGCACTTCTACGACACCCGCAGCGTGTTCTTCTCCTTCGGGGCCGACCAGCCGCTCGCGCAACTACACGAGCAGTACGCCCGCAAACACAACCTCGAGAACGAGGAGTACCGGGGCAACTACCTCGTGCTCAACCCGCGGGACGCCGAACCGCGCGGGATCGAGACGGGCGACATGATCACTGTCGAGTCCCCGGCGGGATCTGGTGAGCTGATGGCCTACGTCAGCGAACGAACCCGACCCGGGTTCACCACTGCGGAGTTCGGCTTCGGCACCGGCAACTCCCACGAGGAGGGAATGAACACGATGCTGGTCCACGACGACCAGCACGACCCCGTTTCCTCACAGCCCGATCGGCACCTGGCTGTCGAGGTTTCGGCCACCGGAGGTGACAACTAATGAGCGCAGACGACGACCACTGGATGTTCTACTTCGACCCGAACCGGTGTATCGGCTGTCACGCCTGTTCGGTGTCCTGTAAGCAACGGCACAACCGCGACGCAGACGCCGACGACTGGCGGACGGTGAGCCACGTCTCGAGCGGGGAGTACCCGGACTTCCGGGAGGTCCCGATCTCGATGTCGTGTATGCACTGCCACGACGCACCCTGTGAACAGGTGTGTCCGCCGGACGCGATCATCAAGCGTGAGGAGGACGGCATCGTGACCGTCGACCGCGATCGCTGTATCGGCTGTCACTACTGTGCGTGGGCTTGCCCGTTCGGCGCGCCGACGTACGACGAGGAGGGGCTGATGTCAAAGTGCAACCTCTGTCTCGGCGAAGGGCCTGGCGGCGGCCACGGCCAGCCGGAACGACAGACGCCCGAAGAAGGTGGCGCCGTGCCCGCCTGCGTCGACGACTGCGTCGGCGGTGCAATCAAGGCCGGCCCGAAGAGCGAGATCATGCAAGAGGTCTCCGAGGAAGCCGCCGAGCGCTTCGAGCAAGGGGCCTACGAGGGCCGGGTCATCGTCGAGCCGTTGAAAGAAGACGGCGAGATGGCCGACTCGATCCGAAACGGCGATGAACTCAACATCGTCGACATGGCGAGGTGATCCCGATGAGTACCACTATCTCGGTACTGTCGGCGGCCCTGGCCGCCGCTGGCAACTCGGAGGTCATCTGGCACCCCGCCGACTACTGGGACCTCTCGATTCCCGTCTACCTCTTCCTGGCGGTCGTCGCCGGTGGAGCCTACCTCACCGGCGCGTCGGCCTGCCTAATCAGGTCCCTGCGCGGGAAGGGCGCCTGCTGTCTCGAGACCGAGATCGCCCGCTGGGGCTTTCTCGTCGCCATCGCCGCCGCCGCTGGGGCGGGACTGGCCGTTCTCTCGCACCTCGCGGTGATCTACCGGGCGATCCTGTTCCCGATCTACCTCACGAACTTCGACTCGTGGATCACCATCGGGAC
This sequence comes from Natrialbaceae archaeon Tc-Br11_E2g14, assembly GCA_001564275.1. Lineage (GTDB taxonomy): Archaea > Halobacteriota > Halobacteria > Halobacteriales > Natrialbaceae > Natronosalvus. Next base: position 48,769 of record LKND01000005.1, on the reverse strand, counting down.
CTGGATCCTGGTGTTGCTGTCGCTGTTCGCCGTCGTCTGCCTGCTCTTGCAGCTGTTCGGCGAGCACGCCGCCAGCGACGAGGGCGCGAGCCTCTTCCCGCGCACGATCGTCGCCTGGGTCAGCCCCGTCCTGCTCGAGACCATCGACGGGCTTGTCGATCGCGTCCGCCCGCCGATGTCCGTCTTCGCCGGGCTACACCTGCTTGGCTCGCTCTTCGCGCTGGGGACGATCTACACCGGGTTCGAACTCGCCATCGTCGACACCGTGCCGCTGTGGAACGATCCGGTCATCATTCCGGCGCTGTTCCTGACAAGCGGCGTGGCCGCCGGCATCGGGGCGACGCTCGCCCTGACGATGCTCTTCGAACGCGAGATCGGGCCGGTGTTCGCCGGCTACGCACTCACCGTCAGCCTCCTCTCGGCGGTCAGCCTGGCGTTGCTGTACTACGGCTGGATCCTCCTGGCTGCCAGTGACGCCCCCGCTGCGGCCGCCTCGTACGCGACGCTTACCGACGGCTGGTACTACGTCGGCGCCTGGCTGGTCGTACTCGGATTCGTCGCGCCGATGATCATCGGCCTGGTCATCGGCCTCGCGACGTTCGCCGACCGACTCTCGCCCACGCTCGAGCGCGTCGGTGGGCCCGCATTGATCGGCTCGTTCGGCCTGCTCCTGGTCGGCGGGTTGCTGTTCAGGATCTTGCTCCTGCTTGCAGCTGCACAGAACCCACTGGTGGTGATTGGATGAGTCACTTCACGGACGTCGATCCCACCGACGTCGCCGACTGCTACACGACGCTCGCCCGGTGTTTCGACAAACCGGACGAGACGTTCCTCGAGGCGATCCACTCGGGCGAACTCGACGAGGTCCTGACGGCCCACCTCGCGGCGCTCGATCTGGACGTCGATCCGGCCCCGCCGGTCGAGGATCGCGGCGACTTGATCGAGGGCTACCGCCGCACCTTCGAAGGGTACGACGGTCCCTCCGCCCCGCCCGTGGAGTCGGTCTACGAGCCGTGGTGGGACGGCCAGCAACGCGAGATCCTCTCGGGGCCGGCGGCAACGGACATGCGTCGACGGTTCGAGGCCCTCGAGATCGAACCGCCCGGTCCGTATCCGGCGGATCACCTGGCGCTCGAACTCGAGTACGCTAGCCTCTTACTCGAGGCCGGCAACGGTGACGCCTATGTGGCGTTTCACCGCGAGCACTTCGACTGGATTCCGGACTTCGTCGAGCGCGTGGAGGCGACCGTCGACGATCCGTTCTACGCCTGGGTCGTCTCGGTGCTCGAGCGGACGATCGACCGAGCCGATGCGTGGATCCAGGGGAGCCTCGAGGACGACGCCACCCTGGAGGCACAGTCACAGTCGTCGAAACAGGCAGCGTCTGAGGTGAATTCCGATGAGCACTGAAAAGTCATCGCCGATTCAGGTCACGGTGTCGCTGACGGATCCTGATTCGAGCATGGGACTCTTCAGCTGTCTCGCCGAGAACGCCACCCCCGAGGCGGAGTACCGGATCGAATCCGTCTCCCTCGGCAACGAGAAGACACGGACGGTCGTGGTCGATGGCATCTCGCCCAAACAACTGGAGACCATCGAGGTTGCCGTCGACCGTGGCTACTACCAGACACCGAAGAACGCCTCGCTCGAGGAGCTCGCGGAGGAGCTCGGCGTTTCCAAGTCGGCGGTCTCCCAGCGGCTCAAACGGGTCGAGCGCAACCTGGTGCAGTCGCTCATCGAGGCGAGTCGATAGTCACCGCGAGAGTCGCTGGCGGCCGCCCCGTCACCCATGACCCCGTCGTACGGATCGTCGCCATCACACGCTGCCGATCGTGTGACTGACGATCAACGAGGTCCCACCACATCACCGAAGCAAACACACATTTCCCACCCCAACCGAGAGACAGACAACGGATGGCATCCCCTCCAACGGTCACGATCGATGGCCCCACGACCCTCAAGCTGTCGCCCTCGCCGGCGATCCGCGAGCAATACGGCTGGACGTCGGAACGCTTCGTAATCAACTGCCACACCGGACGCGTCATCGACGGACGCTGGACGGGTGTCCCGCTCGCGTCGATCGTGGATGCCGGTGTCTTTCCGGCTGACACCACGCACCTACTCGTCCACGGCGCAGACGGTCACCGCGTCTGCGTCGAGATTCGGCGGGCCCTCGAGGCGGTCATCGGATTCGTCTGTGAAGAGGTCGACCGCGGGCGAGCGGACGACTCGGCCGAGGGCACCGGCCCAGCCATCGTCGACACCCCTCGTTTTCTCGCGCCCGACATCGATTCCGCTCGAGCCGTCAGGAACGTCCGGGCGATCGAACCGGTGTCGCTCGCCCCAGAGGAGGACCCCCACGAGCTCGAGCACCATCGGCGGAGGGACGAGGAGTGGCCGGAACCGGAAACGTAACCCGCCGCGAGTGGCGTGATCACGGTCGGGATCGCCGTGATCTCGATCCGATGTCGTTGTCGCCTCGTGGACCAGTAGTCGCTCCGCTAACACCGTTCCCTTCAAAACCAGGAGGCGACGGCAATTGCGGGACCGACGGTAATCGCTGACGCGGCGAATCGGTGCGGCCGCGGGCGCACCCGGAACGACACAGTGACCGCAACCGACCGTGCCTGGGGCTTCTAGCTGACTGGAGGGCTCGCGACTGCGTTGCCTTCTGACTCGGTGCCGGGGGACGACATTTTGCCGGTTGGTTGTGGGCCACTCGAGGGGATCATCGAGTTCGACGAGAGACACCTGGTGCTGACGGCCGGGGACCGATCTGGCAGCGACATCACTACCACTCCATTCGACACTTCCCCATCCAGGACGCGAGTGAGCTAGCGACTCCCGTAGTGACTCCGGGAGGGGTGTGGATGGGGCGTTCATCAGCGGCTACTCGCTCGCCGATGCAACGATCGCCTGACCGTACGAGATGCCGGCATCCCCGGGCGGAACCAGATCGTGACAGAGGTATTGTAAGCCAGCTGATTCGACAGTCTGACGGATCACCCTGGCTATCGAATCGTTGTACGCGACACCCCCGGAGAATCCCACACGGTTCAGTCCGCGGCTGTCAGCCTCCTGAACGGCAATCGTCGCCAGGCCACGGCCAAGGAGTTCCTGTGCAGTTGCCGCGAGTCGCGCCGGTGGGTACCGCTCCCGACGATCCGCCAGGTGTCGAAACACGGTTCTCACGTCGATAACCCGTATCCCGTTTCGCTTCGTGTAGGGAACGGCCATGTCGAGCGGTTTGCTGCCGGCGGCCGCTGCCTCCAGACGGATCGCTGGCTCGCCCTGGTATCGGCGAACGGTACAGATGTCGAGGAGCGCACTGGCTGCATCGAGATACCGACCCGCACTCGTCGTCCGCGGGGAATTGACGTCCGCGGCAAGGCTGTCGAGCACCGTCTGTGCGCCCGCGCTGTCGAGGGGGGTTCGGTCGGCGACGAGCGCTGCAGTGTGTTCAGAATCCTCGAACAGGTCCGCAAGGATCCGTCCGGGATGACGAACAGCCCGCTCACCGCCGGGGAGTCTGAACGTTCCGAGGCCACCGACCCGCTCGAACGATTCCCGACGTGCATCGAGAACCTCGCCCCCCCAGATGGTGCCGTCCGAACCGTACCCAGTGCCATCGGCCGTAATGACTATCGCCCGGTCGAGTTCGTGCTCGCCGAGCAATCCGGCCGCGTGTGCGTGGTGATGCTGGACTCGGATCGGGCCGTTCCGGACTGCGAGCGCTTCCTCTTCCAGAGCGGCTTCGGCGATTTTCGACGTGACGAACGCGGGATGGCGGTCACAGGCGACCGCGGTCGGTTCGACCCCGAACAGAGCCGTGAGGTGGTCGACGGCCTCGTGCAGAAACGCTTCCGTCTCCGGGCCGTCGATAGCACCGAGATGCTGTGAGAGAATTACCTCGTTGTCACGGGCAAGGCCGACGACGGTGTCGAATTCGGCCCCCAGTGCGAGTACAGTACCATCCCCTGTCCCCCGGGGGAGCGGTCTGGGGACCCAGCCGCGAGAGCGCCGAAGGAACTGTGTGTCGCCATCGACGACTCGCAGGACGCTGTCGTCACACCGGGTTACGATCTCCCGGTCGTGGACCAGCGCCCCATCGATCACGTCCTCGAGGTCGCCGTAGATGGCGTCTACGGTCGTCGCCATCGGTTTGCCGGGGCGGTTCGCACTGGTCATCACGAGCGGTGCATCCACCGTGTCGAAAAGCAGGTGATGCAGTCCAGCGTAGGGCAGCATTACACCGACCGTGTGGAGGCCCGGTGAAACGGCCTCGAGCCAGGGTCTGGAGTATTCTCCCCCATCTTTTTCGACGACGACGATCGGCCGGCGCACGTCCGCGAGCAGGTCACGCTCGCGGTCACTGACCGTCGCGAACTGGGTTACGGACTCCATCGAGGGAGCCATCAGTGCGAACGGTTTGGCCGGTCTACCCGTCCGGCTACGGAGCCGTTCGACGACCGAGTGGTCGGTCCCGAGACACGCCAGATGCGTTCCACCGATGCCGCGAATAGCGACGATGTCCCCTGCTGTGAGTCGCTGCCCGGTCGCCCTGATGGCCTCGAGCCCGCTGGCGTGCCGTTCGCGGTCGGCTCCCAGGAGCGATACCGCCGGGCCACATTCCGGGCAAGCGATCGTCTGTGCGTGATACCGTCGATCACTCGGCGCTTCGTACTCCGCTCTGCACTCGTCGCACATCGGGAAGGGAGCCATCGTCGTCCGTGGCCGGTCGTACGGAAGGGAGTCGATCACCGTGTACCTCGGGCCACAGTCCACACAGGATGTCGCCCAGTAGCCGTGATACCGCGAGTCTGGATCGCGGATGTCCGCCAGACAGGCGTCACAGATGCCCGTATCCGGAGGGATCGTGCCGACTTCACCGTCGCCGCCGGTGGAGGGGACGATTTCGAACCGATCACTCCCGATCGATGCACTCCCGGCGCTCGATTCTTTTTCGACAGTTATTTCATCGATAACCGCAAGCGGTGGCGGCCGTTCCCGGAGATCGGAACGAAAGCGATCGATCTCTTGCTCCGCTCCCACCAGTGTTATCACGACACCCGCGTCTCCCGTGTTTCGAACTGACCCTGTCAACCCACGGTCGGTGGCTCGTCGGTAGACGAACGGGCGAAAGCCGACCGCCTGAACGACGCCGCTAACCGTGATTCTGGCCCGTATTCGGTTCGAGTCCTTGGGCGTCATCGTCGATCAGTGACCGCTGTCACCGGTGTGGTTGCTCTCTGTATCGTCCCCGTGATGGGGCGGCGCTGTACGGTGTGAGTGGTGTTCGGTTCGACTCTCGTCCAGAACGTCGACGACCCCATCGATGCCCTGCCCGGTCTTGGCAGCTATCTCGAGCATCGGCGTCTCCGGTGAAACTGCCCCGACGTCACTCCGGATGCGCTCGACACTGGTGCCGACCGCATCTGCGAGATCGACCTTGTTGACGACGACCACGTCGGCCGTCTGCACGAGCATTGGGTGCTTGCGGACGACGTCATCACCCTCGGTCGTGCTGACGACGAGCACCCGTCTGTTCGCCCCTAACGGGAAATCGGCGGGGCAGACCATGTTGCCGACGTTCTCGATATAGAGCGTATCGAGTTCCTCGAGGTCGAACCCATCGAGTGCCTCCGCGACGACCATCGGATCGAGGTGACACTCCCTACCGGTGTTGATATTTTCGACGGCAACACCGTGCGCCCGGAGTCGTTCGGCGTCGTCCTCGCCGGTGACGTCACCGACGACGACGCCGATCCGTTCGCCCTCGTCGGCCCGTTCGATGAGGCGCTCGATCAACATCGTCTTGCCGCCACCCGTACTGCCAGCGAGTTCGACCGCGAAGACGTCGTGTTCGTGGCTCAGGCGCTCGTGAACGTCGCCAGCTCGCTCACGAACCTCGGCCAGAACGTCCGCCTCGACGTCACTTGCCGGTTCGTCGTGATCGTGATCGTGACCAAACCGATGGAGACGAAGCGGGCCGAGGCCCAGGAGTGTCCCGAAGATGCGTTCGAAGCGGCTGTCCAACTGTCGGAGACGGCTCATAGTCGTGTGGTATGTCATGTCTGTCGTTCTGTGGGAGTTGTCTCAGGGGTCTCCGTCGAGCGATACGCCTCGTCTGGAACGTCGATACTGGCCAGCCGACACTCACGGCCCCGGACTAGTGTCGCCCTGGAGTCACACTCCGGACAGCGCACGTCCGGGGCGTACGAGAGGGCAATCTCGAGCGTCTGTGGCCGTCCGTTCCAGCCACAGTCACAGGCCGCCTGCGGTGTGATTTCATCGATACGGACCCGTGCACCGGCCGCGATTGTGCCCTCGAGGGAGGTTTCCAGACAGAACCGTAACTGCCGCTGGTTCACGTGGGTGGCCTCCCCGAGCTCGATCCGGAGTGCTTCGATCCGGTCCGCTCCGTGCGCTTCGGCGGCCGACAACGCCCGGTCGAGGATTCCAGTGGCGATGCTCAGTTCGTGCATGTCAGCAGATCCGTGGCAGTGCCTGCCCCTCCGGTTCGCTCAGATACCGTCGCCCGAAGCCGGTATCGAGGACCACGCGTCCGGTGTGTTCTGCCGTTGCGTGTCCGACGATCGCCGCGTCCGTGCCCTTCGGATGCCCCTGGAGAGCGGCCAGGACATCCTCCGCGTCCGCGGCCTCGACGGCCAGCACAACTTTCCCCTCGTTGGCCACGTGGAACGGAGAGATTCCGAGGACCTCACCCGCGGCGGCAACGGTTTCGTCGACGGGGATCTTCTGCTCGTCGAGTTCCAGTCCGACCCCGCCTTTCTCGGCCAGTTCGTTCAGTGTCGTCGCCACTCCACCACGTGTTGGATCTTTCATCGCCGTGATCTCACCAGCCTCGAGGGCGCTCCGAACGAGATCGTTGACGGGCGCGACATCGCTTTCGAGTGTCCCCCCGAATCCGAACCCCTCACGTTCGGAAAGCAGCGCGATGCCGTGGTCGCCGACGGTCCCACTGACGAGGAGTGCATCGCCCGGGGAGACACCGGCGTCCGTGACGATGTCCTCGTGGGAAACGACTGCTACCCCGGTCGTATTGATCACGGGGCCGTCGAGGTCACCGCTGGGCATCACCTTGGTGTCACCGGTCGTCACCTGCGTGCCTGCCTCCTCACAGGTTGCCTGCATCGACTCGATTACGGATTCGAGCGCAGCGACTGGATACCCCTCCTCGACAACCAGCGAGCAGGTCAGCGACTGGGGTTCGGTTGCCCCCATGACTGCGAGGTCGTTGACCGTTCCAGCGACGGCAAGCCGGCCGATATCGCCCCCGGGGAAGACAGGCGGTGACACGACGTGGCTATCGGTCGTCGTCACGACCGACTGCAATCCGTCCCCGACGGGCTGAGCTGAGCCGTCGTCGAGCGCGGCTAACTCGACCCTTCCGGGGGCCATGGACGGTGCCTTCTCGCCGGCAGTGAACCGGGACACGGCGAGTTCGTCGACGAGTGAGCGCATCGTCCCAGCCCCGGCCCCGTGAGCCAGCGTGATCACCGAATCGTCCATCTGGGCTGCTCGATCCACCGTCTTCGCTCCCGATCGGTTATTGTCGGTCATAGGTCCGGTTTCCCCCCGTATTCGAGCCAGATTTTGCACGGCCCTTCGCTGCTGACCATACACGCTCCGACAGGTGTTTGGGGCCCACACTCCTCCCCAAACAGCGCACAGTCGTCCGGATCCGCAGTCCCGGCCATGATATCGCCACAGCGACACTCCGCTGTCAACGGATCGGCGGTCCCGACATCTGGATCGATGTCGAACCGTTTCCTGGCATCGTACTCGGCATACTCCTCCCGAAGCACCAGGTTCGCGTCGGGTATGTCAGCAATTCCACGCCACTCTCCAGTCGTCGGCTCGAAGACGTCCCACATCGCTTCCAAGGCCGCGGTGTTCCCGTCTTCCGTGACACAGCGTGGGTAAGCGTTCTCTAGCGCGGCACGGTCGTCGTTGATATGCTCGAGCAGTCGCTCCAACCCGAGGAGGATGTCCAGTGGCTCGAACCCGCCGACGACAACCGGTGTCTCGTACTCCTCGACAAACGGTTCGAACAGGCTGTAGCCCGTGATGACGGCCGCATGGCCCGCGGCGAGAAAGCCGTCGATATCCGTCTCTGGAAGCTCCGCAACGACGTTCATCGCCGGCGGAACGTACTTGTGTGCCGAAAGGACCGAGAAGTTCGCCGGTGGGTCGTCCCTGAGAACCGCTGCCGTTGGGGCGGCGGTCGTCTCGAACCCCGTCGCGAAGAACACCACTTCGCGGTTCGGATTCGCTTCGGCGAGTTCGACCGCTTCACTGGCGGCGTAGACGATTTCGACGTCCGCTCCAGTCGCACTCGCGTCACCCAGACTCTCCGTTGTGCCTGGCACCCGATACATGTCGCCGTAGGTGGTGACGATCGCTCCGTCCCTGGCGAGTGAGACGGCCTCGTCGACTTCTGGCATGTTCGTCACACAGACCGGACAGCCGGGCCCCATTCGGATCGTCAGATCCGCCGGAAGCATCGATCGCAGGCCGAACTTCGCGATAGCCTGTTCGTGTGATCCACAGACGTGCATCACACTGACCGGTTGGGCGATCTCCGCCATCAGCGTCTCGAGCCGACCGACGAGTTCGTCCGCCGCATCGGGGTCCCGAAACTGGAGTGTCGGCTCAGCCGCCATCGTTACCCTCCCGTTCCGGTTTCGATGTCGGTGGTTGCAGCCGTGTTTCTCCGGGATCCGGAGCACGCGCTTGCACCTCGCCATCGACTGCCGTCGGCCGGTCGCCAAACTCCAGTACGGCGTCGGTGGCTCCGATTTCCTCCAGCGCCTCGTCCTCGTCGTCCTCGAGGAATGATTCGTAGATCTCGATGGTTTCTGCGACTTCGTCGTCCGGGATCTTGCGGATTGCAAAGCCTGCGTGATTCAGGATGTAATCACCCGGTTCGACGGACGCGCCGACGATATCGAGTCGCACCGTCTTTTCGACGTTCCAGAACTCGGCGCGTGCCTCGTAGCCGTCGATTTCGAGAACCTCACCCGGGATACCGAGACACATCAGTCGTCCACCTCCTCGTCGGACGGTTCGTGACGCGGTAGTTCGAGACTCCAGGGGTCGTTTCCGAGGAGGCGATTCGGGCGGATAACCCCACAAACACGGTGCCCTTCGGCCTCGTGGCTGTCGATCGCGGCCCGGTCGATCCGCCGCTCACAGTCGCTGCAGTACCAGTTTGTTGTCATACGTCGGGTTCCCCGTGGTCTCTTCTCACGTTGGTGTCAGTCGCGGTCGAAACGTTGTCCATGATGGCGTCGATCACGTCCGGAACAGCCGATTCCACAACGTCGCTCAGCTCGAGGGATGGAGCGATATTGGCGGGTTCGATGCCGAGGATCCTGATTTCGTCAGGCAGATCGTACACGTCGCGTGCGTACACCAGTGCCTCGGTGAACGAGAGGTCGTGCATCGTCATCTCGGGTGGCTCGGCTTCGAAGCGTCCGTCGACACAGCTGTACTCGTGGACCGAGCCAGGGGGGTCGCCCGTCTGCACTGCGTCGATCACGATCGCCTTCTCGGCACCACTCATCGCCTCGAGTGCGAGAAAGCCAGTCGTACCAGCGTTGGCAACGCGAACGGAATCGAGCGACCCGATCGCACGGCCCTCGAGTCGTTCGATGATCGCGGGTCCAACACCGTCGTCACCCATAATTTCGCTTCCGATGCCGACGATCGCGATCGCTGGCGACTCCGCCGGTGTCGAGACGTCCGTCCCCGAGGATGTCGCGCCGTCGGGCATTGTCTCGTCCCGTGATCCAGCTTCGTCGCTCATCGTTCCGGCTCGTGAGTTGGCGTTGTCAGTCATCGGTTCCTTGTTCACCCTGCGTTACTGATTTGTCGCGCTCTCGTTTCGTGGCTGTCTCCGATTCCGGCCGACAGACCTCGTCGACTCGCCACCCCTCGACCGAGCCGACGACCATCGAACGAAGGATATCCCAGTTCCCTGGGGTGATCGCGAAGTACACGTGCACCGCGATTGCCGCGAGGACCCAGAACGTCGCGAGGAGATGAAGCTGGAGCATCGTCTCGTAGGCGACCCAGCCGTCCATGAACCCGAGCACACCGATCCACCACGACGGATCTGTCGAGAGCGAACGCCAGAGGGCAAAGCCAGTGAGGGTGAGCGCGAGCACGAAAAACCAGGTTACGTACCAGAACACCGTCTGCATCGGGTGATATCCGACCCACTCGTCGCGGTCCTCGTCGTAAGCCCGGCGTGCCTGCTTGTAGCCGGGAATGTATCGCATGAGACCGACGAACGACAACGCGACAACGATCTCTTCTTTGAGCTGTTCGCGACTCACCAGCAGCTCGTGTCCGTCGACAACCCTGTGATAGAACGGGAAGACGACGACTGCGATGACGGCGAGCAACACCCCCGACCAGACGTGGAGTTGAAATGCGACCTGATACCCATCCCAGATCCCGATATCCATGGCGCCGTACCAGCCGGTCCAGAATGCAATCCCCGAGACGATGGCACTCAGCATACAGAGGACCAGCAACCAGTGGGAGACGATCGACCCGAGCCCCCACCGATCCAGTTCGGTTTTGTCGGCTGTATCGAGGGTCATATACCCCCGATACTTGCTGACCACGTCGGTCCGGAGAGCAGCGAGACGACTCCCACCTGGAAGCACCTCGATACTGATCCGCTCACCGCTTCTGGACGACTCAGTCTCCCCCGTCGCATCGATATCGTTGTTAGCCATCGGTTTCCACCAGGCACTCCGCGCTTCCGGGTTTGACCGGTTCGATGACTGTCTCGTACTCCGCATCCGGACTTCTGACGTGGACGCCACAGGCCAGACACGGATCGAACGAGCGGATAGTTCGCATCACGCCCAGTGGGTTCTCGATATCGTCCACGTCGTCTCCCACGACTGCCTCCTCGAGGATAGAGGGGTCACCAGCACCGTCACGGGGACCGATGTTCCAGAGCGTCGGCGTGATTATCTGATACCGTTCGATCGTGCCATCCTGCACGTCCATGTAGTGTGAGAGGGCCCCCCGTGACGGTTCGAACAGGCCAACCCCTTCGCCGGTGAACGCCGCCGGCCAGTCGTCACTCATAAACGGGTCCGCTGGATCGATCGCGTCGAGCCACTCCAGAACCTGGTCGCGGACGAGAAGTGTCTCCTGAGCGCGTGCAACGAGGCGGTTGAGCGTATTGCTCTCTGCTGGGCCACCGCCTAACTCCTCCCGGAGATTGAACGGATCCATATCCGCGATGACGAGGCGGGCAAGCGGCCCCACCTCCATCGATTCGCCGTCGAACCGTGGAGCCTTTCCCCAGGAGTAGGCCGCTTCCTTGTCGGGCTCCGGTTCCGGTGGTTTTGCCTCGGTGGGACTGCCGCCGGAGTCGTCGGTGTACCACGCGTATTCCGTGTCCTCCGTGATGCCGTCGACGACCTCCGCTTTACTCAACAGTTCGACTGATCCGTTCCGGTAGACTCCTCGTGGGAAGAACAGTTCGTCGGTCTCCGGGTCCTCGAAGATGCCGTTACTGTAGTAGCGGTTCGGACCCTGACCGATATCGGCGGCACCCTCCCGGGCGGCAGCGACCAGAATGGAGACGATATCGTGCAGTCCCTCGCCCAGTTCCGGGTCGAACGTCCCGTTCTGGACGTTCTCGAGAACTTCCGGAACCGCTTCGGTTGGGCCGAGCCAGTTGCTCACTTCCCGAACCCGTGACCGCACCGCTTCGATCGTCGATGCGTCGGGGCGGGTCGCCAGACCACCGGGCACGTACGAGAGCGGGTGTGGTGATCGGCCACCGAACTCCGCGAGTGCGTTCATGATCTTCCGCTGGCTCTCCAGGGCACCCATATAGCCGTCCCCCTCTAAGGGGTCGAGACGGTCGAAGCCCGTCCCTGCGACGGCGTCGCTGTAGTCGGGACCGACGAGCGCAAACAGGTGAATCGCGTGATTCCAGAGGTAGAATATCCCCTCCGAGGCATCGCGCGTCAACACGGCGTTCGCCGGTGGTCCATCGAAGGCACTGGCGTTCCGTGCTGCGTCCTCGGCTGCTTTCGAGGAACAGAGACGATGGCAGAGAAAGCAGACCCCACAGACCGTCCCGGTGAGCTGTGCAGCATCGCGTGGCGTCCGTCCGACCGTGATTATCTCCGCCCCACGGAACATCTTCATCATGCTTTTTGCCTCCGTGACGGTCCCGTCTTCGATCTCGAGTTCTGTTCCGTGGTGCCCCTCGATTCGTGTCGTCGGATCAATTGTTACTTCTACCATGACGTATCACTCCGATCGTTCCTTGCCGTCCGTTTCGGCCGATTCACCCGATCCGATGGAATCTTCGTCGTTCTCGAACGATCCGTAGCCAGTCAGTTTGCGTGCGACGTGTGCACCGATTCCAATCCCAGCCCCAGCGAGGCCAATCCATCCGGCCTGCTCGGGAGTAATCGGTCCAGCGAAGGACTGCCGTTCGACTTCGGCATCGAACGGCTGGAACCGATCCCAGAATCCGGGCTCCATACAGCCGATACAGGGTGCGCCGACGTTGAGACAAACGCTCGTCCCATCGTTCCAGAGACGAGATTGATCGTCACAGTGGGTGTACGGACCCGCACAGCCCTGTTTGATCAGACACCCCTCGCCGCCGGGCTTTTCGGCGAATTCCCCGCGGTCGAAGTACCCCCGTAACGGGCAGTTGTCGTGAACGAGTGGTTCGTAGAAGGGTTTCGGTCGATTGTATTCGTCGAGTTCCGGGACGTGGCCGTTGAGCACCGTCGCGATCGTCAACAACAGATAATCCGGGTGGGGCGGACAACCACCCAGATTGATCACCGGAAGACCGACACCGGAGGTGAAATCCGGTCCGAGCACACCGGGCTGATCCTGTTGTTCGAACTGGAGTCCCTTTGCGCCCGTCACGTTCGACCCGAGGTCGTAGAGCCGTTCTTTGTTCTCGGCTGCCGGCCACCCACCAAACGACGCACAGTTCCCGAGTCCGATGACGTACTCCGACTCGGGGGCCAGTTCCTGTACCCAGTCGTAGACTGATTTACTCCCACCGTCTGCAGTCCGTCCGACCGTCGCAGCCGATGGAATTTCCGTCGGAACGGAACCCTCGACGATGAGTACGTCCGGGGCGGCACTCATTGCATCGATGGCTGCATCGCCCTGTTCGGGCATGATCGTCGGGTGGAAGGTCACGTCCAGTCGAAACTCACGCAGCGTCTCCTCGAGCGTTGGATACTGCCCCTGGAGCACCGAAATGGTACAGCCCGAGCAGGACTGGCCCTGAAGCCAGACGACCTCCATGTCGCCCGCTGTAGTCCGTTCGAGTGCGTGGGCGATATCCGATGCGTATCGGGTGATCACTGTTCCCGCTGTGGCCCCAGCGGCGAGCTGTAGGAAGTTCCGTCGCGTTGGTCCGCGACCCGGGTCCCTATCGGTACGTCTCTGTTCGGTACGTGTTTCAGCTGCTGTCATTGGTTATTGGCATGGATCGTGAATATGGCCTTTCTCTACGAGTGCTCGTTTCGCTCTTCGGAGATGACACCAGTTGCCCATAGACCCGACACCCGGTGAAACACCCCCACGTTCGACACAGCGTCGGTAGCTGTCGCCTTCGCCGGTTACTACTACAATTAATAATCAGGTATCGGTATCTCTGGATTCCTTTTGGTTTTATAATCTAATTACCGACAGATGTAGCGATCAGGTCAAACGGACGTACATGGGCGACCACGGGTGACCAGCGAATCGTATACAGAAACCTGGCCTCCTACTCCCCGAAAATTTGCGAGTGAGGGAGCGATTGGGTATGGCCAGTCGATTTCCGTGCGATCACTTGCGCATACGCTCCTCGGTGGTCCGACTCGCCGGTCGTGTACTCCCGGTAGTGCAGGACGTTCAAATCGAGGCAGGCACGAAGGAGTTCGTTTGCCCCGAGTCGATGGCGGTCCGACGGGCCATAATCGAGCGGTTCGCTCGCCCGAAGGTGAGCCTTGTAGTAGAGAACGCCCCCCGGGGCGAGGGCCGCCTTGATATCGGTGAGGCGCTCTATGACCTGAAACGACTGGATCGTGATCACGTCGTACGCCGCCTCGGGATAGGAGTACTCGAAGGCATCAGCGTGGATCCACGAACACCGATCTTCTATCCCCCGTTTCGCCGCGTTTTCCCGGGCGATAGTTAACCCCTCCCGTGACGTATCGAGTGCATCGACCGTGTATCCCTGTGCTGCCAGAAACACGGCGTTTCTCCCGGTTCCAGTCGCGATGTCCAGTGCTCGGCCGTCGGGAAAGACATCGACGTATCGTTGCAATATCGGCGCCGGATCCGGGTCAAGCGGATACTCGCCCTTCCGGAAGCGCTCGTCCCACGAGGTCATATCGGGCTCTTTGCACGGATATCCTATGAGTATTTGTTTTGCGCAGGGTGTCCGCTGGGTCACCAAAGGGGTCCACGGGACTGTTCCAGGACGACCAACGTGTCGGATCGGATGTGAATCGCTATAGTAACAATTGAAACGATTTACACACCCTCACAGTGAGCCATGGTCTCGTGAGGGTGTGTGCGATGACGTTCAGTGGCTACTATAGGATCCTAACGGAGAGGGATCGTTGTGGTCAAATCCCGCCGAGCGCCGATCCCGTGTCGGGCGCTCGCGGCTGACTCGTTACTCCGTTCCGGATCGCCGAGATACAACCCGTACAGCGAGCTGGCTCGGGACCGGCAGCCTTGCTACGGCGTATTGCAACTTTCTCCGTTGAATGTTATGCCCGTAGGTGTCATCACTGGGGAAGAGAGATTGTAAGCCGAATTGGACGTGGGACATCGAGGGCGCAAGTATCGAGATCCAGTGGCTACAATAACCCTGTCACGGTGATTTTACTGCCCAGCGGATCTGTGGGGGGATTAAGGAAACGGTCGTGGTACGGGGTTTCTATGCCCGTTCACATCGCCGGCGTCAACGAGTACAACAACCTCGACGCGCCGGGTCCCATCACCGGCAGTGGTCAGTCGAGTCGCTGGTTGGCGCTGGTGGAGGAGGTCAGACCGCGTGCGGAGGTGACCCATCGACCGCGCTGGCGCGGACACCGAGAGGGGACACGACGATGTCGAGGTCACCGAACACCACGGCTGGTCTCCCATCGGCACAGCCTCGACACTCGAGTCCTTTGGCGTCCTCGAGCACGGGGTAAGCACTCACGAGGGGATCGACGGCAAAGGGGTCGACGTCTGGATCCCGGCCACCCCCTTCGGAGACGACGGGTGCGCCGGTTGCGTCCCATTTCGTCACGACCACGTCGATGGAGGCGTCCGGTCGCCCCAGTGGCGGCGGTCTCCATCCCCTGAGGATCGCGCACGAATACCATCGCTCCCGTCACCAACGAAACACACGTGGCACGTACAGAGGAATACGCGGAGATAGCCGCCGAGTCCGAATCGGAGCCCGACTGGCACTCTCTACCCCTGGAATCGGTCTACGAGGCGCTCGAGACGACAGAACAGGGCCTCAAACCAGCAGCGGCGCGGGATCGACTCGAGCGCGAGGGGCCGAACGATATCGAGGCCGAAGAGGGCATTTCTCCGCTTTCGATCTTCATCGAGCAGTACAAACCGGCGCTCATCTGGGTGCTGATCGTCGCTGCAGCGGTGATGGCGTTCGTGGGCCACACAATCGACGCCGGCGTCATCGCCGGTGTGGTCGTGTTCATCACCGTCTTCGGCTTTCTACAGGACTACCGGGCCGAACAGAGCATCCAGGCCTTACAGGAAATGTCCACGACGGACGCGCTCGTCAGGCGCGGTGGTGAGAAGACAGAGATAGACGCGAGAAGCGTTGTTCCCGGCGATATCATCTTTATCGAATCGGGGGATATCGTCCCTGCTGACGCCCGCATCGTCGAGGAGTCGAACCTGAGCGTGGACGAGGCCGCGCTGACGGGAGAGAGCGTCGCCGTCTCGAAGGCGGCCGGCCAGGTCGACGAGGCCGCCGCGCTGGCCGACCGCGAGAACATGCTGTTCAAGGACACGATCGTCGAGCGCGGCTCGGCCACCGCCGTCGTCGTCGAAACGGGCCCCGAGACCGAGATTGGACAGATCGCGACGGCTCTCGGGGAGGCCGAGGAGCGAGACACCCCATTCCAGACCGAGATGGACCGCCTGGGCAAACTCATCGCCCTGGGTGTGATCGTCATCGTCTCGATCATCGCCATCACCGAACTGGTGATTGGCGACACACCGCCGCTGCAGGTGTTCTTGACGGCCGTCGGCATCGCCGTCTCCGCGGTTCCCGAGGGGCTTCCGGCGGTCGTCACCCTCTCGCTCGCACTCGGGGCGAGGCGGATGGCCGACCAGCAAGCGCTCGTCCGCCGACTCCCCATCGTCGAGGCGCTGGGCTCGGTCGACGTCGTCTGCACGGACAAGACCGGGACCCTCACCGAGGAGGAGATGACCGTCCAGCGGATTCTCGCCAATCGGGCGGTCTACGACGTCACTGGAACCGGGTACGACACCGACGGCGAGTTCCTTCGCGACGACGAACCTGTCGAGGACGAACGGGTTGCCGAGATACTCCGCTGTGGCATGCTGTGTAACAACGTCGACCTGGGAACCCGGGACCGCGATGTAGATGAGAGCGGCCACGGCGATGGTGAAGCGGGCAAAAATGGCAAACGTGAGCGGATCTATCTCGGCGACCCGACGGAGATCGCCCTCTTCGTCGCCGCACAGAAGGCCGGCTTCGACCACGACGA
Source organism: Natrialbaceae archaeon Tc-Br11_E2g14 (assembly GCA_001564275.1). Classification (GTDB taxonomy): domain Archaea; phylum Halobacteriota; class Halobacteria; order Halobacteriales; family Natrialbaceae; genus Natronosalvus. The sequence goes on along the minus strand of LKND01000005.1, from coordinate 31,982 downwards.
GCTGGACGAGACGTACCCCCGCCTCGGCGAGGTCGACTTCACCTCCGCGCGTAAGCGGATGACGACCGTCCACCGGACGCCAGACGGCGACGCCATCGCCTACATGAAGGGCGCCCCGGAGACCGTCCTGGAGCGCTGTGACCGTGAACTCGTCGACGGCGAGGTCACCGAGCTGACCGACGAGCGCCGTGCCGAGATCGATGCGCGCAACGAGTCGTTCGCCGAGGACGCCCTGCGGGTGATGGGGTTCGCCTATCGGCCGGACGTCCCCGAGGAGCAGGTCGAATCGACCGACGAGGACGTAGAGCGCGAGATGGTGTTTCTGGGCCTCCAGGGGATGCTCGACCCGCCGCGTCCGGAGGTTCCCGGTGCCATCGCCGGCTGTCTCGACGCCGGGATCAACGTCGTGATGATCACCGGCGACAACGCCGTCACCGCTCGCGCCGTCGGCGAGGAGGTCGGCCTCCGATCGACGCGCGTGATCACCGGCCCCGAACTCGAGGAGATGAGCGACGACGAGTTGCGAGAGGTGGTCGACGACGTCGACATCTTCGCCCGGACGTCCCCGGAGCACAAGACCCGTATCCTACAGACGCTTCAGGGCAAGGGCCACACCGTCGCGATGACCGGTGACGGCGTCAATGACGCGCCAGCGGTCAAGAACGCCGACGTCGGGGTGGCGATGGGCATTCGGGGTACCGACGTCACCGAACAGGCCTCGGACATCGTCCTGCTGGACGACAACTTCGCGACGATCCGGGACGCGGTCGAGGGTGGTCGGCGCATCTTCGACAACGTGCGAAAGTTCGTCAACTACCTCCTGTCGGGCAACGGCGGCGAAGTGACGATGATCTTCACGGGAACGCTCGCCGGACTCGGCCTCGTCATCACACCGATTCAGGTCCTCTGGATCAACGTCGTCACCGACGGGATCCCGGCACTCACGATGGGGGTCGACCCGGCCGCCGAGGATATCATGGAGCGCGACCCGCGCCCGCCCAGCGAGGGAGTCATCACGACGCGGATCGTCACCTCGATCATTGGCATTGCGGCCTTCATGACGGTCTGTCTGCTCCCGCTTTTTACCCTCAACTTTTACGGCGAGGTGATCCCGGGATACGACGTCACGGACACCCTATTCGGCTGGAGCCCTGACTACGACGTGGGCCGCGACCTCGCCCAGACGATGGTGTTCACCGGCTTCGTCGTCTTCGAAATCGTGCGCATCCAGGCGATCCGTTTCCGGTACGGCCTCGGCCTCTTTTCGAACACGTGGCTCGTCATCGCGGTCGGTGTCGCGGTCACGCTCCAGTTGCTGGTCCTGTACACTCCGACCGGTCAGCTCCTGTTCGACGTCGAGCCCCTCGGAGTCGTCCACTGGGTCCAGATTGCGATCGCAGCGCTCGTGTTCGGCCTACTGATGGCGATCTTCGTGAAGGTACAGGATCGGCACTTCGAGCGGTACTGAACCGGACGGCCTGCCCGAACTATCGCTGTTTAAACATAGATGCCGGGTGCGGCTCACTCGTGGCGCGAAAGTGTCAATCGCACGTCCCCAGGTTTGCCAACCTCGACCGTCGCGTCGTCGAACGGGGACTCGGCCGCCAGTCGCGTCGCCTCGACGGTCGGGAGCGGCCGCCGTTCGTCCTCCGACCTGACGCCGTAGGCCTCGAAGACCTCCCGCTCGTGGGCCGTGAGCTCGATGTCCGGGTCCTCGGGCACGTCCAGGATCGCGGGGTCGGAGATCCACGCCGTCCCGCCGGGCTCGAGCACCCGGTGGAACTCGGCCAGCGCCTGCGCGGGTTCCTCGAGTGCGTGGAGGACGCCCGTCGCCACGACGAGCGCGTAACGCCGGTCTCGGATCGGAACGGTGTAGCAGTCGGCCGCAAAAAACGAGATGCGTCGGTCGACGCCCCGGTTCGCAGCCTTTTGGCGGCCGTGCTCGAGGAGTTCACGGGTAACGTCGAACGCGTGGATCCGGACGTCCTCGGTACGCTGGGCGAGCGTCGCCGGGAGCTGTCCGGGCCCGGTACCGACGTCGAGCGCGCGGTCGCCGGGTCGGACCAGCGGCGCCACCTCGTCGGCGACGGACTGGTAGTAGGCTCGCCCGTACACCGCGGCCAGTTTGGCGTACGTGCTGGCGGCCCCAGGGGGAATGTGCTCGGTCGCCTCCGGGTCGACGGGTAGCATCGATCCGACGCTTCGGTCGGAAGCGACATGAATGTCTCCAGGCATCGGCGTCCTGGCGCCGATGGTCTGGGCTCGGCGATAGATGGCCCCTATATCCCGCCGGGCATCGTAGGAGGCGTGCATGTCCGACCGAAGTCCACCCGCGTCGTTCGAACAGGTATCGAGCCTCCCGTCGAAGCCGCCGACCCTAATCGAGGGACTCCCCGGTCATGGACTCGTCGCCTCGATCGCCGTCGACCAGATCTCCGAACAGCTCGGGCTCACTCACTGCGGTAACATCGCCGCTGACGAGTTTCCACCCGTCGTCACGTTCGAAAACGGCCTCGTCCAGGATCTCGTCCGCGTCTACGCCGGCACGGAGCCGGCGGTGATGACCCTCGAGAGCGACCTCGCACTTCCGCAGCCATCGTTCGAGCCGCTGGCCCGATGCGTCCTCAACGACCTCGCTGACGAGTTCGGCCGGGCGATCTTTCTCGCGGGAGCGCCGGCCGAGTCGGAAGACCAGATCGGCGAGGTGACCGGCGTCGCAACGACCGATGCGGTCAAAGCCGATCTCCTCGAAGCCGGCGTCCCTGTCCCGGAGGAACCGGGCCTCGTCGGCGGCGTCACCGGCTCACTCGTCCGAGAGTGTTATCGCGCCAACGTATCGGCTGCACTGCTGACCGTCCGCTCCCACCCGTTCCTCCCCGACCCGCAGGCCGCAAAGGGGGTTATCGAGACGGCGCTCGAACCGCTCGTCGAGTTCGACATCGATACGACGGCACTCGACGAGCAGGCCGACGAGATCCAGCGGCGGATGCAACAGGTCGCCGAGCAATATCAGCAGATGACAGAGGCGGGAGAGGATCCGAGCCAGCGGACGCCGACGTCCGGAATGTTCCAGTGACGGTCCCCGCGAGACGGGCCGACAGGATTGAGGTCTACGAAAAGGGAGTCACCGGACCGCGCGGTGCGAGCTGATTGACCGACTCGTTGGATCGCGAGAACGGCTGAGGGCACCGGATCGGTCGTTCTCGTCCCCGGACCGATCCCAGTCGACCGTCCACAAGGAGCTGATAGCCGACGATGCCGAATCCGAACTCGAGCTCGGAGCGATCGGTTAGTCCGTACCGATGGGCGCAATGAGCTTTCCGATATGGGACCGATGGCCCGGACCCAAGGGACGGAGCTGTTCCGGTAGGCGGCTTCGTCGAACGCTTATCCGATCGCGACCGACAGTTGTACCGGCTTCGACCGGGCGTGGAACGAATTCGATATAAGCTCTCCAGAGCGGTGAACGATAGCAATCGAGGCGACGAGATGATCCACGCTGACGTGCAATCGAGAGGGTCCACAGTCGTTCCTACAGTAGCCACTAAAAATCATCGTTGACACCTCCTCACGACACCGTGGCTCAGAACCGGTGAGGGCCGTTTCTGAGCCGACTCGCTGTGAGAGTGTGCATCGCCCAGTTGTTACTGTATGGGCCGGCTGCAATGAGGAACCGGTTCGCACTACGTGGCCGATACTGATCGAGACCGATCAGAAGGAGTGACAGGCAAACGCGATGGAGACAGATCCTGGCCGATCCGGTTCCCGCGACGTCGATGGGGTCCGAATAATGCGGTGAGGAATCGAACGACGCGCGCCGAGGACAACGAACCGACCGAAAATGAATGCCGGATCCCTTTCGTTGTCCGCGTCGAACGGCAGGTATGCACGACGGGATTGATACGGTGCCGACGGACCGGTCGGAGCAAGTGCCGATGACAAACTCAATCCGAGGCGATCGTGTGCTCGTCCTCAATCCAGAGAGCGGGTCGGGCGATCACGCTCCAGCCATTCGGGTCCGCGCAGCCGAGCGGGGGATCGACGTTCGAGAGACGGGGACGGGAGGGGACGCGAGGCGTCTCGCTCGGGAGGCAGTCGCCCAGGGCGTTTCACTGGTAGCGGTAGCGGGCGGCGACGGCACCGTCAACGAGGTCGTCCGGGGAATCCACGACGCCGGCGCGTTCGAGGTAACCACGGTCGGAATAATCCCCACGGGCACCGCCAATTTCGTTGCGCAAAACCTCGGTATCGACGACATAGATCACGCATTCGAGGTGTTGGACCGGGGGGAGCAAATGGATATCGACGTCGCGTTAGCCGACGGTCGGCCTTTTATGAACACCTGTCTGGCAGGTCTTTCCGCAGAGGCGAATGCAGCCACCCCTGGTCGATTGAAGCGACGGCTCGGCGTCATCGCGTACCTGGTGACGACGATCAGGCTTTTCCCCGAGTACGAGGGGTCATCGATCAGGCTGACGATCGAGCCGGCAGAGCCGGGGACGGATCCGACACTGGAACGCTGGTCCGGACGAGCCCTCCTCGTCCTCGTCGGGAACGCGTTTCGGTTGCCCGGTGGCGGCTCTCGAGAGCGCCCGAGCGTGGCAGACGGCCTGCTCGAGGTGACGGTCGTCGCGGAGCCGCTGTCGGTCGACGCGCTCGAGCTGGATGCGATTTCCGACCTGCTCGACCATGGGGTGACCCCGATCGAGCGGCTCGAGGCGTCGTCGCTGTCGATCACCTCGCTCGAAGGCAAAGACGTGTCCGTGACCCTCGACGGCGAGCCGTGGTCGACGGCTCAAATCGAGATCACCGTCGAGAAACGGGCCCTCTCCGTCTTGGCCGGATCGACCGATCGGACCACGTGATCGCATTGGCCCAGCGCCGTTGGCCCGTTCCGTCATCCCTCGCCGTCGGATGGCCCGACTCCCAGCACCGGAACGTCCACGGTCCGAAGCACACGCTCGGTGACGCTCCCCAAGAGATACCGCTCGACACCGTGTCGACCGTGGGTCCCCATCACGATCAGGTCGACGTCAGTATCATCGACGTACTTCGCAATCGTCTCGACGGGGGCACCCTCGCGAACGACGGTCACTACGTCCAGGCCCTCACGGCGGGGGTTCGAATCGACCTCGCGGACCGCGCGTTTCGCCTGCGCTTCGAGTGGCTCGATTCTGCTTTCAAAGTCGGATCGATCACCGACGTAGCCCAGCTCGAGCAGCTCGGCCGTGTCGATCACCGACAGTACATGGACGGTTGCGTCGTACCGCTGTGCGACGTCGAGCCCATGAGCGATCGCGCGAGCTGCGCACTCGCTGCCATCCGTCGGGATCAAGATCGTCTCGTACATGTGCCACAGCGGCTGTTGGAGTGGTCCTCGGCCCGAAACCGAGCAGCGACACTCGAAAAATGACTTCGCCGTTCGACCGACGCCTGGGCAGTCAGTTCGGAGTTCGAGTCGGCGGACGATCCCGTGACAGTCATCGTGTGTCGTGTCCACTGACCGAAGACGTGAATGCACAGGGTTCCTATAGCCTACAGAGACAGTCAGTTGAGGACCTGATCGCAATCCTGGATACTCGGAGATTCGGTTGGGTTCGACGTCGTATGCGTCAGGGACACCCACCATCACATCCTGCCGACTGCCGAAGTCTCTCGTCCGAGCAACGGGAGTGGGACGGTTCGCGGGCTCCAGTGGTTGTGGCCCGTGAGCGTCCCCCTACCGCCGCGTAACCGTCCATCGAGGGGCCAGCCTCTACAGAGGAAACAAGACGAGTGCCTCGGGGCTTGACCCCGAGGCGGTTCACCAAGTCGCCGCGGCCCACGTCGACGCCGAGTCTATCGAAGCGGGTATTCGACCGCCCCGCTATCGTCCGACCAGCGACCGTTGAACGCACCAGCAGCGACTACAGAGCCACTGAACGTCATTGCACGCATCCTGTGACAGTGATGATCTCCACGGCGTTCAGCTGACGACAGTGACCGGTACCGGCGCTCGAAGAACCAGTGCCTCTGCCACGCTGCCGAGACGGATTCGCGGCCATCCGGAGCGACCGGACCGGCCAACGACCAGGTGTTCGATGTCCTGCTCGGTGACGTATTCGCCAACGGTTCGGGCTGGGTCGCCGCGATCGGACTCGGTCCGAATCGTCGACTCGAGGGCATCCGCGCGCTGCCGTGTCGTTTCGAGGACGGCGTCGGCATCGGGAGTCGTCGCGAACACCTCCGACGGGTCGACTACGTACAAGGCGGTGACAGTCGCGTCGGAAAATTCGCGCAGGGCGAACTCGAGGGCACCTGCCGCACGGTCGAATCCGTCGACCGCGACGAGGACCCGTTCGGGTGGGGTGACGTTCCCGCCGTCGACGTTCCGCACCACCGTGACGGTCGTCGGGGACCCACGGGTTACCTTTTTCGCGACGCTGCCGACCAACACGGTGTCGATGCGCGATCGACCCGTGCTTCCGACCGAGATCCGGTCGACCTCGTTGTCGTCGACGTACTCGAGTATTCGCTCGGCTGGACGCCCGCGCCGCGTCACCGTCTCTTCGAGCGGTATCGCACGACTGCCGGCCATCTCGCGTGCTGTATCATGTATCTCTTCGGCCTCGCGTTCGGCGTTTGAAACCCAGTTTTCCTCGTGTCCTGGTCCCTCATATCGCTTTTTTGTCGGATTGATAACGTGGAGTGTGGTGTGGGTTGGGTTGAGAACGGTTACGAAACTGCACTCCAATGCACGGAACGCCTGGTCTGACCCATCGATCGCATCCAGCACGCGTGTTTCCATTTGATGAAGTCCCTCGGGGGACGTACCGTGTCGAATGCAATATAGTACCAATTGAAACGATTTTCACACCCTCACAGCGAGTCGGCTCCGGACCGGTTTGTGACCGGGTCTGAGCCATGGTGTCGTGAGGGTGTGTGCAATGACGTTCAGTGGCTACTATAGCCCTATCCGGTGGCCCCGAATGACGCTGGACCAATCGAACGAATCGCAGTGAGAACGTGAACTACCCCACCCTGCTCGCGCTGACGCGCTTGCTGAGGGTGGGGCTTCCTGCTTCCAAGACACGCTTTGCAGGAACCGGAGAGGTTCCCACAGGGAGCGCAGTCTCCACAGGCGTTCGAAAATCGCGCAGCGATTTTCACAGCCCATCAGAATCACTATATGATTCTGAGGACGTTCCTTCGGAGGGTCCCACTCCTAGTGGTTCGACGGGACTGTTCCGTGGGACAGCGCACGCTTCTTGTCGCGTTCTAACCCTGTCCGTGACTGGAGACTTCGCAAGGAGCGAGCCATGCCAGATGGAACGGCCAGCGAGTCGAAGTCCACAGGTCGGAACGCCCATCTTGCAGACCAGTTGGGCGTTCTCCGAAAAAATGCTTGTGTGGGCCTGTGAGACAGCCTCCAGAACATGCAAGGAAAGGTGACGACGGCGCTGTATCCCCGCCTACTGCGCTTCTTGTCCGCTTGCGTGGACTGTGATGCTCGTTGAGGACGGGGGCTTAGCGCCTGCATTCAGCTAACGAACATGCCACCTTGGGTTATCTTTGGCACCTGGATCGTGGCCAACTTATGAGAGGGATGGTGGGAGTCGACCGAAGCATTCGAATCCAATCTCTCGGCATCTCGCTTCGCTCGCGGGAATAGTAGCAACTCCCGCGATAATCCCTCTCAGTCTCAACTCCAGAGCCGCACCCACGATGAACCGCAAAGGCAACCCCGGCCACGAGGGCGTCGCCAGGATTCCCACGCGCGCTGGCAGTGCATCCGTGCCAGCGTCGCTCCGACGGTGTAAGCGACCTCCGGCAATCCTGGCGACGAATGCGAACGCGAGCGTGTGCTGGAAGTACACCCCTCGGTACTTTGATCCTCCACGTGGACCGTCGACGGGTGGCGAGTGTCATCCTGCCCACGATCGAGTGGACGAGGTCCTGCGAGCAACTGACCGCACAACTCGAGGCCGACGACGAGTTGCTCGTCGTCTGTGATACCGAGAACGACCCGGTGGCGAGCGCCGCGTTGCCCGAAGCGGCGGAACTGCTCGTCGCCGGCGAGCCCAAGGGATGCTCCGGGAAGGCGAACGCCGTCGCCTACGCGCTCGAACGAGCGACGCAGGATCGCATCGTGCTGACCGACGACGACGTCGATCGTGACGACGACTGGCTCGAAACCCTCAAGCGTCACGGGGAGTCCCACGGCGTGGTGACGGCGATCCCGATATTCACGAGCGAAGAGCACCCGTTCAGGGTGTTCGAGCCGCTATGTATCGTCATGGCCTCCCTCGTCCTCGAGCGGACGACCTGGGTTCCCTGGGGTGGCGGCGTCACGTTCGATCGCCGCGAGATCGACATCGACAACTACGTCGACGACCTCCGCCGGACCGTCTCGGACGACGCGCTGCTGGCCGAGTACGCGGACGAGATCGTCGCCCCGCGGGAGTTGGTCAACCGGGTCGCGGTACCGGGTGACGCCCGCACGACCTACGAGCGAATCACACGCTTCGTCAAGATCTTCTACCGGTTCGAGCGCGTCAAAACGGTTGCCGTGCTTGCAACCTTCCTCGCCGTTCTCGCGGTCGGGGCCGTCGTGCCAATTCCCGTCGCGGTTGGCGTCACGGTTGTTGCATACCTGCGTTACCGGGCCCTGGGGATCGACCGGCGCACGTGGGTGTTCGCGATCCCGTCGCTGGTAGTGGCGCCGTTCATCGGCGTCGCTGGCATCCTCAGGCCGACGTTCGTCTGGGGCGGCCGCCGCTACCGCTGGACGGACACCTTCGAGGTCGAGATCGTGGAGTGAGCAGCGCGGCCCAGACCGCCGACCGGGTCGTCGACACCCTCGCTGACGAGTGTCGCCGAACCGGGTTCGGCGAGAACGCCCGAGTACCGTTTGGCAATGCACTCTCCGCTCCCGGCAGAACGTTCTCCTGTCCCGAGAAAACGGAGCGGCTGTCCGGCCTCGATGGGCCTCCTCCTCGAGAGCGTGATCGAGACCGTCGAGTGACAGACCGACGTCCCGGTCAACGCGGCGTGCCAACGCACTCGGTCACGACTCGTCCTCGAGCGCAGCGATGGACAGTATCGTCTCGACCGCGACGTCCGGCGACACCGAAATCGAGTCGATGCCGGCATCGACCAGGAACGCCGCGTACTCGGGGATCGTCGACGGCGCGTCGCCACAGATACCGACCGGACGGTCGTGGCGGTGGGCCTCCTCGATCAGTGCCTCGATCGACCGGGTGACCGCCTCGTCGGTCTCGTCGAAGAGCGGCGCGAGTTTCTCGGAGTTCCGATCGACGCCGAGGACGAGCTGCGTGAGATCGTTCGAGCCGACCGAAAACCCGTCGAACAGTGCCGAGAACCGGTCCGCGAGGACGACGTTCGACGGGAGTTCCGCCATGACCCAGACGTCCATCTCCTCGCGCGAGAGGCCGTACTTGGTCATCAGTTCGAGTACTCGCTCGCCCTCCTCCGGGGTGCGACAGAACGGCACCATCACGGTGACGTTCTCCAGGCCGACGTCCGAACGCACCTGCCGGAGCGCTTCACACTCCAGCCGGAACGCGTCGGAAAACGCATCGTCGTAGTATCGAGAGGCCCCGCGCCAGCCCAGCATCGGGTTGTCCTCCTCGGGTTCGTACTTCCACCCACCCTCGAGATTGCGGTACTCGTCGGTCTTGAAGTCGCTGAGTCGAAAAATGACGTCGTCCGGGTAGAAGGCGGCGCCGATCTTCGCGATCCCGGTTCGCAGCGCGTCGATAAACTGCTCCTCCTCGCCGCGTTCAAGCAGCTCCTGCGGATGGGAGCCGATGTGGGCGGTCACAATGAACTCCTCGCGGGCCAGTCCGACGCCGTCGACTGGGAGGCTCGCGAGCGAGAACGCGCGGTCGGGATCGCCGAGGATTAACTTGACCTCGGTGTCGGTCTCCGGCAGCTCGTCGATGGCCTCCTCAGTGACCTCGAACTCGAGTTCGCCCTCGTAGACCCGTCCGGTCTCTGTCGAACAGTCGACGGTCACCGGGTCGCCATTGGACAGGGCCTCCGTCGCGTCCCCCGTGCGGACGATCGCCGGAATTCCGAGCTCCCGCGAGACGATCGCCGCGTGGGAGGTCTTGCCGCCCTTGTCGGTGATGATCGCGCTCGCCCGTTTCATCACTGGCACCCAGTCCGGATCGGTCATTTCGGTGACGAGGACGTCACCCTCCTCCACACGGTGCATCTCCCGGTGGTCAGCGAGGACACGGACTGAGCCGGTCGCCACGGCGTTGCCGATCGCAACCCCCTCGAGCAGCTCCTCGCCCGATTCGACGAGTTCGTACGTACGAAGCACGTTCCCCTCCGCCGCCCCGTGGACCGTCTCCGGTCTGGCCTGGACGACGAACAGCTCGTCGAGTTCGCCGTCGACGAGCCACTCGACGTCCTGGGGACAATCGAAGTGGTCCTCGATCCGGCTCGCGTACGTCGCGAGTTCCCGGATCCGCTCGTCGGAGAGCGCGAATTCGTCTCGTTGCTCCGCCGAAACCGACTCCAGTTTGGTGCCGCCGTTGCGCCGGACCATCCGCTGGGACTTCCCCCCGAGTTCTTTCTCGACGATTCCGTTCGTCGGTTTGAACACGACGTACCTGTCGGGGTCGACGACGCCCTGGACGATCGGCTCGCCGAAGCCGTAAGCCGCCTCGATCACGACGACGTCCTCGAAGCCGGTGTCCGGGTCGAGGGTGAAGAGCACGCCCGAGGACGCCAGGTCCGCCCGCCCCATCTTCTGGACCGTGCAGGCGAGCTTCACGTCGAAGTGATCGAAGTCGTTGTTCTCGCGGTAGGCGATCGCCCGGTCGGTAAACAGCGAGGCGAAACAGTGTTTGATCGACTCGATCAGCTCCGTCCGCCCGGCGACGTTCAGGAACGTCTCCTGCTGGCCGGCGAAGGAGGCTTCCGGGAGGTCCTCGGCGGTCGCCGAGCTCCGCACGGCGACCTCCGGATCGTCGAGTTCGAGGCGCGTCGCCAGTTCCTCGTAGCGGTCGACGATACGGGACTCCAACTCGGCGGGCATTGCCGCCTCCGAAATGCGCTGACGCACTCGCTCGCCCCGCGCCTGGAGATCCGAGACGTCGTCGACGTCGAGTCCGTCGAGCTCGGATTCGATTCCCTCGTCAACACCCGTCCGTTCGACGTAGTAGTCGTACGCTTCGGCGGTCGTGGTAAAGCCCGGGATTACCGGAACGTCGAGGTCAGCTAGCTCGCCAAGATTCGCGCTCTTCCCGCCGACGGCGGTCGAGTCTTCGCTCCCGACGTCCGACAGCCACCGGACGAAGTCGTCTGTGGGCATGATTCGTGTTCCCGACCACGGGTTCGGTCTTAAGCTTGGAGGGGCGATCGAAATGCTGTCTCTCAGAGCCGGCGGTGGAAACTCGTCGAGAGGAGATCGATGGTTCCTATCGTCTCTTTTCGGTGATTGGCTGTTCCGGATCAGTAACCGCCGGTGCACCCCGACACCAGTCCCTGTCAGCCATCGTGAATTTACCCCGGAAGTCCGTCCGGTCCGTGGTCGCGTTCTCCAGCCACTGGCTTCACCCCAGTCGGTCCGGAACCAGGGCTGGGTCGGGCACGATACCGTGTCCGGGCCCGCTGGTTTCGAGCGTCGGGCCCACCTCGACGTCGGACACCTGTCGTTCAAACGAGAAGTTGCCGTCAAGATCGACGTGGGAAAAGCCGCCGAGTCCTGACACCAGATGGGCACTCGCGTGTAGCCCGATGGCGCTCTCGAGCATACACCCGATCATTACCTCGAGGTTTGCTGCTCGAGCAATTTCAGCGATGGCCACGCTGTCGGCGAGTCCCGACTTTGCGGCTTTGATGTTGATGACATCCGCAGCTCCTTCGCTGGCGACGCGCAACGCATCCTCGATGCTGAAGACGGACTCGTCTGCCCCAACGGGAACCTCGACCGCCTGGGTCACCCGCTTCAGTCCCGCGACGTCGTCCAGTCGGACGGGCTGTTCGAGCAGGTCGAGATGGAGGTCACGCGACCGCGCTCGGGTTGCGAACTGGATGGCCTGCTTCGGGGTCCAGCCCTGATTTGCGTCGACCGTTAGGCCGGTGTCGGGGGCGACATCGCTGACGGCTGCGACCCGCTTGAGGTCGGACTCGAGGTCCCCGCCCACCTTCACTTTGAGTTGGTCGAATCCGTCCTCGAGTGCAGCCTCGGCCTCGGTCACCGCGGTTTCGGGGTCGACCATCCCGATCGTGAGATCGGTCGTCACGGGCCCGGGTGTGCCACCGAAACACGCTGCCAGGGCGAGCCCCTCTTCACGACAGTAGGCGTCGTAGAGCGCCGTTTCGAGGGCGAATATCGCCGAGACAGCGCCTGGAAGTGCCGCCCGCAGATCGGCGACGAGGCGCCGTCTATCGACAACGTTTCGACCCTCGAGCAACGCTGCACCCGCCTCGGCCTGTGCGATGGCACTCGCTTGGGTCTCACCGACGATCGTCTCGAGTGGTGCCGCCTCGCCGTAGCCGACGGTTCCCGTCTCGGTTTCGAGCCTGACGAGTACGTTCGCCGCCTCGTGTTTCGTACCCAGTGAAATTTCGAACGGGTCGGTGAGCGGAAGATCGAGCCCGAAGACGTCGACACGGTCGACAATCATCCAGCGTGGCACCTCGGGTTGTGCCAGTGGACGTTTGTATACGAGTTGTGAGTGGACACGGTCGGGGGCTTTCGATCGAATGCTTATCAATGGATGCCCAATCATGCGTGAATCCCGAACCCCATTGCCACGTTCCGGATGGATAATCCGACTCGTCCGAAGGCATGGGCGCTGACTGGCGAGCTCTCCCGTTCCACGAGAGTGGGGTGTCGCCATGCTCGAGTGAGCCTGGTCTGTCCGCCGAGGCGCAGCGGCCTGGTGTGACGTTACAACAACCGCTTCATCGCTGAGAGGTCCGCATCGAGACCCTCGACGTAGCGTTCGTCGTCCGGATCGAGGCTGTTGACCGTGACGGCATCTGCGCTACCAGAGGCGTGGATGTACTCGGATCCGCCGAGACTGATCGCGACGTGACCCGGGAAAAAGAGGAGGTCCCCTGCCTCGAGCTCCTTCCGCGAGACGGGGGTACCGAGTGCACGCTGCTGGTCTGCATCCCGCGGGAGCGTGACGCCGAGGGCCGTGTAGGCGATCCAGACCAGTCCCGAGCAGTCGATGCCATCTGCGGTCATCCCACCCCACTCGTAGGGCGTTTGCAGGAACTGTCTGGCGACAGTGACGACCTCGTCTTTGCTCGTCGGTGTCGATGTCTCCCTGACGGTCGCTACCGGTACTGTCGCTCGAGTTCCATTCCTGAACGAGATGCGCACCGCGTCACCGTCGCGGGCCTCAACGCAGCAGTCGACACCGGCCGGGACGGTCTCGTGAGCCATCTCCGATCGAGTGATCGGGGCCTGAGCCGCCACCACGACAGCGTCTGGGGCCCACTCGGCAGGGGTCGCCGCCGAGGCGTCCCCGGCGGCCGTCCCATTACATACCGGTTCCGTCAGTGCCTCACCGTCGGTCCAGCCAAGGTAGCCACTGGGCGTTCGGACCCGACGCCACCCCTCCTGTGTATCGTAGGCCGTGAGCGCGGCGCCGTACAGCACCTGTGTGACCTGCTCGGCGTCTGCACGTGGTTCGCCACGGATCGGGAGAACGTGTCGATCGGTCGTCAGTGCGTTGCCGGCTCCCTCGAGGACAGAGAGGTTGTCCCGAACGTCGAGGTCGCCGTACAGCCGCTGTAACTCCTCGAGGATTGCCCCCCTGATCCGGTCCGTCTGGACGGTTCCAGTGAGCGCGATCGGCGGACGCTGATTATGGTGCCGGTCGGTTCGCTCGACGCTAACCTCGAAGCAGGCAACCCGGTCGTCGGGTGCGAGGAGGGTTTGTAGTCGCTGCACGGTTAGTTCCTCAACGGAGGTCATCGGGCACCTCCGCGTTGGCGAACACGTCGGTGGGCGTTTCGGGCCGGCGGATCACGGTGACGTCACCGTCAGACCGACAGAGCAACACCGGCGGTTTTGGCTGAGCGTTCGTATGTGAGGCACTGCCGAGTGAGTAGGCTCCAATCCGATCGATCGCGAGGAGCGCCCCTGCCTCAAGGGGCGGCAACTCGACGTCCGCTGCGAGTACGTCACCGGTGTAACAGAGTGGTCCGGCGACGTCGTAGTGTTCGGTCGCTTTACCGTCCGTCAGTGCAAACATCGGGTACGGCCAGTACGACGAGACTGCGTTGGTCCCGGCATCGAGCACCGCAAACGACGTGTGCGGGGTCTGCTTGATCACACCGACGGTCGTCACCAGGGTCCCGGCGTTGCCGACCAGCCGGCGACCGGGCTCGAGAAAGAGTGTCGGGAGCGGGAGATCGAGCGTATTGGCAGTTTCGCGAACCGTCCTCGAGATTTCCGTGACGATGGCTTCGGTGTCCGGGACGGGACCGTCGTACGGAACCGGGAACCCCCCTCCAAGATCCAGGATGTCGATTTCGATACCGAGTTCGTCCCGGATGTCGGCTGCGAACCCGAGCAACTCGCGGGCGGCAGTGCCGTACGGTTCGACGCCGTTGATTTGGCTGCCGATATGCAACTGAACGCCCGCGAGTTCGACTGCCGACGCCGACGCCGTACGCTCGGCGACGGCCATGGCTCGCCCGGATTCGATGTCGAGCCCGAACTTCGACTCCCGGGTCGCTGTCGCGACTTCGGGATGGGTCGGGACCTCCATTGAGGGGTTCCCCCGGATGAGAACCTTCGGTTGCGCTTCCGTTTCGTCGGCGGCGACGATCAACCGTTCGAGCTCAGTCGCGTTGTCGACGAGAAAGTGCTCGACGCCGGTCTCGAGGGCCTGCTCGACGTCCGAGAGTCGGCGATTCATTCCCGTCAACAGCAACTCCTGCGGGCTGTAGCCAGCCTCGAGTGCAGCCGACAGCTCGCCGGTGGCGTAGGCTTCGGCGTGACAACCCTCATCCCGGAGCACTGAGAGGATCCCTGGGTTGTAGTTTGCCTTCACCGCGAAGTGAATCACCGAGTCCGGATACTGCTCGTCGAGGGCTGTTCGCAGCGTTCGATAGTTCTCCCTGATGTCCTCCTCGAAGAAGACATAGACCGGCGTCCCGTACGGAGAGAGGACCTCGGATTCGATTTCGAGGAGGCGATCCCTCCGTGCCTGTAGTTCCATTGGACGTAAAGACGAGTGGGGGAGGGAAAGCACGTCCCCCTCGCATACTAGATGCCGGTCTCGGTGGGCCTGTTCAAAAACGGAATCAAACGAGAGAACCGCGTTGGCGTTTCGAGAGGCCACAGTCTCAAGCTTGCCGCTGATGGGGCTCGTTTTCGTCACCTGCCGGCCAGTGCCGACCTCTCGGTACAACATTTCCGCTTAGGCCCTCTAGAAACGGCTCAAGATCGTCCCGGGCGTTCGTATAGAACGTCGACGGATGCGGTGTAAGCTCCCGCTCACTGGGGGTGTGTAGGCGGACCGATTCCATCCGAACCAATCCGATACGCTGTCACTCGTGCAAAATTATAAGTACATTGTATAACATTGTCAGGCAAAGATCGGATAAGGTATGAAAAAACGGATCGACCTGTCGCTGTGGCACGAAGGATGTTGGATGCTGAAACTCACTCGTGAACGGCCCGAGATCGAGCTCGTCATAACCGATATCTGTTCGGACGGCACCGACATCCTCGCGACCATCATTATCAGCGGCGACGACCTCGATGCCGAGGAGATACTCGGAACTGCGAGAGCGTTCCCGACGGTCAGGTCGACGGACCTCCTCGAGGCCAGGACCGAATATCTCAGGATTCACATCCGGTACGCTGCAGAGGCTTCGATCTATGCGGAGATGGTGGCCTCCTCGCTGACACCAATCGGAGAGGTTCGGATCACCGATGACTGTGAACGGTGGACCTTACTCGCAGACGGCTCCACGATCAGTCGCTCGATCGCGGATCTCGAGGAGGTCGCCGACGTCGACGTACGTCGTGTCGTCGACTACGAGCCCGACACCGCCGCCACTCACGATATCGTCGACGAGATCTGTGATGACCTCTCGTCCCGCCAGCTGACCTATCTGCTTTCGGCGTTCGAAGAGGGGTATTACGGCTGGCCCCGGGACATATCGGCGAAACAACTCGCCGAGAACCACGACGTATCCGGACCGACAGCGCTCGAACACCTCCGGAAAGGCGAAGCCGTTGCACTCAGCCGACTGCTTGGGACGATCCGTGAGCGTGAGCGGCAAGGCGTCGACCCGACGTCTCACTAACTGCCCCGAGGCGGGACTCACGAGGTGCATCAGCTTTCGAGGGGCGCCCGTGAGATGATCTCTCGGACGACGTCGTCGATGTGGTCGGTCGCTGATCGCTCGTATTCCCCAGTGAGATTGGAGAAGAGACACGAAAACCCGACGACAGGCTCAGAATCATCGTTCTCGACGTATCCCGACAGTGCCCGTGCACCGGTGAGTGTCCCCGTTTTCGCCCGGACAGTGGGCTCAACCCCCTCGAGTCGACTCGAGACCGTGCCCTCGAGACCCGTCCTGGGAAGCGACCGACGGTACGCCTCACTCCAGGGCTGCTCGAGACACCACTCGAGTACCGAAACGATACTCGTTGCAGACAGGAGGTTGTATCGTGAGAGGCCAGATCCGTCACGGAGTCGAACCGCATCGGCCCCTCGTTCCTCGAGAAACGCCATCGCATATCGTTCCCACGCCGGCCAAGAGCCCTGACCGTCCCGTTCGAGGGCGATTGTTCTGGCGAGTTGTTCGGCAGCGAAGTTGTCCGAGTGCCAGCACATGTCCCGTGTGATCTCCGAAAGCGGGGCGGATTCCACCACCGCACACGGAGGGTTGAACGTCTCGACAGCCTCGCCCTCGATGCGGATCCAGCCGTCGAGAGTGACGTCGTGGGCCTCGAGGGCGTCTCGAAAGAGGCTCGCTGCGTGCATCATCGGATCGTCTACGGGGCTCGCCTCGATCGTCGTCTCCTCGGCTGGTACCTGCCCTTCGACGCGAATCACTTCCGAGGCGCGTTTCTTGTAGACGTCGAGATCCGCAGTTTGGCCCGTTTCGACATCGATGTCGAACCGGACGATCTCGGATGTTGGTGACGCGTCGACACGGATCGAGCCATCGGCATGAGCGATCGTGATGTCGACGGTGTTTCGTTCGACCGCCAGTGGCGTACTCTTCGCCCCGTACTCGAACTGACCATCGTCCCACGTCCAGCCAGGGCCGAGCGACTCAGCATCGAACGCCGACGCATCAATAACGAGTTCACCGGCGACGGTCTCGATTCCGTTGGCAGCAACCTCCGAAGCGAGAGTCAGTAGATCGGCCTGTGAGAGATCCGGGGCCCCTCGTCCGGTCAATACGAGATCGCCGACCAACTGAGTCCCGTGGAACTCACCGTTGGCGTGGACGGTCGTCTCGAAGCGATAGGTCGGCCCGAGGTCTGCGAACGCGCGTGCCGCCGTCACCAGCTTCGTGTTGGACGCCGGGAGCAGCGGTACGTCCGGATCGGCTGCAAGTAACGTCTCGCCAGTGTCCAGGTCCTTTGCATAAACGCTTGTTGTGAACTGTTCGATACCAAGGGGCGAGGCTTCCTCACGCCTCGCGTTCGCGGTCATCGTCGGCCATCCTCCGTTGACCCGCTATCGGCATCACTCGGTGTTTCGAACGAGAGGTGACAGGCGGCCTCGTGTGCCGGATCACCGGCCGTCTCGAGTGACGGCGCCTCTGCCTGACACGGCGATTGCTCGCTCTCGAGTGTTCGTTCTGCCCGATCCCACTCGCCGTCGAGGGCCTCGCTGACAGCCGACTCGAGTGCTGCCCTGCGGTCCCCAGCAACGCTAGCCAACTCGGGTACGTAGGTCTCGAGGGCGCTACTGACGTCGTTCACCTCGGGATCGAGGCTGCGTTCACTGACGTCCGACCGGAGTCGATCATAGCCGTCGTACGCCTCGGCCGTGAATCCGTCGGGGATGATGAAGGAGGGGCAGCGCGTGTGGAACCGACAACCGCGTGGGGGATTCGACGCGCTCGGAACAGCACCACTGAGCTGAGACGAGACCCCCGGCATATCGGGGTCGGGGTTCGGCACGGCACTCAAGAGTGCCCGTGCGTAGGGGTGATACTGGTGAGTGAACAGTCGGTCGGTCGGTGCAACCTCGACGAATTCGCCGAGATACATCACGGCGACACGATCGGCGATGTACCGGACGACGCTGAGATCGTGAGAGATCACGAGGTAGGTGAGCCCGTACTCAGCTTGCAAATCGGTCATCAGATTGAGAATCTGCGCCTGGATACTCACGTCGAGGCCACTCACTGGCTCGTCACAGACGATGAGATCCGGGCTGATCGACAGCGCCCGGGCCAGATTGATCCGCTGGCGCTGCCCCCCCGAGAACTCGTGAGGATAGCGGTTGTAGTACTCCCGTTTGAGACCGACCTGTTCGAGCAATTCCAGCGCCCGCTCGCGGCGACGCGCTTTCTCCCAGCCCGCACCCTCGAGCGGATCTTCGATGATGTGACCGACCCGCCTCCGGCCGTTCAGGCTCGACTGTGGGTCCTGAAAAACCATCTGACTCCGTTTGCGGAACTCGGCTTCCGGGATCTCGTCTTTCGGGCGTCCGTCGAAACGGATCTCGCCCGCGGTTGGTTCCTCGAGTCCCAGAATCGTTCGAGCAAGCGTCGACTTGCCACAGCCGGACTCGCCAACCACACCGA
This sequence comes from Natrialbaceae archaeon Tc-Br11_E2g14, assembly GCA_001564275.1. Classification (GTDB taxonomy): domain Archaea; phylum Halobacteriota; class Halobacteria; order Halobacteriales; family Natrialbaceae; genus Natronosalvus. The sequence continues at coordinate 13,220 of LKND01000005.1, read as the reverse complement.
GGGTCTTCCCTGCCTCGAGCGCAAAATCGACGCCATCAACGGCTTTGACGCTCGAGTCGTCCCTGGTGATCGGAAAGCCGTCGGCGTCGCGGTCGAACGTAATCGAGGCGAACAATCCCGAATTGACCGGGAAGTGTTTTTTCAGGCCCGATACCTCGAGAAGCGGTTGGCCGGCCGCATCGGCGGTGTCACCAGTCTGCTGACTACCAGCGCTCATGATCACTTCAACCCCCATCCTGGCGTACTCACGCTCGAGTGTTCGTGTCGGGTCCTCCTCACGTTAACGGCTGTACTGTCGTTCGATCTGGGGTCAGTCATTGGTCTGATTAGTGATCTCGCGGAGCGTCGGTTCTTCGTGGGAGTTCGACTCATCGTAGAGCAGACATGCTGCGGTATGTGAATCGCCGACTTGTCGTGCTCGTGGGGTGACGTGGACACACTCCTCGACTGCCTCGGGACACCGCGTCCGGAAGCGACATCCCGACGGTGGCGATACCGCTGACGGCATCGTTCCGCCGATGGGATTGATCTCGTCTAGGATTTCATCAGGGGTCACCACCGAGTTGAGCAGCGACTGCGTGTAGGGGTGTTTTGGATATCGGTACAGTTCTTCGTACGGAGCCGACTCGACGACGCGGCCGAGGTACATGACGCTGACGCGATCACAGACCTCGCGGACGACCCCAAGGTCATGGGTAACGTAGACGATACTCGTGTCGTGGGTCTCCTGAATCTCGTCGAACAGCTCGAGAATCCCGGCCTGGATGGTCACGTCAAGGGCGGTCGTGGGCTCGTCGGCGATAATGAGTCTCGGGTCACAGGCAAGTGCCATCGCGATCATTGCCCGCTGTTGCATTCCCCCGGAGTACTGGTGTGGATACTCGTCGATGCGTCGGTCGGGGTTGGGGATTCCGACGTCGTCGAGGAGTTCGATCGCTCGCTCGCGAGCCGCAGAAGGCGAGCGGTCGGTGTTCTCGACGATCACTTCCTCGAGCTGGCTGCCGACGGTGAAGACGGGGTTGAGCGCGGACATCGCGTCCTGGAAGACGATCGAGATCTCGTTGCCACGTATCTCCCGTCTGAGTTCGGCCTCACTGAGTTCGGTCAACTCCCGGCCGTCGAATCGAACACTGCCCTCGACGATCCGACCGGGATCGCGGATGAGGCCCATGATACTCTTGACGGCTACGCTTTTCCCGGCCCCGCTTTCGCCCACGATGCCGAGTGACTCGCCAGCATCGACCTCGAAGCTGACACCGTCGACGGCTTGCACGATTCCAGCAGGCGTAAAGAAGTACGTACGGAGATTCTCGACCTCGAGGAGGCTCACGATCGATCACCCTCTTGCGGCCCGGAGCCATCGGCCCGGGTCGTCGGCGTATCGGGCGCGAGGTCGGATTCCGTGGTCGCTGCACGTTGTTTTTCTTTCCACTCGTCTATGTTCCAGTCGTCGTACGGTGTCGCTTCGACCGTCATCTTTGGATCCATGACGTCACGGAGGCCGTCACCGAGCATATTGAACCCCATGACGGTGATGAATATCATGATGCCGGGAAAGACAGCAACCCACCAGGCGACGACCATCGCGGTTCGTCCGTCACTGAGCATTCGCCCCCAATCGGGTGTCGGCGGCTGCACGCCGAACCCGAGAAACGAGAGGGCCGCTGCCCCGATGATAACGCCGCCCATCGAGAGCGTTGCCTGAACGACCACCGGGGCGATGCCGTTGGGAACGATCTCTCTAAAGAGGATCGTTCGGCGGGGCAAGCCAGCGAGCTTTGCGGCCTCAACGTACTGGCGATCCCGTATCGAGAGGGCTTCCGATCGCATCACCCGGGCGTAGGCCGGAATGCCGACGATGCCATACGCGATGAAGAGATTGTAGATGCTCGGTCCAAAAATAGCCATGAAAATGATCGCGAGCACGAGCCCCGGAATCGCGTAGAGGATCTCCACGCTACGCATCAAGAAGTCGTCGACGTAGCCACCGAAGAACGCGGACACTGCGCCGATGATTACCCCGCCGACGAAACTGATTCCAACGGCCACGATACCGATGGTCAGTGCGGTTCGGCTACCATAGATCACTCGCGAGAGCATATCCCGACCGTATCGGTCAGTACCCATCGGGTGTTCCCAGGAGGGGTCATCGTAGCGCATGCTCTGATCCATCGCGTGGGGATCAGCGTGGAGCCACGTGATTATCGCCCGGTCAAAAACGAAGTTGTCGACCGCGCTGAACAGGGCCATGAGGACCAGAGCAAATATAATCAGGAGCCCGGCGAGCGATGTCGGGCTGTGCCTGAGTTTGGTGAGCGTCTCGAGGACGCCCCCCTCGTCGTGGAATTCGGCATCGTTGGCTGGAACCCCTTCACCACTCATTGGCCATCACCATTCCGTGCCATCTCGGCGCTGTGTGTCTGTGTCTCAGTCATATTTGATACGTGGATCGATATACGCATACGCGATGTCGGTGAGGACGACCCCGATGAGAAACAGCGTCGAAAAGAACAGGGTGACACCGACTGCAACCGAGTAGTCCTGTTCGATCACCGAATCGAAAAAGAGCCGTCCCAGTCCCGGGATCGCGAAAATCTCTTCGACGATAACACTCCCACCGAGCAGGGTCGACACCTGCAAGCCAACGATCGTCACCAGTGGCAACAGCGCGTTTCGAAACGAGTGTCGCAAGAGGATCTTCCGCTCGGGGATCCCATACGCTCGAGCAGTCTCGACGTAGTCTTCGCGCATTTCTTCGATCATGCTGGACCGAGTCATCCGCATCAACAGTGCTGTCTGGGCAGTGGCAAGCGTGAGGACCGGCATGATCAGCAGGACCGCGGCTTCGACTGGATCGACGAAGGGAGAGGTGTAGCCGGTTGCCGGCAATAGCCCGAAATTGTACGAGAACATATAGATCATCATCAGTGCGAGCCAGAAGTTCGGCGTCGATATTCCGGCGAGACCGGCGAAGCGCGAGACGTGGTCGCCAGCGCGATTGTGCCGCGCCGCCCCGTAGATGCCGAGTCCGAGGGCCACCGGCAACGCAACGAGATACGAGAGCCCCATCACGACCAGTGTTGGCTCCATACGCTCCCACATCAGGTCGACAACCGGCCGGTTGTAGACGAACGAATGGCCGAGGTCACCCTGTGCGAGGCGAACGAGGTAATCGACGTACTGCTCGTGCATCGGTCGGTCGAAGCCGTGGGCCTCGATCAGCTCGTCAGCGAGTTCCTGACCCGGCTCGGTCCCAAGCCAGAGTCGAACCGGGTCACCAGGCAACGCATGCATCATGACGAACGTCAGCGTCACGATACCGAACAACACCGGGATGAGCTGAAGCAACCGTCGTATCGTGTACCGTAAGAGTCCCATTCGTGTGAATAATGCTGAAAGCTATGAGAGAGCGAAACCGCTTATTCGTCGATACTGGCCTCTTGCCAGTGGTTGAACGCCTCCTGCTCGCCGAACTCACTCGGCTCGTAGTTCTGGACGTTCGTGTGTACGCCCGTCACGCTCTCGGCGGAGTAAACCCCGATGACCGGGTACAGCGAGAGGACGATTTCAGCTGCCTCGACGTAGTACTCGCGGCGTTCTTCCTGAGCGACGGTCGCTTGGGCCTCGCGGACGAGATCGTCGAGACGATCCAAGTCCTCGAGGACGTCATCGTCGCCGCGCTCACGGCTGCCCTCGTAGAGGTAGCCGATCGAAGAGTGGCCGACGACGTCGTCGTCCATCCCGCCCTCGTCGTTTTGCAGGTCCCGAAACATGTGATAGTAATAGCCGTCCGGGTCGTCGTTGCCACCCCAGCCGTAGGTGGTGATGTCGTAGTCCGCCTGGTTGAGAGCCTCGAGCCAGTCACCAGTCGAAATTTCACGGATATCACAGTCGATTCCGACTTCCTCGAACTCGTTCTGGAGGACGAGTGACCGCCCTTCGTTCGCCTCACCGGCGGTCATCACGAGGTCCACTTCGAAGTCGGTACCCACGCCGGCTTCCTCGAACAATTCGACCGCGCGGTCGTGATCCTGTTCTGGGTAGTAATTCTCTTCCCACTCGTCAGCAGGGAAGTCCCACGCATCGACGGTTTCCTGTGGCATGTGGCCCCAGTTTCGCCCAGCGAGACTACCGGCAGCGGCGTCGAGAACCTCGTCGTAGTCGATGAGGTGATGGACGGCTTCCCGTGCTCTGACGTCAGTAAATGGCCCTTCCAGGGAGTTCAAGATGAACCCCTGGAAGTCCATGTTAGATAGCTGATAAGTATCGATGTCGTCGTCCTCCTCGGCCTCACCGAGCAACTCTTCGGTGACCCCCGACTGATGGAGGTCGCCCTGTGCGAGATTGACGTACCCAACCTCGGCCTCCGGGATAATCCGATATTCGAGTCCCTCGAGGATGGGCTCACCGAGGAAGTAATCCGCATTTGCGACCAGCTCGACCGACGACGAGGGGTCGTGGTTCTCGAGTTTGAACGGGCCACTACCCACCGGATTTTGACCGAACTCTTCATCACCCATTTCCTCTGCGGCCTCCTTGCAGACGATGGGGGCGGCGTTCATGTGCGCGAGCGATCGATCCATCAATCCGGACGGATACTCCAGGTGGAGCGTGACCTCGAACTCACCGGTCGCTTCAGCCTCGTCGATGTAGGCGACGTTCGACTGATTCGGCGACGCGTTGTCGGGGTCGAGCACCCAGTTGATGGAGTATTCGACGTCTTCGGCCGTGAGTTGGCCCCAGTCGTCGTGGAACTCCACGTCGTCACGGATCTCGACCACGTACGTCGTCTCGTCGATTTCTTCCGGGTGATCGACGGCGAGGTGGGGTTCGAACTCGCTTCCGTCGGGCGACTGGAGGAGTAACGAATCGAACAGGTAGTGTGCAGCAGAGCTGTACCACGCAAGCTGATTCTGACGTGGGTCGAACGTTTCGACCTCGTCGGTAGTCGCGATCACGAAGACGCCACCGTCCTCACTCTCTTCCGGGTCACTCCCAACACAGCCAGCGAACAGTCCTACACTCCCAGCGGCTGCCATCGACTTGACGAACCGCCGTCGGTCCAGGTGCGATTGATTGAGGTTGTCGGTCATGGAAACTAACCTTGTGGTATGAGTTGGACTCCCACACGAGGGGCAAATATCCGTCTCCTAGTATACTAGCCCCGAACCGTGAGGCCGACCGACACTGTTAGAACGCGCTCGTTCGGTTCATCGACCGCGAGGTACGCCGTGAGCGTGTGGGTCCCGTGCGCCGGCACCCACCGTTCGCGTCCATCATGGATGTCAAAAAACTGGCCGTCCCACCAACCGGCGAAGGTTCGCCGCTCCCGTGGCCCGAAGGCGACTGTCGCCGGCTCGGACGGTGGTTCGAGCCGCTCCACACCAGCCTCGGGAACTCCATTGATCGTCCACCCCCACGAACGACTCGAGGGACACTCGAGAGTGCGGCTCCTGGGACTCGATTTTTCACCTAAAAAACAGGGTTGGTTGCCCGACGACGATTGTCTCTGGGGCCTCGATCGAAGACGAAAGGAGCCGACAAGAGAGCCTCGTTGGCAATCGAGAGCCGGCGATGCCGACTCGACGCCCTGGACGGCTATCACCCTCGAGTACCTTGCTGAGAACTGTGCGGGGGCTATTCTCTCCCGTCACCGAACGATCTACCGGAGGAACGATCCTGGTTTGGGTTTTTCGGCGCGTCGGAATCGGCCGGCCGCCGGAAGTACTACCTTCCAGTCGTTCGACCGATCCTGCATGGCACTCGACCGGAACGAACTGGATCGACTCGTCGACGCCCGGGGTGGTCCGGGTGGGGAGTACCACGTTGCTCGCGTCTTCGAGGACCTGATCGAACCTCACGTCGACGAGGTTCGCTGGGATGCGATGGGAAACGTGATCGCAACAGCCTACGGCGAGCGAGACAGTGATGGGGATGAAACCGATATGGACGTGATGCTCGCGGCCCACACCGACGAGCTCGCGTTGCTGATCGATGGGATCACCGACGACGGACTCTGTACGTTTAGCATGCTCGGTGGACACTACCGAGGCTATCTTCTCGGCCAGCACGTTCGCGTCGGGCCCGACGGGGTTCCCGGAGTCATTGGAGCGAAGCCCCGACACTTCATGAGTGACGAGGAAAAAGACGGGCTGCCGGACACCCTCCACATCGATCTCGGCGCAGGAGACGCATCGGCGGTTGCCGACCTGAACGTCGAGCCCGGTGATCACGCGACCTGGGATCGCGAACTCACCGACCTCGCGAACAATCGTTTAGCCGGACGGGCCCTCGACGATCGAATTGCCCTCGCCGCTCTTCTCGCCGTCGCGCGCGAGACGACGACCGACCGAACGGTTCACTATGTGGCAACCGTTCAGGAAGAGGTCGGACTCCGGGGTGCCCGAGCAACAGCGTACGATGTCGATCCCGATGTCGCCATCGCCCTGGAGATTTACCCGACCGACGATTATCCCATCGACGGCGATCGATCGAGTACCGTCGCACTGGGCGATGGCCCGGTCGTCGAACTCGCCGATGGAACCTCGGAGTACCTTTTCGGTGGGGTCCTCGTCGACCGACAGACACTGACGTGGCTCACGCAGGCAGGCGAGACTGCAGGCGTCACGGTCCAGCACGACGTCATGATCGGTGGAACGACCGATGCCACCGAATTTCAATCTATCGGCGGTGGGCGCCACGCCGGCGCAATTGCGGTCCCCTGTCGATACACCCACTCACCCGTCGAGACGATCGATCTCACCGACGCGGAAGCGACGGTCGACGTCCTGCGGACGGCCCTCGAGTCGCAGTTTCCAGCGCGGACAGCAGTCCGCGGTCGGTGAGCAAGGTGGTGATGGAGAGTCGCCCCATTGGACATGCAAGAATCGTCACCGCCAACATGGAAGACGAAATCCCGGCGTCCTATGCGTCGTTCGCCGCTGGATCGATCCGGGGCAGGTCGTCTGCCGGTTCGAATCCGAACACCGCACCGTAGAACGCGAGTTCCGATTCTGTGGCACGTTTGCGGGAATCCGCCCGCCGGAAGCCGTGGCGCTCGTCGTCGAACACGAGCAACGAGTGCGGGACGTTGTTCTCGTCGAGCGCGTCGACCATCGCCTCCGCCTGCGAGAGCGGGACCACGGGATCGTCCTCGCCCTGCAACAGGAGTACGGGTGCGTCGATGCGATCGGCGTGTTCGACGGGCGAGCGCTCGCGATAGGTGTCCGCCGCCTCGGGATACGGGCCGACCAGTTGATCGAGATAGCGTGACTCGAATTTGTGCGTCAGTTCCGCGAGGCGAGCGAGATCCGCGACGCCGAAGTAACTGGCTCCGGCGTCGAACGCGTCGTGAAACGCGAGCGTTGCCAGCACGACGAAGCCGCCGGCGCTGCCGCCGCGGACGGCCAGCCGATCCGGATCGGCCCGACCCGTTTCGGCCAGGTGGATCGCGGCGTCGACCGTGTCTTCGACGTCGGTGATTCCCCACTCGCCGTAGAGTGCCTCCCGATATTCGCGGCCGTATCCCGTCGATCCACGATAGTTGACGTCCGCGACGGCGAACCCGCGGGAGGTGAAGTACTGGATCGTCAGATTCAGCGCCGGGGTCGTCGCGCCGGTCGGTCCGCCGTGGGCGAACACCACCAGCGGCGGACACTCGTCCACCGGCGCCTCGACTCCGGGATTCGTCGGCGGGTAGACGTACGCGTGGGACACCTCGCCGTCGCGGGTCTCGTAGCTGACGTGCTCCGGCGTCGCCAGGTACGCGTCGTCCACCTCGAGGGTCGTGCTCCGGCGAACGACCTCCGGATCGGCTCCGGGCGTCCACCGGACGACGCTCGTGGGTGTCCGCGGGCCGCCGGCAACGAGGGTCACCGTCTCGCCGTTCGACCTGATGCGGGGGGAGACGGTCTCGAAGGGGAGATCCGCCACCTTCCGATCCCCTCCCTCGAGAAGCTCCACCCGTTGCGTGCCGTCCTCGGTGGCAATGGCGACGATCGTTCCGTCGTCGAGGACGGCGAACGTCGCCATCCCGAACTGCCAGAGCGGAGCTCCGTACTCGGCGTCGCGTTCGATCACCGGTTCGGGGGCGCTCCCGTCGAGGGGAACGCGATACAGGTTCCACCAGCCGCTCCGATCGGAGGCGACGTACAGGTCGCCGTCGGGTGCCCACGTCGGCTGAAAGACGGCCTCCGCGTTCCCGCCGAGCACCACGCGTTCGTCGGCGAGCGTCCCGTCGTCCGTCACCGTGGCGACGTGCAACTCGGTGCCGTCCCAGGGCATTCGCGGATGATCCCACGTGAGCCAGGCGAGCCGACCCCCATCGGGCGAGAGTCGCGGCGCGGCGTAGAAGTCGTGACCCGATGCGATCACCTCTGGTTCGTCGCTTCCGTCCGACGCGAGCCGAACCAGCGCGTTCGTCGGCTCCTCGGTACCGTCCTCGTCAGTCGTCACGTCGTGGTTCTCCCTGACGCAGTACATGTGGCGACCGTCCGGGGCCACCTCGAAGTCGGCGTATCGCAGTCCCCGTTCGCTCTCCGGTGCGGGCGTAATGGCGATCGCGTCGCCATCCGGCGGCTGGCGATAGACGCGTTGGTCGTCGAACGCCGCGAAGAACACGATGCCATCGTGGACTGTGAAATCGCCGCCGCCGTACTCGTGAACGAGCGTGCGTACGTCGACTCCCTCGGGCGTGACGTCCTCGATTCCCTCGCCGTCGTGTCGAACGATAACGCCGCGGCCGTCTTCCGTCGGGCGCTCTTCGCGCCAGTATACGTCTTCGCCGTCGACTGCGACGTGCCCGAACGTGCGAGCGTCGCTCGCGACCACGTCGGCGGAAATCGGCGATGGCCAGGTCCCGTACGGTTCCGTTCGAGTAACATCGTCACTCATGTAGGTCGCCCCTCGTTGCCCAACGAAATGTTACTTGTTAAATGTGTGTTCACCGGTGATCGACCGTCCTGGGGAGGCGAGTCGGGCGAGTTGTCGCTCTCGATCGCGGATTTCTACCCACGGTTATTCTCTCTACGACGGTATCGATGCTGCGGCGTGGCTCCCGCCGAGACGGTGTCTGTGATCGATTCGAGAATTCTTCTCGATAGCGGCAGGGCACTGCCCGTCACGCGTTGCAACCGTCCGCGAGAGCCCAGCGGCCCCCTCCGGACGAGGTGTTCAAATACGCTACCGCCCTCACCCCGTAGCGCAACGTTACCAACGAAACGTGTCCGAACTGCTGCTCAGAAGCGCACGTCGAAGCAAACGCGACCAATCGGCCGTCGGTCTATCACTGCTCGCGGTGCGATCACGCGTTCAATCCGCCGTCGTGGCCCTGTCCCTGGTGTGACGACGAAAGCGATGTGACGCGAAACTCCCTCGACGACTACGTCGAGTACTACTGCTACGCCTGCAACGGGGCGTTCGATCGACTGGGACCCGGCTTCGATCATGAACTAGTTGAGGAAGACGAGCTGGAGATCGACGGCTCGACGCTGCGTTTCACCGTCGAGACGACGACCTACCCGGACGGGCTGCGCACCGACCGCCGGATCAGACTGCGAAACGACGGGCCAACGTCCGTCGGAATACGGGGCTGGGCGCCAGTCGCCCTACAGCAGCGGGTCGGCGAAAAGGAGTGGGTAACGCTCTTCGGCAATCCCGATGGCTTCGTCCCCACCGATCGGTTCGCTCTCGAGTCCGATGACGCGGTGGCGTGGGACCTCACGCTCCATCCGCGAGGCTTCGAAATCGAGGGGCAGGTCACTCACCGTCAGCCGCTCCTCTCGGGCGAGTACCGGTTCGTCTACTGGGGAACCGCCGAGACGGAGGCCGTCCTGGCGACGCATTTTCAGGCCGACTTCGGGCATAATCAGTAGGGAATTTCCGAAACTAGTTTTCATCTGATAATTATTAGTAAGTCTGCTGAATACACAGCGCGTATCGGTCACGCGACCGCAGTCGTTCCCAGCGCACTGACTTAGTCGATAGCAAGGATTACACCAGCTCGGACGCAACGTCGAATCGAATGGCTGACTCGTTCTGGTACCCCTCCGTCGAAGATGTTCTCACCATCCATGACGATATCGTGTCGGAGTATGCTGACACGCATTCCGGAATCCAGAACCGTGGCGACATCGAGTTCGCCCTGCACTATATCGAAGAGGGCCGTTTCGGGACGGCACCGGAGACGATTCACGAGAAAGCGTTTCATCTGCTCCGACTGCTAGTTGCGAATCACCCGTTCGTGGACGCCAACAAGCGCACCGCGCTCAACACGGCGGTCGTGTTCTACTTCCTAAACGGATACCGCTTCGAGTACGACGACGAAGTCAGGTCGCTCCTCAAGCAGTTCGGGACTGACGAAGCCGCCGTCGATGAGGCTGCGGCCATCGAATACCTCCGCTCACATTCCGAAGAGATCGACCTCGCCGGCGCAATCGAGGAGTGGCGTGACGATCTCATCAGATATGGACTGGGCGAACTGACCGGTGGCTCGTCGGACCCGAACGATTAACGGCGCTCGGGATGAGAGAGTAGATATGGCGACTGAGGACGGAGCGGAGTCCGGCTCTCCGCTTGACGAAGTAATGGAAGATATCCGGCGAGAACTCGTTCGACGAGTCGCTGCGGACGACCGAGACGCGAACCGGGACATCTACGACGCTCTTGAAACCGAGTGACGTCCACGGGTTCATCTTTCTACCTGTCGGTTGTTGATTTTTAACGCGGCTGCTGCACAAAGTGCGCGAATTCAGCGCGTGGGCTCGCGCTGCGGCACAGCCATCAACGCGCACAGCCGGTAGGTTTCGAAAATCACACGTTCCCCGGTTCCTGCCGACCAGTTAGTCGTCGTGTTCGACGAAAGCCGCGAGGTTGTCGAGTGTCGATTTCATTGCTGCCTCGTGGTCTTCCGACTTGATGCCTGCTGGAACGTTTTCAGTGCGCACGGTCACAAGCGCCCCACTGCCCTCGGGCTCAAACGTCCAGACCATACGCTTGATGCCCGCGAACGCTGGGTCGTCGCTCTCGAAGACAACATTCTGCTCAATTCGATGGCTCGGTTCGAGTCGAGTGAGGCGTACTTCCATCTCGTCGGATGTCTCTGTTGTCTTGCCCTGCCCGGCCTGCTGGTCCATGTAGGTGAGCCGCATTCGGTACGTGCCTCCTTCGTGGAATTCGAAATAGAGCATTTCGCCGGTCATGTCGCTTGGTGGAAGCTAGCGTTCCATGGGCACCGGGCTCTACGAACGCTTGGTAGATGGCTTCTGGAGAGGCCTGCATTCGTTTCCTCGCGGAATCCATTCTCTCCACTATGTACCTAGTAACGGGGCGAGGAGGATATATTGTCCTGCTGCATGCAACCCCTGTATGCAGCACGACCGCTGAAACCTATCACCGCCCGAGGGCTTCAATGAGGCTGCAAATTCCACTCTGTTCCCGGACGACTCAACGGTTCTCTTCGTTGTCTTTGAGACGGAGCGCATCCCGGACGTCTGCCGGGAGTGATGGGCGGGGAGCAGCCATGTACTGGTCAATCGTTTCGGTCGTCTTCGTTTGCTGAATGACAGCTCGGGCTATCGGCACGCCGCGGAGATAGTTGAATTCACCGAGAACTTCGATCCCGTATTCGGTCGGCCCGTAGAACGCGTGAGGAACGTCAGTATCGTGTTCTGTCTCGGACGTATACTCATCGAGTATTTCCGCTTCACGCAGCCGATCGAGTTGGGCACCAATGTCCGTCGGGGTCGTATCAGGGAGGAAGTAGTCGAACTCTGCGGTAGATGGGAGATGTGCCGGGTGACCCAGCATTACTTGGATGATCTGATGACGAGTCTCGTGGGACAGTGGGTTCATCAACTCTCTCTGTCGGTCGAGCGGATTTGTTGACTCTACTGCATCCGAGTCCGTCATCGTACTGAATAGTTTATCGGCAACCGATATGAATTGACGGGGAGGCACACTTAGGTCAAGAGGGATGCCTCACATCGCGTCAGTGATACGCCGTTAGAACCAGGCGAGTCCTACGATTCCTGCGACGATCATAGCGAGTCCGGTCAGCAGGATCAGGAGTTGCCGAGGGCCGACGCCGTGCATACTCGGCTTTTCAACTCGTGGTCACTTAACCCTCATTGAGGTGGCCACAGGCAAATGAATACCAGTCTTGTGGCCGTGCCTGTGGGTAACACACCCCAACTAAATTTAATACAGTTGCCACGATATCCCGTAATTGACGTCCGATACAAATCTCGAAAACGGAGAATTTCGAAACATGGTCGATGCTCGCTTCAAACCGCGGCGTGCTCGTTCTCGCTTAGCCGCGGGTCGCGTGTTCGGCGAGTATCTACAAGACCAGCGTGCGAAGAGTTCGGCCGAGAATCGCTGGGCTTGCGTCGCCATCGAACGCGAAAGTGTGACGCACTCCGGCGATCTCCGGACACTCTCACCCGCATAACCCGGCTCCCACGCGGACTACCCGTCAGGAGCTGGGGAACACGGGATTGCCGCCTGCTTTCGCCTAGTACTCGCTTAGCTCACAGCGTCACGCGAGTACGGCGACTGAAGCTCGTGGCAGTTTGGTCTGCGTTCGTTCCTGACAATGGAACGAACGAGCGATTCCGTACGCGCTGAGCGTACGAGGAGTCGCTAGCACACATCCCCCGCAGCGTTAGCTGCGGCTACGTCGAGCCCCGGAGTCTCCGCTGGCGAGGGACGCCGGACTTTGAATCCGGAGGCCGCCGGTTCGATTCCGGCCGGGGCGACATGCCGACGTGGTGTAATCCGGCGAGCATACGGTCCTGTCACGGCCGTGATCCGGGTTCAAATCCCGGCGTCGGCGTGGACGCGTGGACAAACCACGTGGGGATACCCATCGAGGTAGGCAGCCCGTTGGTGCGATCAGCTGGATCGTTCCTACGATGCTGGGCCCAGCAGGGTCTGCAACCTACATGAGCCGGTGTGGTATTCCCGGGAGCACCCGAAGTACGCCCCCGCGATGAGACGCGCAATCACGACTACCCGTTCGTGGTTGCGCAGTTGGAAACAGTCGTACAGATAGATAACTAACCGCCGAACGCTCGGCAGTACCCGTGAGCCGATAGTCCAGCGGTCGACGATCTGTGCCTTGGGCGCACAGGACCGAGGTTCGAATCCTCGTCGGCTCAGTGTGCCGTGTCTGGGGAATGGTGACCCCACTGGCCTGCTACGCCAGCCCCGGCGACGGGTTC
>LKND01000122.1 GCA_001564275.1 Natrialbaceae archaeon Tc-Br11_E2g14 | reverse complement strand
CTCCGTAACTCACGTAGATAATACCGATAGAGTAGGCTGTATTCGAGCCGTATTTCGTCGTCCGATCGAGGATATCGAGTGTAATCACCGCTGGCATCGTAATCAGGGCGAAAGGATGGAAGACAGTAAAGATGAGCAGCTGGAAGAAGCGCAAGATCAGCCAGAATGGGTACAAGCAGACGAAGATAGCCCAATGCCGTTTCATCGTGAATAAGAATAGTGGCTGGACGACAGGGACCATAGAATTACCCCAGAGATAGGTGGTTCCTTGATAGATATTTCCGATATCAGTAACGCTTGGAAACGCGTGTTGCGTTGCCGATATACCCAGCCAGAGGAATATGATGATCCCGATGATCCCCAGAATTCCGTAGAGGTTCGGAGACCACAGACCGAATAGGTCGACATAGAGTCCGACAGAAACGAACGCTGCAAGGCCGAACAGGGTGTTGACGATAAACGGTGCAACAGAGACGAAGAACAGATCAAGGTAGGTGCGAGGGGCCTCGTGGATAACGTAGCCCAGTCTGTCGCTCTTGAGAGTGAAATACTCGACTTCATGGATTTCGAGTCCTCGCTGCCGGGCAAGCATCTCGTGTGCGAATTCATGGAGAACAACACCGAGTGCCGTCAGGCGATAATAGAGTAGATAAGATTCGTACCGGCTCGGTAGTTTTGAGCGCACTTGCTGGATAACTCGCCGATACATCTTAGGAATCCATTTTCTTCGAAGCTAATCAATATATGCCATCTCGCGACGAACGCTTTGACCGGTCTCCGGCGTATCTAGGCTTGGATACGCGGGGCGAGCATGAACATTGAGAAGCTCTTCTCGCTGAACTGCGTCCGGAGCTTGATCGGGAATTCGTGACCGAATATCAGTGTGTAGGAGTCGTTCAGGTCCTTCTTGCGGATGCTGGTCAGGTAGTTTTTGACGTAGTCCCCAGACAGCAGGGTCTCACCGGATTCGGGAGTTGCCATCTCAAACGCGGATTTGTTCTCTGCCGTTGGGTGCTGGAGGTCGCGAGCAGAGGCGTACGTCTTGTGGATTGTCTCGCTGTGTGACTCAACGCTGAAGGTCACCTCTTCCGTTTTGTCGTCTCCCGAAACGAGTACGTGGTCACCGTGTGCGAATGCCGTCAGCCGTTTGAGCAGGACTCTCAGCTCGTCTCCTGGCAGGGCGATCTCATTGGGCAAGGCGAGGTTGGGGATGTCTGGAGCCTGTCGAAGGCTATCGGGGTCGATCAACGACTGCACGATTGGCGTTCCATCGTCGACGGTGAATTTGCGCTCAGGACCGTCGAATTCGATATCAATGTTCGCTGTGTTTTTTGTCGAACTGTATGCAGAGTTCAGGTTGTCCAGCGTGATTCCAACTATCCCTTCAACGGATACGTTGTAGGACTCGAAATCAGTTTTGTCAATGTAGAACTCGTGCATACAGACGTTGGCCGGATCGACGACCCGCGAGTACCAGCCGTCTTCACTGATGATCAGTTTGAGTTCGTCGATATCTTTCGGGATGTGTCGAAGCACTCTGTCGAGGACGTCCGGGTCGATAGATCCATTCCATTCTGGTTCTTTTTCGCCGGCCTCGAGGACTTCAACAGCGCGTTCCCACCCCGGCTTGATGTTGTCGAGGATTGTTTCGACCGACAAGGACAGCGTGTACAGACTCGACCCGATCGGGATCTCGAAGTCTCGCTGAATATCCTCTGGTAGATTGCCCTCCGTGCTGTACTCGTAGGTTGTATTGAACAGGTCCGCCTGCGATGTTTGGGACTGTCCCGATACTTTCTGGGAACTTTCTGCTCTGGTTGTGGTGCTACTGCTTGTACTCATGATTTCTGGATTCTTTGATTGGCGTGTACTGATGCGTACGGTGACTCCGAAGGTCGACGATCACGACGAGATTCGCGGTGCGACCATGATCTGAATGAAGCTCTCGCTACCCAGCGACCGCGTCATCTTTAGCAGCTCTTCGTTACCGAAGTCGATCCGGTATGACTCTCGTAGCTGCGTTTTTCTGATACCACCCAGGACGTCTTTCACGAATTCGATGCTGTACTTCGATCGATCACTCTGTTGTGCGAACGTACTGAGTTCGAGGTCGCCATTGGGCTTGCTTTCGTCGTATTCGATAAGGTCCTCGATCCCCTCGAAAGTTTTCTCCACGCTTGCCGTATCACCATCTGCATCGAAGGTCACCCCTGCGTTAGGAGTCGATTCGATACTGAAGTATGATGCAATAGTATCTGCTCGCGAGAGGAATTCTTTGAGGTCGACCCCCGGAAGCGTGATACGGGAAGTCGAGTTTGATTCGGGAATGTCTGGAACTGCTCGAACCGAATCCGGGTCGATTGTTTTTGCCCGCATGACGAAACCGTCGTCGATCTCGAATTTCGTCCGGCCGGATGGGTCAAGTTTGCTGGAAATCTTGTCGGCAGACAGTGATAGAGTGGACAGGTCGACACCTTTTGGAATCTGGAACTCAGGCCCAAACTTGAAACCCAGATCCGGAGCGGCTGATCCTTTCAGCTCGATGAACGTGCCAACGTCGACAACTTCACCACTGTCGACTTGATTGATCATCGTCTGCACGTTTTTCGTCCAGCCGATGCCGAGGAGCCCTTCGGAATCCACGTCATACTCTTCGAAGTCTTCCTTATCGATCCACACCTCGAATAGCTGTACATTGGCGGGGTTCGTGACCCGGATATAGAGGCCGTCTTCGGTCACAAAGAGTTGCGATTCACTGATCGAGCCCTTGATGTGCCGAATAAACAAATCCAGGACGTCGACATTGATGGATGCGCTCCATTTTGGAACGCCGTTCGCATTGGTGATCTCTTCACGCGCTTTTCTCCACGGCTTGTGCGTCCGCTCGACAATGACTTCGGGAGACAGAAAGAGCGTATCAAGCTCCACCCCGTTGAATGGTTGAACAGAGTCTGCATCGCTCTTCCGGCCTCCAACCACACCATCGGACTCGCTGTAAATCGATTCATCCAACAGAGTCGCTTCTGTTGTCGATGTCTGTGCCTGCGCTGAACCGCCATTTGCTGAGGTATTGGTACTCATGGTAGTCTTCTGTTTGATCGTTTCCGTGGGTGTCGGGCTATTTTCAACACGACTCCACCCATCTCTAGTCGAAAAATTGTATTCGGTGGCATCTCCGAAAAGGCTATGAGTAACTTCCGCATATCTGAAAGCAGTCTTGAGTAGTTGGCCCGCTGCTCGGGACCTACATTGGGGAATGTAACGCGTAAGGTGCAAGCGATCTCGCAACCCGTTTGTGCTCTACAACCGGCCGTCAATCCGTCGACGGCCCTTCTCGGGCGAATTCGAACTCGTAGCCCGGTAGATATATGTTATTTCTTACCAAACATGTGGTGTGTTTAGTTCGAGGACCGCACACGCGTTTGCTTGGCGGAGAGAGGCTACCGTGGGCTGGATGACCGAACTGAGCACGGTAACGCAATCGATTGACACTCTTAGAAAAACAACCATGTCAACCAGAACAACCACCCCTGCGTGCGGTCCGAGTACAATTCGAACAAACGATCCTGTGTATGTCGAAACAGTCGACGGTCACGGTATCGTCAAACGAATCAACCGCGAAACCGGCCTCGCAGTTGTCTCACTCGCTGGTGATAGCGTATCTCCGCGAGGACACCGAGAGGTTCCAGTGTCGTCACTATCTCTGTCGAGAGACGCCCCACGAGGGTTGACAGATAGCGATAAAGCGAACCTCAAAGCAGAATTGTACTCCTGAGCAGATTGGAATATAGTGAGTGGGCCAATTCAGCATCTCGATTGGCCTACTGGTTATATTTCGGGTTGACCGGAGCTATGTATTCATTAAGCCACTGGTTGCCTTCGCGCCACTGCCAATAGTAGTAGCCACTTTCGCCGTGAGGGTACTTGGTTGTGATATACGCGCCGGCTGGAGCGCCGTAGTCTTCTGGATCTAACGATAGGTCATTGTCTCTCGATTCGAGCTCTTCTTTGTGCTTGTCGTGATCACTCTTTTCTTTCTTCCGCCTGGTGATGATCTCGTCTTCGCTTTTTTTGTACTCGATCAATTCGTTCGCGTAGTCGATGATCGCCTCCAGTGATTCTTCCTTCTGTTTCTGCATCGGCTCGGCGATGTACTTGGGTACGACTGAGGGAGGTGGCGGCACGTTGTCGTCGTCGTCGTTGCCGTCGTAATTGTCTTTCATATGTACCCCACAACGGGCCTAAGAACTAAAAATTGTGGGGTACATTCAGACGCCACATCCAATATGTCGGTCTCTGAGCCCATTTATCGGTCGATTAGCTGTTTTGCCTCTGGATCAACGTTTCCAGCAGCATCTTCGATCTCGATACCCTCTGGTGTCGACTTCGCTGCCGGACCCCAGATGTTGAGTTCGCCGACAGGATCTGAATACTTTGGCTGATAGAACAGCGTTGTCAACAGATTCCCACCGTCGACCGTTTGTTCGATACCCCACTGGGATGCAGGCCCATTGAGGTGACAACTCCAGAAACCATCTGGATCGCTCGGCGAGACGTCAATCACTGGAACTTCTTTACGACTGTCGTAAGCCACTTTCACACGAGGCTCGTCAATGCTGTATTCGACGATTTGACTTTCGGGTGTGTTGTTCTCTGTTGCATTGACTGCCTGAGCAAACGCGATAAATTCCTGTTCGGAGACGCCGATCTGATCGGTAACTTCTATCTCTACGCTCATCGCAGATCTGTGATGAAAAATGGAGTCGACGATTGACTTCTGCGACGGGCAGATTTAGTTGATAACTGCTTCGACAAGGTTGAACGCGCACGAAACCTTTGTTTGGGCCTTTTCGAAGTGACTTCGGTATGTTTCGACGCTAATGTCGAGCATGGAAGCCCCCTCTTCGTCGGAGTAGTCGGTGTACCGGGCAAGTCCATAGACCATCTCTTCTCTGTATGTTAGCAGCTTGACGCCATCAAATGAGCTCGTACTGCGGAAGAATCGACCAATCCGTGAAAACGTCCAGCACTTACCTCGGCGGTCGGACTCGTTCAGGTAGTCACCAACTGGCGACGTGAGGAACGTCACCATTTCTGTTTCGCCTGAATCGAGGTTCCGTTCATCAAAATGGGCGACTGAGTTTGTTTGTGGATGCCAGTAAACCTTGTACGGTCCTCGGCGGCCTAAGTTGACCGCACCTTTGTACTGGCCGGTTGTCACTGTGTCTGTTGGAGGCAGTTGCGTCGACATCTATACCACCGAGAATACGTCCACCGTCATACCTGTTTCCCCTCATACCTCTCGTCAAGTGTCGATAAAATAGCGATTCAATTAGTATCATACCCTACAACTAATATGCGAACACGGGAATCCCGTCTTTCCCTGTGGCGGGGTGGAATCCTATTCCCAATCGCTCGATGTCCCGAATAGTAATTTGCTTCTGGAAGTCGAGAGTTGATAGTTTGATCTGTTTGTCCAGACCCGTGATCACCCATTGCGTAGGTGTCCGTTCCGATTCACTGTGTAGGCGGACGAGCTGGAACAGGTACAACGGCTCTTGATTGTAACTCCCTGTCGTTTTGACCGGAATAACTGTCTGTGCTTGTGAACTATTCTCCTTTTCTCCATCAACTGGAGTTGTACTGGATGACATTGTGTTTGCTGAATGTACCCCACAAATTCGTTTTTACCGGGGTTTCGTCTAGATCTTGTGGGGTACATTGAGATCCATCCCCGTCAGTCGGCGTTCAGTCCATCAAGTACGCTGCGTGGGCCTCGATGCCCTTGTTGAACGCTTTTTCCATCCACTCGTTGCCTTTGCGGGCTTTCGTCGTGTTGGAATGGAATTTTCGGGGGACTTCAGACCAATCGCCACCAATCACGTTCAGGTGTACTTCAACAGCGTAGAGGTCGGTGCTGATGTAGAGCATACAGGCTCCATCATCTTTCTGCAGCGGGCTCGGTCCTCGGTCGATGATACCGTTGATCCGTGCGATAGCGTAGTAGGTTTTTGTCCCGACACCGGTCGTTAGATGCTTTGCAGGGGCGCATTGCTTGACCTGCTCTGGGGTGATTACTCTCGGCTTGTTCCCGAGATCATTGAAGACAGGGTTGGCTTCTGTGCCAGTCTTCTCCCCCCGGACGTACGTTTCGTTGCGGTTGAATACGGCCATAGTAGGTTTCTCGAACGGGTTACAGCGATACGCCGTGTTCGGCCATCTCGAGGGCTGCGCGTAGATCGGCAACGGTCGAGACCCCGTCGACGCCGTTGTAATCGTGGTCGCGTCCAAGCTGTGAGCTCAATTGAGCGATCTCGCGCCGAGCGAACTCAAAGACAATTGCACGCGGGTCTTCGCCGGCTTTGTCGGAGATGTCGATCAACTCATCATCCTCAATAGCCTGCCAGACAGAGTCGCTGTCGACAATGTTCTCTTTGTGACCGTGATCGAAAAACCGTATCTCGCCGGATGCCGTCCCCGATTCGTGGTCGACTTCCGTTGTGTTATCTGCGACGACCTTCGGGACTGCATCGGGGGTGCTGTAGTACCACTGTCCTGGTTCGAGGTCTGCTGGGGTTTCTAATACCATAATTCTCCACTCATCGTAATCAAGAAATTGCTTAGTGTCGTCTCTTCCTACGATTTGAACGATTTGATCGTATCGCGCTCAGTTCTGAAGGTGTAGTCGTGGTAGTCGTACATATCTGGGTAGGTGAGGAGCAGATACTCAATCGTGGCGTCGGTAGAGTAGTGCCCGCCACTGTAGACGTATTCCTTTGTTTGCCACTTGAATCGGCGTCCCACGACCACCCCGCCAAGGTATTCTGGTCGTTCCTCGCCGATTTTGTATTTGAGGTCCCCTTCGCTGATCTCAACTCGCAGGGCTTCCCCGACAGTGG
>LKND01000046.1 GCA_001564275.1 Natrialbaceae archaeon Tc-Br11_E2g14 | reverse complement strand
GCATTTTACACTTACACACATCCAAAGATGTCCGTTTGGACTTTCTCTCGAGAAATTCCGATGCTGCCATTTCAAAAGTTGTCATGAAAACCTGCGTCGACGGCGAGCCACATAAACGGTTTCGAGGCACGGCCCTGTCGCTCCTGGGGCCTGGTTCTCAGCGGTCGCATCCATCGCGTCTGCGACGGTGGCTCCGTCGGGCTGCTCGAGGACGGGCACAGAGAGATCGTCACGACGACGGTGCCGATACCGATCGTCCCATTGCCTGCTACGTTTTGCCGTAACGTTTCACCGATGATTGCCCATCCCTGGTCGGCAATACTGGGGAGACTCGACAGCAAACCGCATGGGCCAACCGGATCCGTCATCCTCGTCGGTTTCCCTCTCGGTTGTGGCTGTCCGAACGGGCTTCCGGAGAGCGCAGGTTTATACTCACATATCCGCTAGCACTGACGATGAGTACGAGCGACAGGGACGAGTACGAACTCGCGGTCGTGGGTGGTGGGCCCGCTGGACTGACGACCGCGTTGTACGGTGCTCGACTGGGCCACGAGACGGTTGTCATCGATCGCGGGGGCGGACGCGCGGCGATGATGACCGATACGCACAACGTGATCGGCGTGACCGAGGACGTCTCGGGCAACGAGTTCCTCGAAACCGCCCGTGAGCAGGTGACGTCGTACGGTGGCGACCTCGAGCGCGGCTTCGTCACCGAGGTTGAACGAACCGAGGACGGTCGGTTCCGACTCTCGACCGGCGACGGCGAGATCGTCGCCAAACGAGT
This sequence comes from Natrialbaceae archaeon Tc-Br11_E2g14, assembly GCA_001564275.1. Classification (GTDB taxonomy): domain Archaea; phylum Halobacteriota; class Halobacteria; order Halobacteriales; family Natrialbaceae; genus Natronosalvus. The sequence continues at coordinate 25,078 of LKND01000046.1, read as the reverse complement.
CACGCTCGCGACGGGGTTCGCCGATGAACGCCCCGACCCACCCCTCCCACGAACCGGTCGCGGGCTTCACTGGTGTCTCCACTGTGACGCGTACATGTTCGTCGACGAACCGGTCTACGTCATGGGCCACGGCACGTCGGCAGCCCACGTCGCGATGATCATGCTCAACGTTACCGACGATGTGGATCTGCTGACCCGTGGGGCGGAACCAACCTGGAGCGAGGAGACCGAGACGATGCTCGCGAACCATCCAGTCGACGTCATACACGAGGAGATACGTGGCATGGAGAAAGATCCCGAATCGGGATGGCTCGAGGCCTTCGAGTTCGAGGACGGGACGCGTCGGGAGTACCGTGGTGGGTTCCCGATGTACGGCTCCAACTACAACACCGGTCTCGCCGAGTCACTGGGCTGTGAGTTGACCGACGACGGCACCATCGACGTCGACGACCACGGCCGGACGAGCGTCGAGGGCGTCTTCGCCGTCGGTGACGTGACGCCGGGACACAATCAGATTCCGGTCGCGATGGGCCAGGGTGCGAAGGCCGGACTCGCGATCCACAAGGAACTTCGCGAGTTCCCGCGATCTGCCGACGACATCGAACGGGACGGCCCAGTGACTGCGGCGGACGTTCCCGCCATCTCGCCGGAACTGCTCGCGACCGCGATCAGCCACGAGGGACACGCTGGGGGGCCCCGAGAGACTGCGCAGGCCCCCACTACTGACGACTGATCGCCCGACGTTCGAAAGTCACTACACGTTCATTGCTCACCCGATCGTCAGCGTGCTCGGCGATCAGTATGTCGCTCATGGCCGCTATCGGCAAACGGGACCCATCGTCGGCTGCTCGAGTCGACGGGTTGAATAGAGACGACTCCACTCGGGTTCGAGCTCGAGATGGGGCTGCCCGTCTGGGGCAGGCCACCGTACTCGAGGCGTGTCTTTCGCCGTTTGGACCAGACCAGTCTTTAGTGTCGGCCCCCTCGTATTCGTATGGACAATCACGACGACGACAGCGAGAGCCAAGGGCAGTTCACCGCGGTCACTCGGCGGACCGTTGTCGCGGGAACGGCACTGGCCGGCCTGGCGTCACTCGCCGGCTGTCTCGGTGACGACGACGAGCGGCCCGAACCGATCACGATCGAATCGGGCCGGGCATGTGATAACTGCACGATGGAGATCGTCGACTACCCCGGACCGGTCGGGCTGGCGTTTTACGACGAACCGGCAACCGTCCTCGAGAGCGAGGGGGAATCCGACGATGCGGGCGGCCTCGACCGTCCGGCCCAGTTCTGCAGTTCGCTGTGCACCTACACCTTCGTGTTTCAGAACGAGGAGGACGCCTCGCCAGCGGCGACCTATCTCACCGATTACTCGAGTGTCGAGTACGAAGTGCGCGGGGATGGGGAGGATGCGGAGATCACGAGCCACGTCGAGGCCGACGCGTTCGCCCTGGCGGATGAGTGTCGGCTCGTGGTCGACAGCGACGTGAACGGGGCGATGGGGCGGTCGATAATCGGGTTTACGGATGTCGACGATGCGACTGCGTTCGAGGCGGAGTACGGCGGTGATCTGTACGATCACGACGAGATCGAGGCCGAGCTCGTGATGTCGTTGATGTGACTCGAGCGGTTGGCTCACCGCCGGACGGCCAGCGTCGCGACGGCGAGCGATCCAATCGTCCAGGTGAGGAGGCCGACAACACTCGAGAGCGGGGCGGCCGTCTGGGGACCGGTTCCGGCCGCCGTGACCACCACGCTCTCGAAGACCAGTCCGCGATAGGCACTGAGTGGACTGAACGCGATGGCGTGGATCAGTGACCCCTCGCCGATGACCCCGCTCGCGAGCCCGTACACGAGCGCGAGGTCGAGGCCGACGAGCACCACGACCAGCGTGGCGACGGCCAGGGCGAGTACCGTTCGGGCCTCGCGAGCGACCGCCGAAATGGCGATGGCCACCGCGAGGATGGCCACTGCGAACAGGGCCGTCAGCACGGCGAACCTGGCGAACAGGATCGGTGAGTCCGTACTCGCGTGGCTGGCGTACCAGCCGATGGGTTCCGTTCGCAGGAACACGACCGCGATCGCGACGAGGGCCAGTGACGCCAGGATGACCGCGAGGAGGCCGATTGCCCGTCCGATGTAGACGCCGAGAACGTGCTGGTGAGCGCTGATCGGGTACGTCTGCAAGACGTCGAGTTCGCCTCGGTCGGCGTCGCCCGTGATCGCTCGGTACCCGAACGCCATCGCGAGGATCGGCACGAGCAACTCGAGTGGTGTGAGCAGACCGACGACCGTCGGGACGTAGCCACCACTGGTGCCGCCGCTGGCCCAGGCCAGTCCCAGCACCACGGCTGTGAACCCGATGCCGAGGATGGCGAAGGTCCGGGTTCGGGCGACGGTCTTGCGTTCTCGTTCGACGACTCGAGCGATCTGCGTCGCTGCGCTTGGCTTTGTGTGGGCCCCATCCGACTCTGCCGGCACGGATTCGGGATCCGTCACGATGAGTCACCCCGGACTCGGACGGTGTGGAGGTCGCCAGTGAGTGCCGCTTCGTAGGTCTCCCAGAGCGAATCGGCCTCGTACCGATCCAGCAGCGCCGACGGGGACCCCTGATCGGCAACGCCGCCATCGTCGAGGAGGATCACCTCGTCTGCCGTCCGCTCGACGAGGTCGAGGTCGTGTGAGGTCAAAAGCACCGCTGTGCCGGTTGCCGCGAGGTCCGCGGCGACGTCGAAGACGTGCGTGGTCATGCCGGGGTCGAGCCCCGACGCCGGTTCGTCCAGCGCGACGAGTGGCGGGTCACCGATCGTCGCCTGTGCAATCCCCAGAAGCTGTGTCATGCCTCCCGAAAGGGCCTCGACTCGCCGGTCCGCGGCGGCTTCGAGTCCGACTCGCTCGAGGCGTGCGTGGGGATCCGTCTCGCCGACCAGGGACGCGTAGAACTCGAGGGTCTCTAACGCGGAAAACCCCGGTCTGAACGCTGGGTTCTGCGGGAGATAGCCGATATGGCGGACAGTATCGGGACCGTGGTAGGTTATCGAACCGCCGCTCGGATCCGTCAACCCGGCGAGTGCCTGCAAGAGCGTCGTTTTCCCGACGCCGTTCGGCCCGATGAGTGCCGTGATGCGTGCGGGTCGGATGGCAACGGAGACCCCTTCCAGGACGGAGACCGCTCCGTAGGCGAAGTCGACCTCGTTGGCGGTGACGAGTGGATCACCGTCGCTGTCGCTGTTGCCGTCGGTGTCCCGCGTCGAACGCACGCTCGACTCCTCGGCCGTCTCTGTGTGTCCGCCCCCAGACGTCTGCTGTTCGCTTTGCGTTCGTGTCGTCATGGCTGTGTCCGTTCGGTTTCGTTACAGCTCCACGCCTCGTACCCCGTGGCCTCGAGACGTGCTGGATTGTTCGGTTCGCAGGTTGGTGCCAGGTCGACGATTCGCTCGGATTGCATTCCCTGCACGGCGGTCTCGAGGCCGGCAAGGGCGTCGAGTGCCGGTGACCGTGCGAGCGTCGCTGCGCCGTCCGTGGTGTGCATTCGACCATCGACAGGATCGCTCGGGGTGTACGGGCGCTCGGGTGGGTGACCGTCAGCGACTGACAGTGCACCCTCCCAATAATTTCCGGTGCCGTCGTGGGTCCAGACCCGGAGTGGCCCTGGCCCGACACTCGCGTGCTCGTCGTTTGCGACGAAGTCGTTCCCGACGACCTGGCTGGTCGGCAACATCGTCCCATCTCGGGCGCCAAGGTCGTTGGCGACCAGGACGTTGTGTTCGTATATCGACGAATCCGCCTCCATGCGTAAGCCGTTCTCGTTGGCCTCGATGCGGTTTTCCGCGACGTAGGAGTCACTGCCACCGACGTGAACCCCGCTGAGTGAGCCCGAGACCTGATTGCCGACCACCGCGTTTCGCTCCGGGCCGGTCATGACGTAGATGCCGGTGTTGTCGACGTCTCGAAGCACGTTATCAGCGACCAACGAGTCCCCGGTATACATCAGATGAATGCCCAACAGGCCACCCTCGATCTCGTTATCACGGACGGTCATGCCATCGGAACTGTACAGATAGATCGCATCCCGCCCGTCGACGAAGGTGGTCTCCTGTACGACCCCTGGTGAGCCAAACACCATCACGCCAGCGAGCGCCTCTGTAAAGTCCTCGTTGCCCTCGATCGTGACATCGTCGACGACCGCACCGGGGCTATCCCTGATAATGATGCCGTTCGACGGGGTCTCGATTCGAACGTCTGCGACGGACACACCCGCGGCATTGTGCGCGCTCACCGCGGCGTCGGACCCGGTGTAGAGGATCTGGAACTCGTCGTCCCAGCCATCGGGCTCTTCACCGGGAACCGATTCCGCGCCGTGGGCCTTCGGACCAACCCCGTCAATCTCGAGATTTCGAACGGCGACATCCCGTTCGGTTATCGTCACGACCGACCCGTTCTCGTCACCACTGATGATCGCCCCCTCCTCCCCGCGGAGGGTGATCGACCGGTCGATCTCGAGGGTTTCGTTGTAGGTGCCCTCTGTTATCAGCACCGTCGTGTTCTCGGGTGCCCGATCGATGCCGGCTTGAATCGAGTCGACGTCTTCACCGACGGTGATCGACACCGGCCGATCGTCGTGTTCGCTGGCCCCGTCGACGAGGTCGTCGGCATCGGTGTGGCGCTCCTCCACGCGGTCGCGGACGGAGGCCGCATCGTCCCGGTCGAAGGAGGAATCGAGGACCGTCCCCCACGACTGAACCTCGCCACCGTACGTCGCGGCGAAGGCCTCGGCGTCCTCTCGCTCCGCGAAGGGAATCAACGCCTCCCCCGCTGGGGTTCGTGCCTCGCTCCCAAGCACGAACCAGGCGTCCTCGGCATCGATCCACGCCGCTGGCGTGTCCGTGACGGGATAGCCGTCCTCGTTCAGTTCGACGTCGGTCGTTCCGTAGTCACTCACGTAAATCACCAACGGATAGCCAAAGCGCTCGACGTGGCCCGCTTGCCGCTGTGCCTCGACGTACGTTTCGACGCCGTAGTAGCCGACGACGTACTCATACTGGGAGTAGAACGTCTGTGCTCGGGGCAACTCGACGTCGTCATCGAGTGCCAGATCGTCCTCGAGGGTCAACCCTATGGAGACGGTTTCGTCGAAGGGGGCCGGTTCGGGCGAGTCCGCACCAGTGTCGACGGCAAAGGTCACGGCCACGGCTGCTGTTACCGCCAGGATCGCCGCGATCAATAGCAAGGCCCGCAGCCGTTCGTTCACAGCCAACCTAGCGACAGCGAGTACATATGCGGTCTGGTCCATTCGTCGAACGGCGCGACCGATTCACGTGGTGACGGTCACCCCGGTGTCCCCATCGCTATCGTCGCCACTGAACGTCATTATACGCACCTACACAGCATGGCTCAGAACCGGTCCATCACCGGTTCTGTGCCGACTCGGAGGGAGGTTGGGAACGTCCTCTGCTTCTTGCTGTCGACCCTGGCAACAGCGAGCGGTGAAAAGGGTGAGAGGGGCCGTCTCACTCGAACTCGAGTCCCGAATCGTCCGACACCGCGTAAGGGCCATCGGGGTCGTGTCGGATGCACTTCGATCGCTGGACAGCCGTAGCCTGATACGTCGGAATCGGATCCGACTCACACGGACTCTCGAGACCCTCGACGAACTCCTCGACTGGCCCGGTCCGCTCTGCTGTGCCGTCGGCCGCCGCTTCGAGGGCCCCCTTGAGGAGCGTCTCGACGGTGTCATCCGGCACCCGCTCCGGGATTCCGTAGGCCGTTCGGATCGCCTGGGGCGTCTCACTATCGGAGACGCTAACGTTGTCTTGCAGGAAATCCTGCCGGAGATTGGCAACCTGCCGCCAGGTGTCCTGTGAGAGGTCGACGTCCTCGGGAGGTACGACTTTTGGACAGCGGGGGTGGAACCGGCACCCGCTCGGCACCTCGATTGCGTCCGGCACTTCACCCACGAGTTCGATCCGTTCGCGCGTGGCATCAGGATCGACGCGCGGGACCGACGAAACCAGCGCCTGCGTGTAGGGATGCTGTGGGTTCTCGATGATCTCGTTGGCTGGCCCGACCTCGACGAGTTGACCAAGATACATGATCCCGATTCGATCACAGATGTGCTTGAGCAGGGAGAGGTCGTGGCTGATGTAGAGTGCAGTCAGGCCGAGCTCGGACTGCAACCGTTCGAACAGGTCGAGGATGCTCGCCCGGATCGAGACGTCGAGCATGCTCGCGGGCTCGTCGGCAAGCAGGAACGACGGCTCGAGGACGAGCGCTCGGGCGATCCCCACCCGCTGGCGCTCCCCACCCGAGAGTTCGCTCGGATACTCGCTCGCGTAGGCTTCGGGGGGCTCGAGTCCCGACATCTCGAGTGTCTGGAGGACCCTGGCCTCCCGCTCCTCCCGAGACTCGATGCCGTGGACGATGAGGGGCTCTTCGACCCACTCGTAGACGGTAAACCGCGGGTTAATCGAATCGTACGGGTTCTGGTGAATAATCTGGGCTTCCCGACGAAACTCCTTCAGTTCCGACCGGTTGAGCGTCGTGATGTCCTCGCCGTCGAAGTGAATCCGCCCGTTGGTCGGCTCGAGCAGTTTGATCGCGGTCTTCCCGAGCGTCGTCTTTCCACACCCTGACTCGCCCGCGAGCCCGAAGGACTCGCCCTCGGCGATCGAGAGTGAGACGTCGTCGACGGCATGGACATAGTCGGCGGACTCTCCACGGAGAATGCGGGCGAGAATGCCGCGGTTGACCGTGAAGTGTTTGTCCAGGCGCTCGAGGCGGAGTTTTGCGTCGCGTGGGTCCACCGGTGACGGGTCGCGGTTCGTTTGCATCGACATCAGTCCTCACCTCTGCTGATCGATTGGCGAACCTTATCGCGCATGCCGTCCCAGGTCGCCTTTTCGGTGGCCTGCTCGCGAAGCAAGTCGGCCTCGTCTGCGCGATGACACCGTACGATGTGCCCGTCGCCGTACTCCTCCGGTTTCGGGGTTTCCTCCCAACACTCCTCCTCGGCGAAGGGGCATCGAGGGGCGAACCGACAGCCCTCGCCAGGATCGACGAGTTCCGGTGGCGTTCCGGGAATCGAAATGAGGTCGTCATCCTCGTCGCCGATGTCGGGGAACGCGTTTCGCAGCCCAAGCGTGTACGGATGCCGCGGGTTCTTGATGATCGTTGCCGAATCGGCCTGTTCGACGATCCGTCCACCGTAACAGACCGCGATGCGGTCGGCCGTCTCGCTGACCACCGAGATGTCGTGGGTGATCAGGATCATCGCGCTGTCGATCTCCGCTTGCATCCGTTTGATCGTCTGCAGGATTCGATCCTGAATCACGACGTCGAGTGCCGTCGTCGGCTCGTCGGCCAGGATGAGGCGGGGCTCGAGACACAGCGCCAGGGCGATCATCGCCCGTTGAGCCATCCCCCCGGAGAACTGGTGGGGGTAGTCGTCGATCCGGTCCGGTTCGATCCCCAGTTCGTCGAAGAGGTCACGTGCACGGTCCCTCGCCTCCCGTTTGGAGGTCTCTTTTTCGTGGTAGCGGATCGCTTGCACGATCTGTTGGCCCACAGTGTACACCGGGTCGAACCCGTTCATCGCGTTCTGTGGGATCATCGAGACCTCCCGCCAGCGGATCTGCTTTCGCAGCTCCCGGTCGCTCAGGTCGGTAACTTCGGTCCCGTCGAAATCGATCGACCCGTCGATCACTTCGGCGTTATCCGGCAACAGTCGGATGATCGATCGGGCGATCGTCGTCTTCCCGGAGCCACTCTCGCCGACCAGACCGAGCGTTTGCCCGCTCTCGAGCTCGAGGTTGATATCGTCGGCAGCTCGGACGTAGCCGTCGTCGCTCCGGTAGTACATCTGCAAACCGTCGATTGTGAGTAGTGTCATCTTATTGGGTGTGTCGCAGGTCGGGGTTGACTACTTTCTCGAGCGAGCGCCCGATGAAGAACACTGACATCACGAACAGCATGATGCAGACGCCCGCCGGGAAGACCCACCACCAGGCCTCCCGCAGCGCACCAGCACTTCTCGCATCGTAGATGATTTCGCCCCAGGAAATCATGCCCGGTGGCCCCAAGCCGAGAAACGACAGGCTCGCTTCGGCAATCACCGCCCAGGCGACTGCGAAGGCTGCATACAGCGTAATGAGCGGTAACACGTTGGGCATGATCTGGACGTACATGATACGAAAGTCGCTTGCACCGATCGCCCTCGCACTCTCGACGTAGGGCCGTTGCTTGTGGCTGAGTACCTGGGATCGAACGACCCGGGCAGTGCCACGCCAGAGGATCAAGACGATCGCCGCAATGACGTTCACGAGACTCGCTCCGAGGATGAACACCAGCGCGATGGCGAACGGGAGGAACGGAACGCCGTAGACGACGTCCGTAATCCGCATCAGGATGTCCTCGGTCCAGCCGCCATAATAGGCACTGATGATCCCGACGTTCGCGCCGATGAACACGGCCATGAACGCCGCAATGGTCCCTACGATGAGCGTGACGCGAGTCCCGATAATCACCTGGGAGTAGACGTCACGCCCCAGTGACGTCGTTCCCAGGGGATGCTCGCGGCTCGGCGGCGCAAGCGACTCGTCGGCCACTCGAGCGCTGGATTCGTGTGGCGCCAGTGAGAACGGCTGGATCTGGAACCAGGCGGAGCCGAACTCGACCGTGATTGGGCGGGCAAATATCCCGACGAAGAGGAAGAACGCGAGGATAGCGATACCGATCTGGCCGAGACGGTCCGCTTTCAGGATCCCTGCCCAGTTGCGCAGCGCAGCGAGTCGGCGTTCCCAGCGGAGTCGCCGACGGCTGATCGTATCGGCCCCTTCGGAGGCCGTGTCGGTCCCTTCGGTGGTCGTATCGTGGCTCATTCGTATTTCACCCGTGGGTCGAGATAGAGATACAGTATGTCAGCGACGAAGTTCATCACGATGACCGAGGTCCCCATGAGCAAGAACGCCGCCATTGCGACCGGGTAGTCGTTCCGGCTCACCGATGCGACCATCTCGCGACCGACACCCGGCCAGTTGAACACCGTCTCGATGATGACTGATCCTCCCATCGCGGCACCAGTTGCAATCGCCGCCACGGTGACCAGCGGCAGGATCGAATTTCGTGCAGCGTGCTTATAGAGGACGGTTCGCTCCGGGAGCCCTTCGGCTTGCTTGATCTCCACGAAGTCCGCTTTCAGTACCTCGAGCATGGTGTTGCGCATCAAGAGTGCGGGTGTCGCGAGGTAGACGATCGCGCCCGTCAGCGCCGGCAGGATCAGGTGTCGAAGGAAGTCAAAATTGATGTACCTGTCGACGAAGTTCATCGTCAGTTCACCGCCGTAGCCGCCGATACCGCTCCGGGGGAACAGTCCCAGCTGGAAGACGAAAATCCAGACCAGGATAATGCCGATCCAGAACTCGGGTGAGGCCCGTGCAACGAGGGTTGCGATGATCCCAACCCGTTCGAACCGGCTCCCGCGGAACCATCCCATTGCGGCACCGAAAAGGATGCCAACCGTGTAGGCGATGATCAACGCGGTGAACATCAGGACGATCGTATTGAGGAACAGGGGAAAGATAATTTCACTGACTGGTTGGCGATAATGCGCGGAGTCCCCGAACTCCCCCTGGAGGAGTTGGCCCATGTATTCGATATACTGGATGTAGAGCGGTTCGTTGAGGCCGAGTTCTTCGATTCGTGCCTGTCGTTCCGCATCGGACGGGTAATCCATGACGAAGCGACTCGTCGGGTCACCGGGAACCATCCGAAACAGGATGAACAGCAACGTGACGAGTGTCCAGAGCGTCAATATCAGCTGGAAGACCCGTCTGATGACGTATTCTCTCAGTCCCATAGCGTATCTTCAATCTGTGTCATTGTCTGTCGCGGGCGTATATCAGTGTGCAAATCGGTCGGAGTGGTCACGGACGGTACAAATATCGTAGGTGTGTCACTCAGCCGTCCACGGAGAGGAACATCTGGACGTCGTCATCGTCCCAGTCCGGCGGGTAGTGGATTCGACCGTCGCTGTCCCAGACGTATCCGGCGTCTTCGAGCGTTTCCCGTGCGGCATCGAGGTCGCCGTCGAACTCGTCGACGTCGGGGTTGTGCCACTCCTCGATTGCCGGGGCGATCGGTGAGTGCGTCACCGACCCCTGACCGCCCCGAATTTCCTCGACGAACTCCGTTTTCGGGACACAGTGAGAGATAGCACGTCGGAGCTGCACGTCCTTGTAGTGATCCCGGCGCATGTTGTAGTTCATGAAGGCGTGACCGACGGCGTCGAACTGGGCCATGCCGATGTTTTCGTCGTCTTCCAGTCGATCGATCTGCGTGGTCGTCGGGTTCACGCCGAGCATGTCGATCTCGTAGGATTCGATGTTGTCGACCAGCGCGTCCTCGTCACCGGGGACCCGAATGAGTCGCTCGATGTTTGGCGGCTCGAAGTGGTCGTCGAAGCGCGAGAGTTGCATCTCGACCTCGCGTTCCCAGTCGTCGAACTGGAAGGGGCCGCTCCCGATGTAGTCCTCGTCGTCCTCGTTGACCGGGTCGTCGATATCCTCCCAGATGTGCATCGGGAAGACGTAGATCTGTCCCAGCGCGTTGCTGGCGAACGTCGCGTCCGGCTCCTCGAGCTGGAATATGATTTCGTTCCCATCCGTTTCGATGTCCTCGACCCCGCTGAGGTACGTCGCATAGGTTGGGGAGTATTCCGCGAACAGCTCGTAGGAAAACTTCACGTCCTCGGTGGTGACCTCCTCACCGTCGTGGAACGTGTGGCCCTCACGAATCTCGACGGTAAACGTCGTCCCGTCGTCGGAGACATCCGGTTCGTCGACCGCGAGCCACGGCGTCGGAATGCCACCCTCGTCGAAGCGGTACAGGGGGTCGTACAGCAGTCGGATGAACTGTCGATCCGGCGTGGTCAGATCCTGCATCGGGTTCAGCGAGAAGATGTCCGAGGAGTAACCGAACGTCACCTGGTCGACGTCGTCCGCCGGTTCGGCCTCCATGAAGTTCCAGAAGCCGTTGAGCCCCTCCCCGAGTCCCGGGTTGACGCTCTCGAGTCGCTCTGCGTTGTACGGGTGGACGCCACCCTCGTTCGCGATGTAACAGCGCGATTGGTCCATGGCGAGCCATTCCTGGGCCTCCATGACGAGTTCTCGACGGGCCTCCTGGTCGGTCTCCGCCATGATCGCTTCGGCGATCTCGTCGTAGTCGGGGTTCTCGTATCCGGCACCGTTTCGGCCACCTTCCCCGGTGTTGCTCGAGTGGTGCATGTCATAGAGGAAGATCCCGGGGTCGATTCGCTCGGGCGTCCCACCCCATCCGGAGAGATTCAGTCCGAAGTCGAGGTCGACCGTAGCCTGTTGAATCTGGGGGTCGAAGTCGAGTTCCTGGCGATCGACTTCGAACCCGAGTTCTTCTAAGTTCTCGGAAATGAAGCCACCGAGTTCGTTTCGATCTGGGTTGGAACCGGAGGTCGGGAAGACGAACTGGAGTTCGGGAACTTCATCCCCCACCTCGACGTCGTCTTCGTCATCGTCGACACCGAAGCACCCTGCGAGTGCCGCAGTACCAACTGCACCCGCTGCACCGATGGTCTGTAAAAACCTTCTTCGTGAATTTGAAGTCATCACCGCATACGACATACTGATACTATTTAAACCTTGTGAGGTATGTGGGCGAATGTCATCCGGATGCTATCTATTACATTCGTAACAGATAGACTCCCAATATTTAAGAAATTGCCATGTTGCCGCTTTTCACACCATCTCAGGCAAATTTCGCGCCAGAACTAACGTACTATTCATCCGATAAGTACCGGCAATATTGCCCACCAATATAAGATAGAATTGCAAAAAGCAAAACGTTTATACAATAGAAGCCACAATTTGCGGTTGTTCTATACGAAATCGATTTACCGGACATTGTCCCAATATACGTGGTCGAAAAACATACTCAATTACTTTTTCAGGAAACTGAATCACATTCAAATAATACGGCCGGTTGGCTGATTCTGTCGAGCCAACGTGAACGTGTACGCGATCACTGACGCCTATCTATGAGGAACGTTCTCGAGGAATCGACGTTGCGTATTCCACTCCATGCCTGCAACGCGATTGTCACCCCAGGATGCGGGAATGGTCGGATCGGGTGACGCGGCTCGTTATCCTCACGGTCCCTCGATGGCCGCCGCGTCTCCTCGATTAGATGGATACCAATGCTCTGTGGGTGCTGTCGGACTCGAGGACGCGGATTGGGCTACTGTGTCTCGGTGGTCACCAACCCGGTGGGTGATCATTGGGGGCCACGACACCAACCCGCCTGGTCAATCCCGTCCGTGTCGGGTCACACAGGTTGACAGTCCGATCAGTTCCACCGGTTCGGAGTTGTCCGGCGAGTAGACCACCATCTGGCCCTTCTCCATGTAGGGGACCTTCGACTCGAGGTCGCTCGGAATGTTGACGCTCTTGATCGCGTCCTCGTCCCCGAGGTTGAGAACGACGGTCGTGTTGATCTGTTTGAAGACGGCGTCGTCGATGTCCTGGGGGTCCTGGGTGATCAGGAACAACCCCAGGCGTTCCTTGCGGCCCTGTTTGGCGGCCTCGGTGAACTTCGTGATTACTTTCCTGGCCTGCACGCTGTCGGCGTCCGTGAGGAAGTTGTGCGCCTCGTCCATGCCCAGAATCAACGGTGTCTCCTTGATGCGGTCGAAGTCGGGATCGTTCGACAGTTTCTGGTCGATGAGCAGCGACGATAACGCGAGGACGACAGCCTCTGTTGCTCGAGAGTCGTTGATGTGGTAGGTCGGGACGACGCTGAGCTGGCCGGGAGCGACGAAATCGTGGATCAACTCGGTGATCGGTCGGGCGTCCTGGTCGAACACGTCGTCGAAGCCGAAGACGCGACGACGGACGGCGTCGTAAGTGGCCTCGTGGACACGTCCCGATTCGTCGAGTGCCTCTCGCAGCGCCGGATCGTCGAGGAACGTCTTGAATTCGGCGTAACTACCATCGCCGCCGTGCTCGGAGAAAAACCGGTCGATCAGGTAGGTGAGCGCACCGTACTGGTTGTCGTTGAGCGAGCCACCCGACACCAGCCACGGCCGGGAGCGACACATCGAGAACGGTATCGTGAACGCGAGTTGCTCCGCGCGGTGGTGGCCCGCCGCGTACGTCGAGTCGCCCACCTTGGGGACGAACGCCGTCGTGTCGTCGTGGCCGCCGTAGGCGATTCCCTCGCGCTCGAGGCGACGAGCGAATTCGTCGTCCAGATCGGGGTTGTCGTCGTGCATCTGGGCGTACTCGTCCTGTGGGTCGAACTGCACGACGGCGGGGGTGACGGTGCGTCCGTCCTCCATGGGATAGGCACGCTCTTCGCTGAGATACTGCCGGAGGATGTTCTTCGCCCCGTGGGTCTTCCCCGACCCCGTCCCGCCGGCGATGAGGGTGTGGCGGAAGACGAGCGGGTCGCCGGCCTCGTAGTCGTCTTTGAGTCGGTAGTCGATGGTCGGTGGCGAGGTGTTGGTCCGAACCTTCTCGCCGCCGACGGAGAGGTGTCCGAGAAAGACGCCCGCCTCGGGCATCTTGAGCCCGGTCTTGATCTCCTCGGTGTCGGTTGCCTGCTGGATGACCGTCTGGGGCTTTGGCACCCGGTCGGTCATCCGCCGCTTGAGTTCACCCTCGTCGTCGTAGAGGACGGCGATCGGCTCGAGTTCGGCGACGAACTTGTAATCGGCCTCGTCCGCGGGATCGAACCCACCCCCGTGCATCGCACGCCGGGCGTGGATCTCCGTGGCGTCGTCGGCGTGGTACTGCTGGGCGTACTCGAGGCCGGCGATCTGACAGAACAGCCGCTCCCCGTCGGGATAGCGCGCGAGGACGTACGTTCCGAGGCGGATCGCAGATCGGTTTTCGGCGGTGACGTACGCCTTGAGCGTGGTTTCGTCTGCATCCGTGGCGACCCGCAGGCCCTGGGAGACGCAGATCGTCCCGATGCCGGTGGCGCTCGTGACGTCGTCCAGTCCGCCGAACTCGGATCGCTGGAACGCATCGTCTGCCCCCTCCTCCGAACCGCTGGAGACGGGAGCGGTGGCGTCGTGTTCGGTGGTGTTGGCGCTGGAAGAGGGGTGGTCGTCGCTCGCGCCATCGCCGTCGAACGATTCGAAGTCGCCCAGATCGGTCATACGTACACGATATCCGAGCAACCTACAAACCCGTTTCCCTCGAGTCGGGCACCGATGGTCTCGATTGATCGCGATTACTGGGTTGGCGTTTCACCCTCTTCGCCGTCGTGCCGGGCGTAGAGATATGCACCACCGCCCACGCCGGCAAGTGCGGCAAGCACGCCAGGTCCTGGTGTCTCGTCGTCTTGCTCGTCCGAACCATTGTCGGTCGACGAGTCGCCGTCGTCCCCGCCTGGATCCGTTCCACTGCCGTCTTCTGTCTCACTTCCATCGTCCTGGCTCCCGTCACCGTCGTCATCGTCGTCCTCGCCGTCCGAACCGCTTTCTGTGGCCGCCTCGAGCGCCTCTCTGTCGGTCGGATCCGGATGGTCGAATTCCTCGTGTTGCTCGTCCTCTCCGCCGACGGCCAGGGTAACCTCCTGGTGGTGAACCGGGAGTTGAAACTGCCGCTCGAGGTAGACCTCTGAGTTGCCGAAGGTCACCAACGTTTCGCCGACTGGGGCATCGTCGGCGATGTCGAGCGTGACGGTCGCCAAGTGGTCGCGCCCCGTCGCCCCGCCTTCGGCCGGCTTCCGTTCCTGCTCGAGGATGGCCGTGCCGGCCTCGTGATAGTAGTGGATATCCTCGAGAATTTCGGTCTCTTCGCCCTGCTCGAGCCAGGTGCCGGGCTCGATGTCGACGACCTCGACGTGGTCGGGGTGGTACTGGACGATGAACTCGATCGAGACGACGCCTTCGCCGCCGTGGCCACCCTGGCTCTGCATCTCCACGTCGACCTCGACCGTCTCGCCGGGAGCGGGCTCGAGGCTGTGTGGGTCGGGCCTGAACACGGCAAGCTGGTCGCCCGCGATGGCTGGCCCGCTGGCGAGTGCGGTCAGTCCCGTCCCGGCGAGGGCGACGGCCCCACCACGAATGACCGACCGGCGGGAGGGCCCACCAGGTGTCCCGTGACCGCCGCTTCCGTCGTTGCTCACAGCGAGATCACCGTCGACATGGGTTCGATGTCGACGAACGCCGTCTCGTAGCCCTGGTGACGCGTGACCTGTGGCGGGGTCAGCACCTCGAGTTCCAGCTCGGCTCCGTCGGGGTCTGCCTCGAGGGCCACCCCGTAGTGGTAGTCGAGTTCGTGGTCGATGGTTTCAGTGAGCGAGTACGTGTCGTCGTCGACGGTGGCCTCGATGGCCATCATCGGGAGCACACAGCGGTTGTAGGGGCTGCGGGCGGAGACGGCGAGATACCAGTCGTCGCCGTCGACGAACCGGGAACCGGGTTCGATGACCGTGGTCTCGAAGACGGCGTCGTTGCTCTCGAGGGGCTCCTGGAGATGGCCGGGGAGGTCTTCGGCGGGTGGGAGGGCGGAGTATGGGACGTGGTGGTGGTGGTCCTCGTCGTCGTGGTGGTGATCGTCCCCGTCGTCGTGGTGGTGATCGTCCCCGTCGTCGTGGTGGTGATCGTCCCCGTCGTCGTGATGATCCCCATGATCCATCGGCTCGAGGGCTCCCGGTTCCCCCCACTCCTCTTCGGGGAAGTACTCGATCTGTGCCGGCAGCGCCCGGAGGTCGTCATCGAACTCGAACTCGAATTCGAACTCGACGGACTCCTCGAACCGGCCCTCGAACTCGCCTGTCTTGCGGATGTCGATGGGGGATACGCTTCCCTCGACGCGATAGGTCCCGTCCTCGTCGAGTGCGATGTTGTCCCCGAAATGAAACCCCATCTGCTGAGAGATCATCAACCAGGGGCGTTCCTCGTCGGTGAACTCGCCATCGACGTGACTGATCTCGAACAGCGGACTCGAGTCGAGCGGGAGCACTATTCCCGTCTCGGCGTCCCAGGCGGTCACCATCAGGTGGACGTCGTCGTCGGCCGACGGTTCGACGTGCTCGATACTCGAGCCCTCGGTCAACCAGAACGGATGAGCGTAGGTGAGCATCGGGCCGAACAGGTAGTCGCCGGCCTCGACCGGTTCGACCATCAACATCTCCTCGCGGTGGGTCGGCCGGTAGACGGCATCCGGCGGATCCTCGACCTCCGGGAAGGCGAAGCCGTTCTCGTCGTCGACCCTGTCATCTGACGGCTCGTCGTCCCCCTCCTCGTCCGTGTCGTCGCTCCCAATGCAGCCAGCGAGGGCGACGGTGCTGGCACCCACGGCACTCCAGAGCAGTTGTCGACGCGTGTGAGGTGTGTCCTCGACCATTCGTATCGGACGCCTAGAGTTTCGTTGATTTACTTGTTCCCCTTCCAGGGGCACTCGCCAGTTGACATCCTCCCCGCCCTAAAGGGCGAGGTTTTGCGCCTGTTCTTTCCATAAACTGCGTTGGGTCAAGCCAGTGGGCACGCGGCGGTATGGTGTATAGTCACCACTGACGTTGCTCGAGTGCGGGTGTCTATCGCCAACCAAGTTAGCACGCGTCGGAACGGAGCCACGACGGTCCGATTGGTGTCGAGTGAAATCGACGACCGCCGGCAGGTCGTTGCTGGGATGGCCAATTGGCGATTTCAAACGTCGGGTTCGTCTTCTTCATCGCCGCGGACGTGGGAGTAGAGGTAGGCACCACCAGCCCCGCCGGCGAGCGCGGCGAACGGACCGAAGCCTGGCGAGCCGTCGTCGACGTCGTCGTCTGGCTCGTCGTCTTCGTCGATCGGCCCATCATCTCCGTCCTCGTCAGCAGGGTCGTCATCTTCGTCCTCGTCAGCAGGGTCGTCATCCTCGTCCTCGTCAGCAGGGTCGTCATCCTCGTCCTCGTCGCTCACTGCCTCGAGGACGGCTCCATCGTCCGCGCTGGCTTTGAGCTTGAGGTTATCGTACCCGTCCGACGTTGGAATGTCGAAACCGTAGTCCCACGCGTCGTTGTCCGCTTCGTACTCGCCGAACACCCGAAGGACGGGATCGTCGACGCTCGAGGCCAGCGCCTCGAGGTCTGCGGCGTCGAAGCTGACGGTCACGGTGTCGCCGTCGTCGCTCACGTCGTGGGCCTCGAGTGCGTCCCCGGTCCGGATCACGGCCCGGAACGTGTCGGCCAGGAGTGCCTCGCCACCAGCCGGGTAGGCGAACTCGAGGTCGACCGTGTCGTCGTTGTCGTACACCTCGGCCGATCCGAGGTCCTCGTCGACGCGAATCATGCGGTGTTCGCGCTCCGGCGCGACTTCACCCCACTCCTCGA
Source organism: Natrialbaceae archaeon Tc-Br11_E2g14 (assembly GCA_001564275.1). Lineage (GTDB taxonomy): Archaea > Halobacteriota > Halobacteria > Halobacteriales > Natrialbaceae > Natronosalvus. Next base: position 7,723 of record LKND01000046.1, on the reverse strand, counting down.
GAATGCTGAGGACCCAGGGACCCTGGAACTGTCCGGACTCGAGGAGGACTTCGGCCTCACTGAGGACCGGGTCGCGACCGATGACGTAGTCGTTGCTGGCGAGATTGTACGTCTCGTCGTACTCGATAGGTTCGCCATCGATGAACACGTTGGCGATCGCTGAGTCACCGTCGCGGTACCACTCGTCGTCGATGCCGTGGTCGTCCTCGTGGCCCCACCACTCATACGAGATGCCAGAGACCTGGAGCGCCGGCTGGGTCCCAAACTGGTCGCTCGGATGTGGACGCTGTTCGCCGATGAGGAAGTCGATCAGTTGCTCGCCCGTCACCTCGACGACTTCAATTTCGTTGGGGAAGGGAAGCGTCTCCATGACCGCAGACCCCGAAATTTCCCCTGCCTCGTAGGTCGTTTCCGCACGGATACCGCCACCGTTCTGGACGACAGCGTCGACGTCGATATCTCCCATCCGGCCAACCTCTGCCATCGCGTCGGTCATGAGATTCCCGAAGCCAGTTTCGACGGCGTAGTTGTCATACGAACCGTTGAGGTCGGTTTCGCTCGTAAAGAACGGCTGCTCGAGTTCGTCGTCGAGGGGGACCTGCCACTCCTCGTAGAGTTCCATCAGTCCCTCATCTTCCTCGATGTCGTCGAGCGCGCGCGTCGTGATCTCGTCGTACTCGTCCACCTCGTCCGCGGGATCCCAGAACTCAGGCATGAGGTCGACCCGCTGCCAGTCGACGAGTTCCCCCTCGCCGTCGATGGTGATCGCCCCGACGTGGGCGAACTCGTCACCGAATTCGCTGATGATCGTCCCGTGTTCGATCTGTGGCTCATCGAAGACGACACCCGAGTGCGAGCCGACGATGGCGTCGAGTCCATCGACTTCCTCAGCCAGGGTGAAGTGAACGCCGCTGCTGACGTGTGAGGCACAGACCACGATGTCGGCACCGTCTTCCTCGCGAAGGGTGTCGACGGCCTCCTGGGAGCTCTCGACGTACTCGAGCACTTGCCACTCCTCGGGATAGTCCGTGATCCTGTGGAAGCCTTCCACGACCAGCCCGAACACGCCGACGGTGTGCTCGCCCACCTCGAACGTCGTCCACCGTTCAGTACCGGGAACCGGTTCGTCCTCGTCGGTCAGCAGGTTCGCGACGAGCCACGGGAACTCGCTCTCCTCGAAGCGTTCCTCGGCGACGTCCGCGCCGAAGTCGTACTCGTGGTTACCGACACCGACGGCGTCGAGGTCCATGTAATTGAGCGCCTCGATCATGTGCTCGCCCTCGTACTCGAGACCGAGCAGGGACGGTGCGATGTCGTCACCGTTGCCGAGGAACATCGAGTTGTCGGCGTCCTCGAGGATGTCCTGGACGACGGTGTAATACCGGGCGATGTTCAGGTCGTCGGCACCGGCGTCGCGGAACCGACCGTGGAAATGTGTGTCGTGGACGATCGTGATCGTGTCCTCGTCGGCCTCGGCGGCGATACTGGCACTCGCGGGGGCGAGCGCGGCCAGGGAGACGCCGGCAGTGGTGCCGAGAAAGCGACGGCGACTCTGGTCGACATTCGAATCGTGAGTACCCTCGTACTCACTGGATTGATCAGTAGCCATGGATTTCATCTGCGATACAACTCACTAATAGCTTTCCAATTCTGGATCGGACTCCTCGGTACTCCTCCGGCGTGTTCCGGGGGCTATGGAGCCACGAAGCTGAGGTCTTTCGATAGATTCTCGTATCCGGACTCGGGATGACATGGCTACAACAACGGTTGGTATCGTCACGTCTCTCGAGCTTGACGGACGCGGTAATCAACCCGTTCATCCGGCCAATACGCGCCTACCGAAGGCGGAAGGTTGGCACGCACTTATTGGGAACACTCACCAACCAGCCGGTTTTTCCGTGTGGCGGCCCTTACTCGAATGTATGTTACTCGTACGCGGCCGTGCCGGTGGGACGGAGTTGACCGGGACGCTCTACGAACGCGGGGAGCGCGCCCCCTCGTTTCGCGGGGCCCCCGACGAGGACGCCGCCTACATCTGGATCTGTGACGAATTTTACGAGGTCGAAAGTGGCGGGACGGTCCAGGAGGTCGAGGGCCGCGAGGTCAACGTGGCCTTCGAATCACCCATGCCCCGAGGCTTCGACACGCGTGAGCAGGCACTCGAGGCCGCCAAAGAGCACATCAGAACCCAGTTCACTCGGATTGGCCTGGGGGGCGAGGCCGTCGAGTTTGACGTCGAGAAAGACGAGTTGCCGGCGGATGCCGGCGACCCGATCGAAGGCGACGTCGCCTAGGTCCGGTTCGACGGTTGTGACCTGTCTTAGGCGTACTCTTCTCCCCACCGCTTCTCGTCGTAGCTCCGTCTCGCGGCCGTCTCGAACTGGGCCTCGAGGGTCTCTCTGAGCGACCGCTTCTCGTTCGCGCTGATCCGGGCGAGTTCGTCCGCCTTCTCGATACTCTGGGGCGGTCCGTGGGCGACGGCGACGTTCTGCAGGAGCTGTCTGGTCAGCGCCGACCGTGTGTCGTCGTCCCGGACGACGCCGTAGGGTGCCTCGACTCGATACACCAGGTCGTCTCGAGGGTCGTAGATGACGAAAAAGCACACCTCGTAGACGGCCGGCTTGAGCCGGCGATCGACACCGAGCGCGTCACCCTCGGCCGACAGCGGGTGATCGACACCACCCCTCGAGCGGAACCAACCAGTGTAGGTGAGGTGGTCGGTGTCACGTTCCCATCGATCCCCGTCGACGTCCTCGACGTACTCACCGCGCTCGAGAATGCGGGTGAAGAAGGTGGCATCGTCGCCCCACGGTGCCTCTGCCGACTTGGCGCGGACCGTGCGGGTCAGCACACGGGTCGCGGGATTTTTCACGAACCCCACGAGCGGCACGTCTCGGTCGACGAACGTCTCGACGAGACGGACGTAGTTCTCGAGGACCTCGGCTGGCTGGGCTTCCTCCTCGAGGAAGGTCGCCAGGTCGGGGTGCTGGTCCGACCAGCGGAGCAAGCCACGTGGATACAGCGGGCCGTCGAGGACAAGCAGATCGGACACCCACTCGGCGTACTCCAGAGCGTGAGTACTCTCGGCGAGGTAAAGCGCGAGGGCGTGGACGACGCCCTCGGCGAAGCGGGGCAGCGGTGGGACCTTCACGGCCTGGGAGCGGCTGTATCCGTCGTCGAATGGTTCCCACCCCTCCTCGACGGTGGCGGTCGCGTCACTCGAGTGGACCGTCGCGACGACGGTTCGCGACCGGTGGAGGTCGAGGTCGGAGGGACTGGCGCTCATTGCCGCCTGGGCGATGTCGATCACCAGCCCGTTCTTGAACACGGTCGGGTTGATCGTTCCCGCGTCGAGCCCATGCTCCGTCGGATACGGGGGATCACAGAGGGCTGCCGTCTCCAGCCCGACGACGTGTTTCGAGACCGACTCGAGTGGCTCGAGGACGACCCGACCGTCGTGAACGAGTGGGTCGAGAAACTCCTGCCAGACGGTGTCGGCGAACTGGCGGTGGTCGCGCTCGTCAGCCCCGTAGTCGATCCGCTGGGCCAGCCGGGCGATCCCGTCGAAGTGGACCGGATCGAGTGTCATGCCCGACACCACCGAGCCGACGAGCAAAAACCCCGTGGTCGGCGGGTCTCGAGAGCTCCGTCACTCGCCAGCTGGAGTCGATCCCCGACGAACCGTTCAAGACGCTCTCCCCGCAAGTGCCCCCATGGAACTGACCGGAACGATCCTACGGGGCCCGACACTCGAGCCCGTCGAGGGCCGGCTCGTGATCGGCGAGGACGGTCGGATCGACGCGATCGAGGAAACGACCGTCGAGAGCGACGATATCGTGCTCCCGGCGTTCGTCAACGCCCACACCCACCTCGGGGACTCCATCGCCAAGGACGCCGGCGGCGGGCTGACGCTCGAGGAACTGGTCGCCCCGCCTGACGGACTCAAGCACCAGCTCCTCCGGGCGGCGAGCCCCGAGGAACTGATCGCGGGTATCGCGACCTCCCTCGAGTACATGGAACAGGGGGGGACGGCTGCCTGCTACGATTTCCGTGAGGGTGGCGTCGAGGGCGTCTCGTACCTGCGGGAGGCCGCAAATGGACTGGCGATCGACACCTTCGCGTTTGCCCGTGAGTCCGTCGAGGCGATGGCGGCCGGCGACGGCTTCGGGGCCAGCGGCGCGAACGACGACGAGTTCGCCGCGGAGCGAGCGGCGACCAGGGCCGCGGGTAAGCCGTTCGCCATCCACGCCGGGGAGGCTGATCCCAGCGACCTCGATCCTGCACTCGACCTCGAGCCCGATTTCCTGATTCACGTCGTCCATCCCGAGGATCGACACCTCGAGCGGATCGACGACCAGGACGTACCGGTGGTGGTCTGCCCCCGCTCCAATCTCGTGACGGGTGTCGGCGTCCCGCCCGTCGAGACCCTCCTCGAGCGGACGACGGTCGCCCTCGGGACGGACAACGTCATGTTGAACAGTCCGTCGATGTTCCGGGAGATGGCCGTCCTCGCGAAACTGACCGACGTTCCCGCCCGCGAGATTCTGCGCATGGCGACCGTCAACGGGGCCGGACTGCTCGACCTCGAGTACGGCGTCCTCGAGGTCGGCGCGGTCGGTCGGGTACTCCTGCTCGACGGCGAGTCGCCGAATCTCGACGGCGTGCAGGATCCGGTGCGGGCCGTGGTGCGTCGGGCGGGTATGGCCGACGTGAAACGGGTCTGCTTCGCGGATTGAGGGTGCGTTTCGAGTGTCAGTCGGAATCCCCACCCTCGGGATCCCTCCAGAGCCGACCGATGGGCGGGCGCAGGACCTCGAGACCGGGGTAGCCGTCCGCCCGCCAGACGACGAACGCGATCGCGGCGAAGACGAACTCCGAGAGGAAGTACGGGTCGGACAATGACGCGAGCAACAGTTCCATCACGCTGGGGGCGCCATCTTCGTACGCCTCGACGGGAACCAGCGGCCAGAGCAGAAAGCCGGCATCGGTGCCGCCCCAGAGTGCCGGGGCGGCGTCGACCAGCGAGTGGGAGAGCGCACCGATCCCGAAGGCGATGCCGTACTCGCGACGGTCGTATCGATCGGCGACGGCGAACACGACCAGACAGAGGGGGACGAGGACGAGCAACGAGTGTGTGAGCGTTCGCCCGGTCGGTAAGACGTCAAGATACCACGCCAGGGGTTTGTCCACGAGATCAGGGAATAGGCTTCCAACAGCGACGATCACGACCGGTATTGCTGTCGGGATCCGCCCACGGGAACGCGTCCAGAGCGCATAGAGGAGATAGGCAATCGCGAGGTGTCCAAGCGGCCACATGGTATCGATTTCCAGGGGAATTCGACGTATAAAGACGGCGAAATGACCGACGCTCGAGGTTCAGGCCGCAAGATGCGGTCTCCGAGGTTCAGGCCACAGGATGCAGGCCTCAAGCCCCACTCCGCAGGCGGCAGGCTCCAAACGCCAGTCCCCAAAACACAGGCTCCAAGACGGAGCACTCGCCACTCACTCTTCCGGACGAAACAGCCGATAGGAGCCCTGTCCCGTCGCAACCTCGCGAGTCGTTCCGTCCGGCGTCGTGCTCTCGACGGTAATCTCGCTCACACCGACACTCGAGCCGGCGCGGACGATGTTGGCCGTCGCCTCGAGGTCGCCGGTCGCGGGTCGCAGGTAGTTCACGTTGAGATTAATGGTCGCGGCGCCACTCTCCGTTGGGCGGTCGAACGTCGTGTGAAAGACCAGTCCGCCGACAGTGTCGATCAGGGTCGCGGCGACGCCCCCGTGAATGTCAGGGCGGCGGTCCTGTGCCGAGGGACGCGTGTTGGTCAGTTTCTCGTCGTAAGGAATGGCCATCGACATCTCGCCGTCGCCGACGTGTCCGACGGTGGTCCCGAGCCACGAGAGGAACTCGTGATTCTGGTCGATGTAGCCCTGTAACATGTCACCGGTGTCGTCGAACGACTCGCTCATACCTTCCCGTGGCGGGGCCAGGGCTTTGTGTCTGCTGTTTGTCCCGCTGCATCGGTTTACATCAGTTTGCACTCGAGCGCGCTCGTATCTGCCGAGGCCCTGTTCGCTCCGGGGCCGTCATCCAGCCGCCTCACTCCACCGTGACGCTCTTGGCGAGGTGTCGAGGCTTGTCGATCGACCGACCGAGATCGTTGGCGATCCAGTAGGCCAGGAGTTGGAGCTGAACGTTCGCGACGATCGAACTCGCCACCTCGGGGAGTTCGGGCACCTCGAGGACGTGATCGGCGTAGCGGTCGACCTCCGTCTGGCCGTCCGTCACCGCCACCACGGGCACGCCGCGAGCCTCGACTTCCTTGATGTTCCCGATGGTCTTTTCGGCCCGGTTGCCACCACCGGTCACGAGCGCGAATACCGGGGTGTCCTCGCCGACGAGCGCCAACGGTCCGTGTTTCAACTCGCCCGCAGCGAACCCCTCGGCGTGTTTGTACGAGATTTCCTTGAGCTTGAGCGCGCCCTCGAGGGCGACCGGATAGTCGAGTCCACGCCCGATGAAGAAGTACGCTCTGGCCTCGGTATAGGCCTCGGCGATCGCTCGCGCACTCGAATCGTCGAGTACCTGCTGGATGCCGTTTGCCACCGATCGAAGGCTCTGGATGAGTTCTCGTGACCGGTGGTCTGTCAGGCTGGCGGCGACCATCGTCAGCGCGGCTTGCTGGCTGGCGAAGGTCTTCGTGGCCGCGACGCCGATTTCGGGTCCCGCTCGAATGTAAAGGGTGTAGTCGGTCTCACGAGCGGCCGAACTGCCGACCACGTTCGTGACCGCGAGCGTCGTCGCCCCCGCACGGTTGGCCTCACGAAGGGCCCGCATGGTGTCTGCCGTCTCGCCGCTCTGGGTGACGCCGATGACCACTGAGTCGGGCCCGAGCGGAACACTCCCGCCGTCGAACTCGCTGGCGAGTACCGCTCTGGCGTCGACCCCCCACCGGTTCAGGAGGGTGGCGCCGAACATCGCCGCGTGATAAGAGGTTCCGCAGGCGACGAACGTCACCACCCCGTCGGGATCGAGGCCTGCGAGTTCCTCGAGTTCGACCCGGCCGGTGAGTTCGTTCAGGCGACCACGAAGGCACTCACGGATGGCCGTCGGCTGCTCGTTGATCTCCTTGAGCATGTAGTGGTCGTAGCCGCTCTTGCCGGCGTCCTCGGCGTCCCACTCGATCGTGTCGATATCGTGGGTGATCGGCTGGCCGGTGGCATCCGTGACGGTCACGGTGTCCGCGGTGATCGTCGCGTACTCCCCGTCGTCGAGGTAGATAACCCGGTCGGTGTACTCGATGAACGCCGGGACGTCACTCGCGAGGTAGTGGCCGTCGTCGCCGATGCCGAGGACGAGCGGTGACTCGTTGCGGGCGGCGTACACCGTTTCGGACCCCTCGAACACCGCCGCAATGGCGTAGCTCCCCGCTAACTGGCCAATCGCCTCCCGAAACGCCGTCTTCGGGTCCCGCCCCGCTTCGAGCTCGCGGGCGATCAGGTGAGGAACGACTTCCGTGTCGGTCTCGCTGGTAAAGACGACGCCGTCATTCCGAAGTGACGATTTGAGCTCCTCGTAGTTCTCGATGATACCGTTGTGGACCACCGCGACGCGGTTCTCGGCGTCTGTGTGTGGGTGGGCGTTCCGATCGGAGGGCGGCCCGTGGGTGCTCCATCGCGTGTGGCCGATACCGACCGATTGCCCACCAGCCTGGTGATTCTCGAG
>LKND01000121.1 GCA_001564275.1 Natrialbaceae archaeon Tc-Br11_E2g14 | reverse complement strand
TCGTCGGCGTCTATGGCGTCGCTCAGGTTGCGCGCCGGCAGTCCCGTCCATCACTGGCCCGCCTCTCGCTTGGCAGCTGGCTGGCGTTTATCGCCGTCGCCGGTCTCCACGCGCTCGGCCCCGCTACCGTCGCCACTGCCCTCCCGGCCGCCGACGCTGGCGTTGGCGCGACGATCACGGCCATGACCTGGGCCATGCTGTTGCTCGCCTGCTCGAGTACGACGTTTCTTGCTTTCCGCGAGTACAGTGCGGGTCACACGCCCACGTCGACTGACGATCCTGTGGTCGACCGGGACTACGAGTACTGACTGTTACTGGAATCGGTAACTGACTGCGATCCCCTCACCGAGGGGCAGGACGACCGTCTCGAAGTCGGGATCCGATCGCACCGTCTCGAGGTAGTCCGCGATGCCTCGCGTATGCTCGTTGACGTCGTCGGGGTCGCCGCCCTCGAAGATCTCGAGGAGTGTATCGAACTGGATGATCCCAGCGCGCATGGCATTGTCGGCGACGATCACGCCACCGACGGGCACCTGCGCACGAACCGCCTCGAACGCCTCCCGGTAGCGGTGTTTCTGGTGATCGATCAACACCACGTCGAAGGGGCCATCGTACGCCTCGATCGTCTCGAGGGCGTCACCGAGTTCGTACCGAGCGAGTTCGTCGTACCCCCCGCGAGCCATGTACTCCTCGGCCAGCTCGAGTTCGTCCGCGTCGACCTCCGTGAGCACGATCTCGCCGTCCTGGGGAAGGGCCTCGGCGAACCAGTAAGCCGAGTAGCCATACCCCGAACCGAACTCGAAGATCCGGCGGGCGTTGGCCATGCGTGCGAGCAGGCGCAGGAAACCGCCGACCTCGGGACCGACGTGGGGAAATCCCTCCTCGTGGGCGAAGGCGTCCATCTCCGCCAAGGTCTCGTCGGTCTCGGGACCAGTTGCGCGAACGAATCGGGCGATGTCGGCTGCAAGGACTTCGACCATAGCCCAGATTGGATCGGTTGGGTGTAAAGCGTGTGGGCCGCGCAGGTTTCGTCGGGTTTCCCGTGGTTTCTCCAGGCTGATTGCCGATCCGGGACGAGAAACCGACGGTCACGGCACAGCAAGCCGTCTCAAACCGCGGGCACCGCCCACCGATACGAGTTACAGCCACGCCGCCTACACGTCGCGCTCGACGACGAACTCGGTGAACTCGAGCAACTGAGCTTTCGCCTCGGGTTCGAGCTCGATGTCCAGGTCGTCGAGGGATTGTCGGGCCTGCGCGGCGAACTCGAGGGCCCGGTCGCGGGCGTGCTCGATGCTCCCCGTCGATTCGATGATCTCGAGGGCCTCGAGTACCTCCTCGTCGGTGTTGGTCTCCATCGCGAGGAGCTCCTCGAGACGCAGCGCCTCGCTGGGCTCGGCCGTCTCCATCGCGTGGATGACGAGCAGTGTCTGTTTGCCCTCGCGGATATCGTTGCCGAACTCCTTGCCGAAGTCGCCGGCGCGGCCGAGAGAGTGTTCGACGTCGAGGATGTCGTCACCGATCTGGAACGCGATCGCCGTCCGTTCGGCGTACCGGGCGACGGCCGCCTCGGTCGACTCGGACTGCCCCGTGACGATCGCCGCCAGTCGAGCGACGATCCGACCGAGACAGCCCGTCTTGCAGGCACTCATCTCGAGATACTGGTCGGTGGAGATACGGCTCGAGGGGTCGTTGTGCCAGCAGATGTCCATGCCCTGTCCGAGATGGGTGCGGTTGAGTTCGTACAGCAACATCTCGTAGGCCCGCAGGCGAGTGTCGGGCTCCAGATTGGCGGGGTTCTCGCTGACGATCTTCAGCGGGAGGAAGTACATCGCATTGCCGGCGTTGAGGGCGACGTCTTCGCCGTAGACGTGATGGAGGGCTGGCTCGCCACGACGCTTGGCCGCCCCGTCCTCGACGTCGTCGACGATGATGGTCCCGTTGTGGAGGATTTCGGGGATGCAGGCGTAGGGCAGGTACGCCTCGGGATCTTCGCCGAACGCCTCGATGAAGACGAGAAAGAGGACCGCACGCCAGCGCTTGCCGCCGCGGTCGAGAAGGTCCCACACCGGGTCCGAAAGCGCCCGCTGGATGCCATCGGCGTCGTACTCGAAGGGTGGCTCGCCGAAGAACGACTCGAGGTAGTCGACCGTGACCTCACGGGGGAGCAGGTCGGCTATCGCCTCGTCGACCACCGGTCGCCAGTCGGCAAGCGCATCTCGCATACTCGAGACGGTCATCGAGCCGTACCAAAAACCTTCAGATTTGTTTGCCAAACGGGTGCGTCGCTTCGATGGGTGCGATGGCCCCCGAGGCCTCGACGACCACTGACGATGCGGTCGTGAACCGGGCCACTGTTTGTCCACGTTCCAGAACGTTTAGGATGGCCAGTGGGGAACGCAAACACATGGCATCCGAAGCCGACCTACGCGAGCAGCTGACCGACGCCTTCGAGGGCGCCGACTACCCCGTGTCGAACCAGATGGACCTCGTCCCGGCGCTACCGGACGGTCCCATGACGAAATTCGAATCCGGTGACGTGAGTTTCACGGCGATGGAGCTCGGGACGAAACTCTCGGGGCATCAAGAGTTCCCCTACGACGACGTCGAGGAGCTCGTGGACGACGTCATCGAGGGGCTCAAAGCGGAAGGCGATCTGTAGGGGAGGGGCCGTTCGGGGCGTTCGGTTGGGAGTCCAGGGGGGCGACCTCCTCGAGTGACCGGACTGACGCTGATTCCCGCGTCTTCGGGCGCGGGAGGAGGTCACTGCTCGAGCCCTGTCGGACGGTCGCTACCGTTTCCATAGTAATACACTTTGACCATTGTAGTGTCGGCTTCGTGTCTCACTCGAGGCCTTCCACGTACGCGAAATCGGCGGCCTCCGGTTCCGGCTGGCGGCCATCCAGCGTGAGTTGCCAGCCCTCGACTAGCGTGGGGTCCTGGCGGGCGTTCGTCACTCGGGTGCGAACGTCGAGGAGGTCGACGCCGTAGAAGTCCCGTGGGACGCCGTGGAGGTACTGCAGGGCGGTCCGAAAGAGGCTGTCCATGCCGTCGTCGTCCTCGAAGTCGACGTGTTTGTAGACGCCGGCGGCGACCTGCACCATTCCGTGGAGAAACTGGCTCTCGAGGGTTCCCCGCCCGTAGTTGTACCACTCGTCCTCGAAGCAGTCGTGTGATTCGTGGTACTCGCCGCCGTTGAATAGCGCGACGCCGTGGCGGGTGGCCCGACGGAGCGTTCCGTGTTCCCAGCGTTCGGCGACCGGGTCCCAGCCGGTCGGCGTACGGTCGGTTATCGGCGGGCCGACGGTTGGGTCACGGGTGTGCTCGTCCATCACCGGTCGTTGGGCGGCGAGGAGTATAGGCTCGGGGGTCGCGACCGCTGGAGCCGAAACCCCCACGTCAGTACTCTACCAGGCGCCAACCGATGGGTGATCTGGTTTCACACATCAGTGCAGGCGAGGCAAGGCACTCAGGACCGAAAGAGTGGTGCCCGATTTGGGGATTCTGCCTGGGGATCGTGGGTCAGGTCGCCGTATTCTGCTTTCGCGCTCGCGAGGTATATCGCACTGTTGATGATGCCGATATGACTGAACGCCTGCGGGTAGTTGCCCATGAGCTCCCCGGTCTGCGGATCGATGCGTTCGGCGAGCAGACCGAGTGGCGACGCGTGCTCGAGCAGGGTTTCGAAAATCTCCTCCGCACGGTCGACCCGTCCGGCGAGGACGAGCGCGTCGATTAGCCAGCAGGTGCAGAAGACGAACGTGCCGTGGACCGCGCTCACGGCCTCGCTGTCTTTCGTGCGGTACACCAGTCCGTCGTCTGTCGCGAGTTCCTCGAGTGCGGTGTCGATCGTCGCCTCCACCCGCTCGTCGTCCGGTGGTAACAATTCGTAGATCGGAATCAACAGACAGGCGGCGTCGAGACCTTGTTCACTCTCGAAGTGTTGAAGGAAACTCCCGCGTTCCTCGCTGTACCCGCGCTCGAGGATGGCCTGGCGAATCGCCGCCCGTTCCTCGCGCCAGTGTTCGAGTGGCACGTCGCCGGCGACGTCGGCGTCCTCGGCGTCGGCGTCCTCGGCGAGTTCGATCGCCCGATCGATCGCCACCCAGCAGAGGAGTTTCGAGTGCACGTAGTGTCTGGTCTCGTCGCGGTACTCCCAGATGCCGTGGTCGGGTTCGTCCCAGACGTCACAGACGTGGTCGACGATGGCACAGACCGCGCGCCAATCGGTGGCCGACAGCACTCCGTCGTGGCGCAGGGTCTCGTAAATCGCCTGCACGATCGCCCCGTAGACGTCGAGCTGTCGTTGCGGTGCGGCCCCGTTTCCGATACGGACCGGGCTCGAGTACCGATGGCCAGAGAGGTGTTCGAGCTCGTATTCGGTGAGGTCCCACTCGCCGTGAACGCCGTACACGGGTTGAATCTCGTCGGGTGATTCGTGACAGATGTTCCGAAACCACTCGAAATAGTCGCGGGCTTCTTGTTCGCGACCGAGATTGTACAGCGCCTGGACCGTGAACTTTGCATCGCGGATCCAGTTGTATCGGTAGTCCCAGTTACGGTCCTCGCCGTAGGCCTCCGGAAGCGAGGTTGTCGGCGCGGCGTAGATCGCTCCCGATCCCTCGTTGATCAGGAGTTTGAGCACGAGCGCCGACCGCAGGATGACGTCGTGCCAGGGCGTTCCTTCGACGAGCGGTCTTGCGTCGGCAACGAGTTCGTCGGCCCAGCCCTGCCAGTAGTCCGCAGTCGACTCGAGGATTTCCCGACAGCCGCCCGGGGAACACGGGTCATCCGGCTGGCCGTACTGGAGGCGAAACCAGACTGTCTCCCCCTCGGTCAGCGTGTCGGTCCCGACGATTCGATCCCCCGTCGACCGCATTTCGAACGCCCGGTCGCCACAGCGTTCGAGGTGCAGCGGTTCCTCGTGATCGCCAACCCACTCCGGAGCGGCCTCGGCGTCACTGTCTGTCGTGGCCACGTACCCCGAATCCGTCCTGGAGACCTCTGCGGGTGCGAACCCGTACTCGAATCGGGGACGACACTCGAGTTCGGTCGTGACCGCGCCACCGGTGCAGACGAGGCGTCGATACACTGCGTGTTGGTCCGTGACGGGACGGGGGTCTTTCCACACAGGCATGAGATCGGTGAGCTCGAGCGTGCCGCCCTGCGTCTCGAAACGGGTCTGCAGGACGTTCGTGTGCTCGAGATACGACTGCTCGACGTCGTGTCGATCCGTTGGACGGATTGCGAAGTGGCCGCCACGCTCGTCGTCGAGTAGCCGTCCGAAGACGCTGGGGGCGGCTCCGTGCGGCAGACACAACCAGTCGATAGAGCCCGTGCGGTCGATGAGGGCGGTTCGGTCGTCGTTGCCGATGATAGCGTACTCTCGTAGTGAACTGTATCCCATCAGTAGTGTGCCGTGATCATCGTTCATGTGATGTTCACTGTGAGCCGTGAACATCGTCGTCGATCTGGTGCTGTCATCGTCCCTTCACCGAACGGCTGCATAAACGTGTGGCTGGAAACAGCCACGGAGACGTCTCCGAGACCGTCAGGTCGTCGCCAGCACCCGTGATCCGACGATCCTGGCGTTCCCCGGCATCTGCCTCCCCGAAGTATAACTCACCCGCCGTGGACGGTGTCTTGACGCGGCTAATACGGTGATCCCTACGGATGACGATCGGCTACCACGCCTCACACGAACAGTTCGCTCCGAGTACCCTGCTCGACCATGTCCAAACCGCGAGCGCCGAGGGGTTCGACCACTGCCTGGCGTCGGATCACTTTCACCCCTGGAGCGAACGACAGGGGGAATCGGGCCACGTCTGGTCCTGGCTCGGGTCGGCGATGGAGGCCACACCCATGAGCTACGGGATGGTCAACGCACCGGGATATCGGTATCATCCCGCAGTGATCGCCCAGGCAGCGGCGACCCTCCGTGAGTTGTACCCAGCGCGACTCTGGATGGCCATCGGGAGCGGGCAACTGCTCAACGAAGGCATCACGGGAACCGATTGGCCCGTCAAACGCGACCGGAACGAAGCCCTCGAGGAGTGTGCCGACGTCATGCAACGACTGTGGGACGGCGAGGAGGTTACCCACCACGGACACGTCACCGTCGAGCGGGCGTTCCTCTATACACAACCCGCGACCCCGCCACCGCTGATCGGCGCTGCGCTCTCCGAGGAAACCGCCCGGTGGCTGGGCGAGTGGGCCGACGGGATGATCACGCTCGGGACGCCCGATCAGGAAGCAGACGCCGCGCGGGTCGAGGCGTTCCGCGAAGAAGCCCCCGACAAGCCGGTCTTCCTCAAAGTGCAACTCTCCTGGGACGTAAACGAGGACAGCGCCCTCGAGGGTGCCTACGACCAGTGGCGAACCAACTGCGTTCCCGGACCCGTAACCCAGCAACTGCGAACCCCAGAGGAGTACGACGAGCTGGGCGACACTGTCGGTCGCGAACAGGTCGCCGAAAACGTTCGCGTGTCAGCAGCCGTCGAGGACCACCGGAAGTGGCTCGAGCGGGATTTCGATCTGGACGTCGATCGCGTCTATTTACACAACGTTAATACGAATCAGGAGTCGTTTCTCGAAGCGTTCGGCAACGATATCCTGCCATCGTTTTCGTAACCGAGTGCAAGACGTCGAGTGTATACGTTTGGTGAACGGATAGAGAGGCTACAATGATCGGGTTTTCAAACGACGTATGGAATCGGTGGCTCCGTTTCTGACGGTCGGTCGCACACGCCGGCGGCGCAACCCTCTACGGATTCGTGGGCATCCGATTGCCGTTCACTGCGCTGACACTCGAGCGCTCACCCGAGAGCCGTGATAATCGAAATCGGTTCGTTTAACCTCTTGAGGTGAGTACCGCAAGATGCGTGCGAGGGTAGCCAAGCGGCCAACGGCGGCGGACTCAAGATCCGCTCGTGTAGACGTTCGTGGGTTCGATTCCCTCCCCTCGCATCGTAGCGACGTGCATGACGCACGGAGCGAGATGCAGAAG
>LKND01000045.1 GCA_001564275.1 Natrialbaceae archaeon Tc-Br11_E2g14 | reverse complement strand
CGTACCACCGGTCGATCCGGTCTGGCAGGAAATCGCCGCGACGACCGCCCAGTTCCTCGGACTGATCTGTATCCTTGGGGTGATCTATGGTCGCCGTTGAGCTCGACCCCGGGACGATCCTGTTCCTGACGGCACTGGCGACCGCCGTCGCCGGAACGGTCGTCGCCGCCCTCGCCTACCGGGGCTATCAGCGCCATCGGAGCCAAACCATGCGGTATCTGGCCGTCGGCATCGCCTGGATTACTGTTGGACCGTTCGTCGTGAGTTACGGACTGGGGCCGGTGACCGGTCTGAGCGACGCGTCGCTGTTGCTCGGCAACCTGACGGTGACCATCGTTGGATTGCTTGCGATAATCCACTCGCTCGAGGGCGTATGAGTCCGCGCGTTCGCGACAGGCGGAACCTAATATAAAAATCCGTCGTCGAGTTGGCCGACCAACAGCCCGCTGTGCCGTTATACCATCCGTCGGCCCTTCTCCCCAGGTGATGACGGACACAACCCACCACTCGACAGCATCGTTCGGCATCGGTTCACTGCTCGCTGCACCCGCCGATCCGTGGACGTATCGATCCCTCGCCTACCTGGTGCTCGCGGCCCCACTCGGGCTGGCGTACTTCGTCGTGCTCGTCACGGGAGTGGCACTCAGCCTCGGGCTCGCCATCACCCTCCTTGGCCCCGTCGTCTTCGTCCTCACGCTGGTGGTGATTCTCGCACTCACGTGGGTCGACACCGCGCTCACCAGCGGAGTGCTCGAGGCGGAGACCGTCGTCGATTTCCCGGCCAGTGACCAGGGGCTGGTCGAGTTCCTGCGAGCCCTCGTCCTCGGCCGGGACACCTGGCTTGGAGCGTGTTACCTCGTCTGGAAGGCCATCCTCGGGTTCCTCGCCTTTGTGGGACTCGTGGTGGCCCTGTCGGTGGCACTCAGCCTGGTCCTCGTCCCCGCGTTCTACACCGAGTACACCGTCGTCGCCACCTATCCGATCGACTCACTCGAGCGCGCCCTCGCGGCCGGCGTTGGCGGCCTGGTGGTGGCCTACCTGGCGCTCGTGGTCGTCAACCTGCTCGGCCACCTCTCGGTGGTGATCGTCGAATCGTTGTTCCCCGCCGGGGACGAGGGGGTCTATTGTAACGAGTGAAACGATTCACACACCCTCACAGCGAGGGGGCTCAGAACCGGTCCATCACCGGTTCTGAGCCGTAGTATCGTGAGGGTGTGTGCAATGACGTTCAGTGGCTACTGTAGGTTCCCTTTACTCCCACTCGGAGCCGCTGGCGTCCGCTGGGGGCTCGAGTGGGTTGATCGGTGATCATCACCGTGGATGTCCACGGCCAGCGTCTTTTGGGTGACTCACTCGAGGCCTGACCTTCAGGTTACTCGAGGTCGGCCAGGATCGGTGTATGAAAGCTGCACACGGGCGGCTGATCCGCCAGCCGATGGGCGACTGAGCAGGGACCAAAGTGGGTATCAAAAGGACTTGACGGCCACCCGACCCGTACTCGTCTCGATCCGCAACCGTGGGCCTCCATCACCGAGGGTGCCCCTGACGCCGTCGCCGACCACCGAGTCCTCGCGCTCGAGACCCGGGATGTCGACGTCAACGTCTCCTGTATTGGTCTCTACCTCGAGTTCAGCATCGAGATCGGGGCTGATTACGGCCTCGATCGCTCCCGTACTCGTGGTGATCACGGTGTCGCCGTCGATAGCCGGGACATCCACCGCAACCCGTCCCGTACTCGCGCGAACATCGTTCAATCGCTCGACGTCCCGAATTTCGATCCGTCCCGTACTGGTCTCCGCGCCGACCGAACCGTCCACCCCCCGGACGTCGACCGCGCCCGTACTCGCCGTCAGGGTGAGGTCGCCAGTGACGTCCCGGACGGTGATCCCACCGACGGAGGTGTCGATTCGGTCGAGGGGTAACTGGTACGGGATCTCGAGGTCGAGATCCATCGTGGGTTCACTCTCGAACCAACCGGTGTCGGCCGTGTAGACCGACTGGAGTTCGAGGGTACGATCGTGACGGTCCGCCTCGAGAACGAACTGCTCGAGGTCGGTGCGAAGCGAGCTGGATTGCTTCTCGATGGCTGCCTGGATCGTCTCCCGTTCGCTCCCCGCGGCCACCACAGTGCCGACCTCGCCGGCGATACTGAGGCGTTGTGCGCCATTGGGGTCGATCGTTTTCGTCTCCTCGAGTTGCTGGCCCACGAACGGCGTCATGCTGGTACAGCCGGCGAGTGCAGCACTGCTCGCGGCGGCAACGCCGCCGAGGAGTCGTCGTCGAGTGGTGGCGTGTTGCTGACTCATATCCCAACGAACGGCGGCAACGGATGTCAATCCTGTAGCACGCCTGTCGACTCACCAATCGACCCCGTACACTTTTATACTTCCTGTCGGTGCCGGGTGTCGCTCCCACCATCGACCCAGCGACCATCCGTCCACTATCCGTACAGTAATCCGAATGACTCACCACGGTTACAGCGCTGAGCGATGAGAACCTGAACAAATGGCCAGATCGAGGGGGTCTCGAGGGGAGTCTTTGCCACTGTATGGCAAGAATCGTGCTGATAGTAAATTATTTACGAAACTCCTTTAACGCGAGCGATAGACCATTAACGTATGCCAAGGTGGGTACACCCGTGAGCACGCTACAGCACGACCCCAGAGAGCGCGTACAGGTGCTCGACGTCAACGGCCACGTCCGAGAGGACGCCGAGGTGCCGGATCTCGAGGAGGACCAGTTCCTCGAGATGTACGAGCAGATGAAACTCGCCCGCCATTTCGATCAGCGAGCGGTGAGTCTCCAGCGCCAGGGTCGGATGGGGACGTATCCGCCGCTGTCGGGCCAAGAGGGCGCCCAGATCGGGAGCGCCCACGCCCTCGACGACGGGGACTGGCTGTTTCCCAGTTACCGCGAGCACGGAGCGAGCCTCGTTCGCGGCCTCTCGCTGAAACGCACGTTGCTCTACTGGATGGGCCACGAGGCGGGCAACGCGGTTCCCGAGGACACGAACATCTTTACCGTGGCCGTACCGATCGCGACCCAGATCCCCCACGCAACCGGGGCCGCCTGGGCCGCCCGCCTTAAGGGCGAAGAGCAGGCGTTCCTCTGTTACTTCGGCGACGGGGCGACGAGCGAGGGTGACTTCCACGAGGGGCTGAACTTCGCCGGCGTCTTCGACACACCCACCGTCTTCTTCTGTAACAACAATCAGTGGGCGATCTCGGTGCCGCGTGAACGCCAGACCGCGAGCGAAACCCTCGCCCAGAAGGCAACCGCCTACGGGTTCGAGGGCGTGCAGGTCGACGGGATGGACCCACTGGCCGTCTACAAGGTGACTCGCGAGGCCGTCGAGAAGGCCAAAGATCCGGGGCCAGGCGAGTTGCGACCGACGCTCATCGAGGCCGTCCAGTACCGGTTCGGCGCACACACCACCGCCGACGACCCCTCCGTCTACCGGGACGACGAGGAGGTCGAGGAGTGGAAACAGAAGGACCCAATTCCGCGAATGGAGCAGTTCCTCCGCAACCAGGGCATGCTCGACGACGAGCGCGAGGACGCCATCGTCTCGCGGGTCGAAGACCGCGTGGCGAACGCAATCGACGAGGCCGAGGCCGTTGCCCGGCCCGAACCCGAGGAGATCTTCGCCCACGTGTACGAGGGCATGCCGCGACGACTCGAGGAACAACTCGAGTGGTTCGAGTACGTTCGCGAACAGTACGGTGACGACGCACTCTTAGAGGAGTAATTATGGCAGCAGAATCTGAAAACCTCACGCTGGTACAGGCGGTCCGGGATGGACTGCATCAGGAGATGGAACGGGACGAAGACGTCGTCGTCATGGGCGAGGACGTCGGGAAAAACGGCGGCGTCTTCCGCGCCACCGAGGGACTCTACGAGGAGTTCGGCGAGAACCGGGTCATCGACACCCCCCTCGCCGAGTCCGGCATCGTGGGCACGGCCATCGGCATGGCCGCCTACGGTATGCGGCCGGTCCCAGAGATGCAATTTCTGGGCTTCATTTACCCCGCGTTCGACCAGATCGTCTCTCACGCCGCCCGCCTGCGAACCCGCTCGCGTGGGCGATACACCTGCCCGCTGGTCGTGCGAGCGCCATACGGCGGCGGCATTCGTGCCCCCGAACACCACTCCGAGTCCTCGGAGGCGATGTTCGTCCACCAGCCCGGATTGAAGGTGGTCATCCCGTCGACGCCCTACGACACCAAGGGCTTGCTCACGAGTGCCATCCGCTCGCCGGACCCGGTCATCTTCCTCGAGCCCAAACTCATTTACCGGGCGTTCCGCGAGGAAGTCCCGAACGAACCCTACGAGGTGCCCATCGGCGAGGCGGCGATCCGCCGTGAGGGATCGGACATCTCCGTGTTCACCTACGGGGCGATGACCCGCCCCACCCTCGAGGCCGCCGAGAACCTCGCGGGCGAGATCGACGTCGAGGTCGTCGACCTCCGAACCGTATCGCCACTCGACATCGACACCATCGTCGAGTCATTCAAGAAGACCGGGCGCGGTGCGGTGGTCCACGAGGCCCCGAAGACGGCCGGGATGGCCGCCGAAATCGCCTCGACGATCCAGGAGGAGGCGCTCATCTACCAGGAAGCCCCGATCAACCGGATCACCGGCTTCGACGCACCGTTCCCGCTTTACGCGCTCGAGGACTACTACCTGCCCGAGCCGGCGCGCATCGAGGACGGCATCCGCGAGACGATGGAGTTCTAACATGGTCGCAGAGTTCAAACTTCCCGACGTCGGCGAAGGCGTCGCCGAGGGCGAACTGGTCAGCTGGCTGGTCGAACCTGGCGACACCGTCAGCGAGGACCAGCCCGTGGCTGAAGTCGAGACCGACAAGGCCCTCGTCGAGGTCCCCTCCCCGTACAACGGGACGGTTGCCGAGTTACTCGCCGAGGAGGGCGAGATGGTGCCCGTCGGTGACGTGATCATCACGTTCAACGTCGACGGCGAGGCTGCGGATGCGGACACGGCCACCGAATCCACGGGTGCCGCGAGCGATGAGACCGATTCGCCAGCGGGGGCGGAAGCAGACACCGATGCGGTCGAGTCAGCGGCGGTCGAAACGCCCGAAGGGCGCGTTTTCGCGCCCCCTCGCGTGCGGAAGCTCGCTCGCGAGGAAGGCGTGAACATCGCGACGGTCACGGGAAGCGGCCCCGGCGGCCGAATCACCGAGGGCGACGTCCGTGCGGCGGCCGACGGCTCGAGCGGCGAGGCGACTGTGGCGGCCGACACCGGCGGCGTCGACGCTGACAGCGCCACGCCGACGGACGCCGACACGACCACAGATGCGAGCGCAAGTGCAGGCACCCCGAGTGCTCCCGCCCAGACGTCGGTCGAATCGGCCGATCGCGACCGGACACTGGCCGCACCCGCCACCCGGCGCATCGCCGAAGAACAGGGCGTCGACATCGACGCCGTCCCCGCCACCGAGAAACGGGACGGGGAGGCGTTCGTCACCCCCGAAGCCGTGATCGAGTACGCCGAAGCCCAGCAGCGCGCTCAGGCCGCCGACGCGACAGCAGTCGCGACTGGCGAGACTGGGCCGCGGGAGACACGCGAGCCGTTCAAGGGGGTCCGCAAGACCATCGCGGACGCGATGGAGCGCTCGAAGTTCACCGCGCCACACGTCACCCACCACGACGAGGTCGACGTGACGAAACTCGTCGAGATGCGCGAACGGCTCAAGCCGACCGCCGAGGAGCAGGGCATCCGGCTCACCTACATGCCGTTCATCATGAAGGCCGTCATCGCCGCACTCGAGGAGTACCCCGAGATGAACGCGATGATCGACGACGAGAACCAGGAGATCGTCCACCGGAACTATTACAACATCGGTGTCGCCGCGGCGACGGACGCCGGCCTGATGGTCCCCGTCATCGAGGACGCAGACCGGAAGGGCATGTTGCAACTGTCCTCGGAGATGAACGAACTGGTCCAGAAGGCCAGAGAACGCACGATCTCACCCGAGGAACTCCGCGGATCGACGTTCACCATCACCAACATCGGCGGCATCGGTGGGGAGTACGCGACTCCCATCCTCAACTACCCCGAGGCCGGCATCCTGGCCGTCGGCGAGATCAAGCGCAAACCCCGCGTCGTCACCGACGACGAGGGCAACGAATCGATCGAACCACGGTCGGTTCTGACGCTCTCGCTGACCTTCGATCACCGCCTGATCGACGGCGCGGAGGGGGCCTCGTTCTGCAACGAGGTCATGCGTTATCTCGAGCATCCGGAACTGCTGTTGCTCGAGTAGCACAGTACCCCATTTTGGCCGACCTAAACCCTCTCTGGTGGTTTTGCGGCGGTTTTTGGGGTATCTTTAAGTGGCCATCGACCGACTGAATTGGTAGCAATGGCCATCGATCCGCAGTTCCACGAGAATCGAGAGCAAGTCGGTGAAGAAAACGGCGTCGCGGTCTGGGGGCCGGTCGACGAACCAGAGACACTCGGCATTCGGGGCACACACGTCGCCGTCGATTACGACATCTGTCTCGCTGACGGAGCCTGTCTCGAGGATTGTCCCGTCGACGTGTTCACCTGGGTCGATACCCCTGGACACCCCGAAAGCGAAAAGAAGGCCGAGCCGACGAAGGAAGCCCAGTGTATCGACTGCATGCTCTGTGTCGACGTCTGCCCGGTCGATGCGATCGACGTGGACGCTGGACGGACGGCATAGGAGAGTCGTCGTCGCTGATCGCCGGTGGCCACGGACTGGGTGGTCGCTGGTCGGAACGGGACGACACCGAAGGGTCCACACTGCCGGGAGCGGTGGCTGCCGGACACCGCCAGCGCGAAGACGAAGACGAATGGAGAATTATTCCGCTCGGTCGACGTTTACCTGCTCTTTCAACGTCTCGAGCCCGTCAGCCTCGGCGAGTTCCTGCAACCGCTCACGGAAGTGTTCCTCACAGAGGCCGACCCGGAGCCCATCCGACTCGGCGGCGAAGGCAGCTTCCTGGTCGCAGTAGTGACACTGCATGGCTACCAGTTGGGGTCGCCCCGCATTGAACCCTCCGTTATCGACACGACGTGAGTGGCTCCTCGAGTGGAGCGCCTGCGGTCACACCGACGCGGTCGACGGCCGCGGGGCTGGAGTGTCTTCGAGCCGGTCAAGACGGCAGCCCGAGCCGTTCGTAGGCCGCCCGAGACAGCCCAGCTTTCCCGAGTACGTCGTCATGAGCGTCGCTGCCACCCGTGACCAGCAGGTCGTGGGTCTCGATAGCCCGATCGATCGGCCCGAGGTCGACCGATCGGCCGTAGGGGTAGGCTCGCTCGACGGCGTCCAGGGAGGCAGTGCGCTCGAGGGCCGCCGCCGGGTCGGGATACCGCAAGGGATGTGCGAGGGAGGTGACGGCGGCGGCCTCCTCGAGAAGTTCGCGACCGCGCTCGAACGAACAGACGTCGCGGGCGACGAAGCAGGGGCCGTCGTTGCCGATCAGGTGGTCGAAGGCACCCTCGTAGTCGTATCCAGTGTCCGGGTGGTCGGCGATCGCTCGAGCGACGTGTGGCCGGCCAAAGCCGGTGTCGACGTCGAGGCCGAGGTCGACGTCGAGGCGATCCGCCACGCTGTCGACGATCGCCCGGCCGCGTTCCCGTCGGTCCCGCTGGATGCGCTCGGTTTCGGCCTCCAGGGCGGCTGTCCGCTCGAGGCCGTATCCCAGCAGGTCGACTCGCATGCCGTCTGCAGTCTCGACGCGGAGTTCGATCCCGTGGACGATGGTGACGCCATCGCGAACGACGACTGGATCGTCGATGGGCTGGTATCGATCGTGGTCCGTGACCGCCACGACCGAGACGTCGGCTCGGCGCGCGGCCGCCGGCACGTCGGCGAGGTCGAGTTCGCCGTCGGAGCGGGTGGTGTGAACGTGGAGATCCGCGTCGGGCATACTCGAGGGTTGGCTGGCCCGGTCAAAGTCGTTGTGAAGCGCGCTCGGCCACGGATGTCAACGGCAAGGTGTGCGCTCGGGGAAGCTAAAGGAGTGAAGTGTATGCGAGGTCGCGACGGGACCGAACGCGACGTGTGCGGTCGGTGGGATCACGATCGAACCGAAAACCCGTAACGCCTCGCCGCCGAACGGCCGTCCATGCACACCGACGGGACGTTCGCCCCCGACAGCCTCGAGGCGGCTCGCGAGCAGTACGAATCGGTTGGCCCAGCGGCACAGACGGTCGTCCGCGAAGTCGCCCGCTCGATGGACTTCGATCGCGAAGAGTACGGCGAGCGCGTCACGAGCGACGTCGTCGAAACCGCCAGGGAGGCCCTCTTTGCGAGCCTGCTCGAGGTGACCGTTGGCACCCGTGAGGAGTACGAGCGGTGGCACGAGAGCTACGACGGTGAGATCCACGAGATCGGCAGCGAACACGTCGACCGAGTCGTCTGGCACGCCGCTCCGAACGGCGAAGCGGTGGCCGCGACCTTCCAGAACGAGGAAGACGCCGCCCTGGCGACCCTTCGCCGACAGGCCTACGGCCGCCTCTACGAGGACGCGCTCTGAATTTGTGGGGGTGTCCTCAGCGAAGACAGTCCGGCTCGCTGTGGGGTGAAAGTGTCAAGATCTCCGTCGTGGTGGGATCCCCCATGCGCCGACGAACCTACCTGGCCGGCACCTCGAGCGTCGTCGGGTTCGGGATCCTTACCGGTCGATCACGGGGAGAACCGACGGGAACGAACGGTCCCAAATTTCATCTGTGGGGTGACGGCCTGGGTGTCTCGATCAGTTCGACCAATGCCCCCGTCAAGGCGGGTGAGCGCCTCGAGGTCATCTACAGCGTCGGGAGCGGTGCGGAACCGACGCGGGACGTGGTCCGGCTGCTGGTCGGCGACGAAATCGTCGCCGCCGAGACCTGGGATCTCGAGGCACAGGCGACGGTCACTGACGCCCTGCAGTATCCGACGTTTCGAGTCCAACAGGACGTGACGGTCGAGATCACGCTGCAGACGGCCATCGACGAGGACACGACGACGGTGACGGTACAGGCAGACGAGTGAATTGCCTCGGGGTCAAGCCCCGGAGTATTCGCCTCGACCGCTGATAACAAGGCGCGGTTGTCCGGACAGGGACAGGGGGTGCCCCATGAGAGGAGATGGCCGAGAGCCACCGCGTCGACGAAACGCGTATGCCCCCCTGGCCCTGAACTCCACCAATGCGCCGGCGATACCTGCTGCTCTTGCTCGTGCCGTTCGTGGCCCTGCTCGCACTCGGCGCGCTCCCGGGGCTGATCGGTGGTGGGGACGTGGTGTACGTGACCGCAACCGAGGTCGACCTCGAGGGCGGCGAAGCACCCACCGAGGGGGCGACCGACACGATCGACGCCGAGAACCTCTCGGAGAACCGGTTCCCGTACACCATGGCGGCCCTCGACTCGGGCGTCTCCGAGAGCCACGAAGCCGGCCGCTTCGGCTTCGAGGACTCCTTTACGCACACCCCTGATGACGAGTTCCAGGAGTTCGAGACCTGGAACCGTGAAGCCGTCGCCGACGGCGGGGCGGTCTATCTCGAACACGACGGAAGCTACTACCGTCTCGAGATCACACCGGCTAGCGATGTCGAATCCTGACCCTGCGCCGGGATCCTCGGACGATCACGATCGTGATCACGACACCTCGATGACGGACCGTGCGGAGAGCCGAGAGCCAGCGTGGCCCGTCCTTGAGTCCGTCACCGAGTACGAAACCGGCTGGTACGACGGCGGCTACGACCTCGTGGAACAGCCCGACGGGCGGACGAAACCGTACTACTGGGCCTCGCTTCCACCCGCCGTGGTCGTCGTCGCCACGACCGGGTCTGACATCGTCTTCGTCGAGCAGTATCGTCCCGCAATCAGAGAGCGCCACCTCGAGTTGCCCGCGGGGATCGTCGAGGACGGCGAATCCTACACGACGGCCGCCGCCCGCGAACTCGAGGAGGAAACCGGTTTTCGCCCCTCGAGTCTGGCGCTGCTCCAGGAGTACCGGGTCGCGACGGGCGTGCTCCGTCACGATCGCGGTGTGGTCTTCGCCGAGGGGCTCGAACCCGGCGAGCGCGAACTCGACACTAACGAGTTCATCGAGGTGCGAACGGTCCCGATCGAGGACGCCCTCGTGCGGGCTCGCGAGCAGCCGGCGAACGATTCGACGCTGAGTGCGCTCTTGCTGGCGAGAGCAGACGGGTTGCTGTAAACGGGTCGGTGCCAGCGCGACCCCAACTGCTTATTCCGCTCGCGTTCGAACCATCCGTCGATGGACGACGAAATTTCCGTCGACACGGTCCACGAACTCCTCGAGGACGGTGCCGAGAGCGAGCTCCGGATCGTCGATATCCGCGACGAGCACAGTTTCGATCGTGGACACATACCTGGGAGCGAGAACCTCCCGTTTCACGAGTTGCCGACCCGAATCGAATCGCTCGCCGGGGCCGACCGCGTGGTCACCGTCTGTCCTCACGGGAAGGCAAGCGTCCAGGCCGCCCGGTTGATCAAATCATACGCGGGCAGCGCCGACGCTCGCGTCGAGAGCATGGCCGGCGGTCTCGAGGAGTGGGCCGAGACGTACGAGCTCGTGGCAACCGAGGAGACCGGCACGTCCGATCCCGAGACGCCGTTTTGACTGCTCGAGTGCGCGTTCTTTATAAGTGCGCGTGCCGGTCGGTTTCGACATCGGGATCGACACCGACGACGGCAATCACGCGGTGGTCAGGGGCGATCGATCACGGTGGTTAGGCGACGTTGAAGCCACGATCACGGAGGAAGTCCTCGACGCGACCGCGGTGGTTGCCCTGGAGCTCGATGTGGCTGTCCTCGACGGTCCCACCACAGGCGAACTTCGATTTCAGATCCGACGACAGACTGTCGAGATCGACGTCCTTCGGGTCGAATCCTTCGATGATCGTTACCTCCTTTCCGTATCTGCGCTCGTCAATGCGGATCGTGAGTTGCTGTTGACCCTTGGCCACGTCTTCACAGACGCAGAGTTCTTGGGGCAGCCCGCACGTCGAGCAGACTTCCGACATTACGTCCGTTCGTACGAAATGAGCATATTAAATACTATCGGGACTCCACCCCGTGTTCCCGGGCCCACGACTCGCCGCGTGGGTCACCGCTCGAGTGCCCGCGCCACGAACAGCGTCTCCCGGGGGAGGGCCACCCGTTCGACCGGGACGAGTGGTGGATCGCCCCCGAGCGTGGTGAAACAGACGGCAGCCCCAACCTGCCGGCCCACCTCGAGTATCGGTCGGTGGAGTTCCGGCGGGAGGTTCAATCCGTAGACGGCGTCGGCGTCGGCGTACACCTCGAGGGTCGGCTCGGTGACGTCGTCGACGACGAACCGCACCCCCTCGGGCACCGGTCGGTCGTGGACGTCGGTCGCCGTTACCCGACAGCCTCGCTCGAGGAGGGCATCGGCGACGTCCGTTCGGCGACCGATCCCGACCTCGACCAGCCGGTCGAACGACTCGAGGTGGGCGCAGATCGCCCCGGAGGTGGACGCGGCAGGTCGTTCGTGGGGTGGCGTGTCCGTCGAATCGGGTTCCCGTTCAAAGCGTGCCACGGCGGGACGTTTATGCTACGGGACGCCATAGACGTTGCCATGCTCGTCGATATCGTGCCGGTCGGCAACGTCCCCGCGACGGTCAAGCGGGAGGCCTCGACGGCGTTGCGATCGGTCTACGATTGCGACGTCACGGTCAACGACTCCCAGTCGATTCCAAGCGGTGCCTACGACTCCGGGCGCAACCAGTACTGCGCCGAGACCTTTATTCAGCTGGCCGAACGCGTCGGCCGCGGCGACAAGAACATCGCCATCACTCCCCACGACCTCTTCTACCGACGGCGCAACTACGTTTTCGGCCTCGCCTACCTCGACGGCAGCGGGAGCGTCGTCTCCACTTACCGCCTCCAGACCTCGAGCGACGGCGGGTTCTCGAACAGGAGCGCGAGCGACATCTTCGCCGATCGCGTGCGCAAGGAGATCGTCCACGAGATCGGCCACACCTACGGCCTCGAGCACTGTGACAACCAGCGGTGTGTGATGAACTTCTCGCCCACGGTCCGAGAGGTCGACATCAAAGAAGAGCACCTCTGTGGGAGCTGTCAACGACTCGTCGACTGATCACACGATCGAAGCGTCACCCGTCACCCGGGTGCACAGCAATGTACGCGAACGGCGGCCACGGGAACGACTTATTTTGCTGACGGGGCTAGAGCAGTCCACACCCGTGACCGCCCCGATCGGCCCTCGAATCGCCGAGAGATCCCGCGAACCGACCCTGACAGCCCCGGACGCCCCCCACCGTGGGCGCCGTTGGGAGGTGGGGGTATGACCGGCGGTGACGACGGGCGAGAATCGAGTGGCAACGACGTGGAGATCGATATCGAGATCGACCGCGAGCCAGCCGACGAACTCGAAGCCGAGCGTGGCTCCGTGACTGGCTCGACCGACGAGACCGTTGATGCGTCCACACCACCCCATCGCGAAACGGTCACGCCCGACCAGACTACCGACACCTCGAGCGCACACGCACACCCCCCGTCGGGGGCGAGGCGCCTGGGCGACGAACTCGGGCGGATCGACCTCATGACCGACGAGCATGGCCACGTCGAGGCCCGGGTCACTGACCTCGAGGCACTCGACGAGACGACCGTCCGCCTCGAGGTCACCCTCCCCCACGGGGCGGTGGAGACGTTCGACCTCGAGAAGCCCCTCCCGTGGTCGCGTGGCTTCCTGCTCGCCCGAATCGTCGAGGACACCGGCTACGACGCGGCGTCGATCGAACACGTCGTCGGCGAATCGGTACTGCTCGAGCGCGTCGACCACCGCGAGGAGGACGACGCCGGGCGTCGATGGCGCCTCGGATGGGACGTCGACCGCTGGCGGGACGACGTCGTCCAGG
The DNA here is from genome assembly GCA_001564275.1 of Natrialbaceae archaeon Tc-Br11_E2g14. Lineage (GTDB taxonomy): Archaea > Halobacteriota > Halobacteria > Halobacteriales > Natrialbaceae > Natronosalvus. Next base: position 13,157 of record LKND01000045.1, on the reverse strand, counting down.
CGACCGGGGACGCCATCCTCGCCTCACTGGGTGGCCACTTTCGGCTCGAGGAGCGCCGAACCCCCGAGTGGCGACTCGTGGATCCACTCGAGCGCGAGGACGAAGCCGACGAGACGTCCCGAAGGTGGGGGACCTGGATCGCGGCCAGTTGCGTCCTGCTGGGCGCGGTGGCGGCGGTCGTCGGTGCAGTCGCTGCCGTCGGCGTCACGACCGTCACCGCGAGCCTCCTGGGCGCCGTTCTCCCCGGCCTGGCACTCGTCGCACTCGGGTGTTACTGGCTGGTAGGGCGCTCGAGGCGGTGAGTAGGGTACAGTTGGGTTGGAGGTGGTGAGGCGGTCGAGGTGCACGAAATTCACGCCCGACTTCGTCTGCGGGGCCATATACCGTCACCGTAGAATCACCGATAGATATACTTCAGTATGCTTCTGTGCACCAGTATGGCGGTCTCTTTGGGTCGATCGAATCCCACGAAAGACGAAGCAACTGGCGGGAAACACGCAGTCTTGCGGGGATGTCGATGACGAGCCTCGTTGCAATCGGGGCCGCACTCGCGCCGCTGATCGTCGTCGGCGTGCTCCTGGTTGGCTTCCTCTGGCCGGCCGAACGATCGATGCCCCTCGCCTGGCTCGTCGCCGCAGTCGTCGCGTTCGTAATCTGGGAGATGCCCCTCGAGTGGATCGCCGCGGCGAGCATCCGTGGTGGTCTGGCGGCCATCGAGATCCTCTGGATCGTCTTTGGCGCGCTCGTGTTGCTCTACACCCTGATGCGCTCGGGCGCGGTCGACCGGATCAACGCGGGATTCGCCTCGATCAGCGAGGACCGGCGCGTCCAGGTCGTCTTGCTCGGGTTCTTCCTCGCGACGTTCATCGAGGGGGTCGCCGGCTTTGGCACACCCGCGGCGGTCGTCGCGCCGCTGTTGCTCGCCCTCGGCTTCCCGGCGCTGGCGGCGGTCGTCGCGGCACTGGTCGGCCACGCGGTGGCGACGGTCTTCGGCGCGGTCGGCACGCCGATCATCGTCGGCTACGCCCAACCCCTCGAGAGCGTCGAACCGACGATCGCCGGCGAGGGGCTGTCCGTCGCTGGCTATTCGGCGGCAGCGGCCGGCTGGGCTGCGGTCTTCAACGGGATCCTCGGCGTATTGATGCCGCTCTTTGCGGTCGGCATGGTTGTCTACTTCTTCGGCGAACCCGGGGAGCGATCGCTCGCCCCCGTTCGGGGTGTCCTCCCGCTCTGTCTGTTCTCCGGCGTCGCCTTCGCCATCCCGTACGTGCTGACGGCGTGGTTCATCGGCCCCGAGCTCCCGTCGCTGTTCGCGGCGATGGTCGGCGGCGCAGTCGTCGTTGCCACGCTCCGGGCGGGCTACCTCGAGCCGACTGACACCTGGGAGTTCCCGCCACAGGCGGAGTGGCCAGATCACTGGGTCGGGAGTATCGAACCCGGCAGCAACGAAACCGACGCGGCAACAGGTGGCGAGCCGTCCATGTCGCTGCTCCGGGCGTGGGCGCCATACGTGATTCTCGTCGTCCTCCTGATCGCTACGCGCGTGATCGAACCCGTCGAGGAGTTCCTGCAGGGTGGACCCACCGCAGTGCTCGATACCGCTATTGGTGAGTTCGAGATCGGCCTGTTCATCGAGTGGTCGGCGATCTTCGGGACTGAGCTCGGCGGAGCGATCGGCTGGGCCTACGTTCCCGGCACCTGGCTCGTGGTCAGTGCACTGCTCGCGATCCCGCTGTTTCGGATGGACGCAGGTGAGGTCGGCGGGGCGTGGCGCGAGGCCGGCGGTAAAATGATCTCGCCGCTGATTGCGCTCGTGTTCGTCATCGCGATGGTCGAGGTCATGCTCGAGACCGACGCACACCTCGAGGCCGGTGCCACGGCGGCCGGGTCAGTGCCTGACGGGAGCATGATCGTCATCCTCGCGGAGGCGACCGCGGCGGGGATCGGTCCCGCCTACCCGATGATCGCCCCGGCAGTCGGCGCTCTGGGTGCGTTCATCGCGGGTTCGATCACGGTGAGCAACATCACGTTCAGCGCGTTCCAGTTCGAAGTCGCCCAGACCCTCGGCATGCCGACCCAGCTCCTGGTCGGTGCCCAGTCGATCGGTGCCGCGATCGGGAACGTCATCGCGATCCACAACGTGATCGCGGCACTCGCGACCGTCGGCCTCGTTGGCGAGACCGGGCGCGTCATCCGGCTCAACCTCATTCCACTCGTCTACTACCTGTTCGTGGGCGGCCTCCTGACGACGCTTTTCGTCTACGTGCTCTTCCCGACGGTCTTCTAAGTATCGCCAGCCAAATGAGACACACCACCGACGAACCCGACACCACAGTTCAATGACGACCACACCACCAACTCGAGGCGATCCAGCTGACGACCCGAACGCCAACTACGACTACCGGAGTGCAGACGTCGAGCGACCCGACCTCCTCGCGGAGCTCGAGCGTCGCGTCGCTGGCGAGGTCCGGTTCGACACCTACTCGCGACAGCTGTACGCGACGGACGCGAGCATCTACGAGGTGACGCCGATTGGGGTCGTGTTCCCGAAGACGACCGACGACGTCGCCGAGGTTGTGAGGTACTGCGCCGACGAGGGAATTCCCGTGCTCCCGCGGGGCGGGGGCACCAGCCTCGCCGGCCAGACCGTCAACGAGGCCGTCGTGCTCGATTTCACGACACACATGGACGATATCGTCGAGATCGATCCCGACGAGCGACTCGCGACCGTCCAGGCCGGCAGTTATCTCGAGTCCATCAACGAGGCACTCGAACCCCACGGGTTGAAGTTCGCACCGGATCCCGCCTGGGGCGACAAGAGCGCACTCGGGGGCGCAATCGGCAACAACTCGACAGGCGCTCACTCCCTGGAGTACGGGAAGACGGACGCCTACGTCGAGGCAGTCGAAGTCGTCCTCGCTGACGGCACCGTCGCCACCTTCGGTGAGGTCGACGTCGACGAGTTGCCCGAGTTAGCCGACGGCGATGGCCTCGAGGCGGCAATATACGCCGAAATTGCGCGCGTGCTGGACGAACAGGGCGACCTGATCGAGGAACAGTATCCCGATCTCAAACGCAACGTCTCGGGGTACAACCTCGATTGGCTGGTCGAGGACGCCCGCGGTGGCGAGCGTGGCATCGGCGAACCCGACGCCGAGGGCGGCACGATCAATCTCGCGAAACTCCTCTGTGGCAGCGAGGGCACTCTCGCAATCGTCACCGAGGCGACCGTCTCCCTCGAGTCCGTCCCCGCCGAGAAGAGCATGACGCTGCTGGCCTACGAGACGGTGCTCGACGCGATGGCGGACGTCGAACCGATCGTCGCACACGGCCCCGCCGCCGTCGAGGTGCTCGACGACGTGATGATCGACCTCGCGCGGGAGACCCCCGAGTTCGCCTCCGTCGCGGCAATGCTCCCCGAGGGGACGGCCGCGGTGCTGATCGTGGAGTTCTACGCCGACGACGTCGAGGACGGCAAACGGAAGGTCGCGAACCTGCTGGCGGACCGGTGCCCGGCCGTCGATCCCGATGGCGAGGCCGACAACGAGAGCGACGACGCACGGACGATCACCGACGCCGACGTCCTCGCGTTCGACGCGCTCGAGGCCTACGACGCCGAGACTCGCGGGAAGATCTGGAAACTCCGCAAGTCAGGGCTCCCGATCTTGCTCTCCCGGACGACCGACGAGAAACACGTCGCATTCATCGAGGACACGGCCATTCCGCCGGAGAACCTCCGGGAGTACGTCGCCGATTTTCAGGCAGTCCTCGAGGACCACGAGACGTACGCCAGTTTTTACGCCCACGCGGGTCCGGGCGTGTTGCACATCCGGCCGCTGGTGAACACGAAAAGTCACGAGGGAATCGAGACGATGGCGTCGATCGCCGACGACGTGACCGATCTCGTCGTCGAGTACGACGGCTCCGTCTCGGGTGAACACGGCGATGGACGGGCCCGCACCCAGTGGAACCGGAAGCTCTACGGCGAGGAGCTGTGGGAGACGTTCCAGTCGTTGAAGACCGCCTTCGACCCCGACTGGCTGCTCAACCCGGGACAGGTCGTCTTCCGGGAGGAGAACCCGACCGACATGAAAGCAAACCACCGCTTCGGTCCCGACTACGACTTCGATGCGGGGTTCGATCCGTCCCTCGAGTGGCACAACGAGAACGGGTTCCAGGGCATGGCCGAACTCTGTCACGGCTGTGGTGGGTGTCGCGGCGAGCAGTCAACGACGGGCGGGGTGATGTGTCCCACGTTCCAGGCCGAGGACGAAGAGATCCTCTCGACGCGGGGGCGTGCGAACGCCCTGCGCCAGGCGATGAGCGGAAACCTCGACCTCGAGGCGCAGTTCAGCGACGAGTTCGCCGAGGAGGTGCTCGACCTCTGTATCGGCTGTAAAGGCTGTAAACACGACTGTCCGAGCGGCGTCGATATGGCCAAAATGAAGGCCGAGCTCAAGTTCGAGCATCACAAACGCAACGGCCCCTCGACGCGGGACCGACTGTTCGCCAACTTCGAGACCCTGGCGAAGCTCGGCTCGGCGACTGCGCCACTTTCGAACTGGGCGACGAACCTGCCCGGAAGCGCCATCCTGACCGAGAAGCTCCTCGGTATCTCGCGTGAGCGGGATCTGCCGACGTTCCGCCGAAACACCTTCGCGAAGCGGGTCTCGGACCACCGGCCAGCCGTCACCACCGACGAGGCCGACCACACCGTCGTGCTCGTCCCTGACATCTACACCAACCACGAGTACCCCGAGGCCGGCGAGGCTGCCCTCGCAGTGCTCGAGGCCGCGGGTGTCCACGTCGAGATCGCCGAACCCCGGGACGTCGGTCGACCGGCGTACTCGAAGGGGATGCTCGACAGGGCCGCCGAGAACGCGACTGCCACCGTCCACGCGCTGCTCCCGTACGTGGAGGACGGCTACGACATCGTGTTGATCGAACCCTCCGACGCCGTCATGGTACAGTCGGACTACCTCGATCTCTTCGATCACGAGCAGGTCCGAACGGTCGCCGAGAACGCCTACGGCATCTGTGAGTACCTCGATCGCTTCGACCTCGACCGCGAACTCCCGTTCGACGCGCCCGCGGATCACCTCACCTACCACGGCCACTGCCACCAGAAGGCCCACGCGAAGGACCACCACGCAGTCGGCCTCCTTCGCCGGGCCGGCTACGCCGTCGATCCGCTCGACTCCACGTGCTGTGGGATGGCCGGCTCGTTCGGCTACGAGGTCGAGCACTACTCGATGAGCAAGGCAATCGGCGGCGTCCTCTACGATCAGGTCGACGAGAGCGAGGGGGACCGCGTCGTCGCCCCCGGTGCCTCCTGTCGCACCCAACTCGAGGACCGGCCAGGCGCGACCGAGGAACCGCCGACGCCGATCGAGGCCCTCGCCGAGGCGCTCGAGGGGCCGAGCGAGGACCGGTAGGCACTCCACGCCGACCCCGTCGCGGACCGACTGAGACCAGTACGATCAACACTGTTGGGTCCGCAACCCTCATGCAGGAACCGTGGAACCGTCGTCCCACACCACCCGTGTCCCGGCAACGAGAGCGCCAATAGTAGCCGAGCGTGATCGTGGTGGATCCCATCGATTACGCAGGCTGCGTCGCTCGAGCGCCCCCTCGAGCGGTGGCGCGGTTGAGACGGGGTCCCAGAGGGAGCGATGACCGACCTGCGTCCGCTCGTCGCGATCACCATCGCCTTCCTCGCAATCGTGGTGGTCGTCGCCGGGCGACGACAGCCGACGGTACGGGACGGCACCCCGGTCGTCGCTAGCCTGCTGACGGTCGCCGTCGTCGCGAGCATGCTCCCCGACGTGCTCGCGGGCCGGACGCCGACGGCCAACCTGGGGACGCTCGTGGCTGGCATCGATTTCTCCGTACAGGCCGATCCCCTGGGGATGCTCTTCGCCCTCGTCGTCAGCTGTCTCTGGGTCGTCACGTCGGTCTACAGCATCGGGTACACTCGCGGACACGATCTCGAGCACAGAACCCGATACACCGCCGCTCTCTGTCTGAGCATCGGCTCGGGGCTAGGGGTGGCGTTCGCCTCGAACCTACTCGTGCTCGTCATTTTCTACGAGTTGACGACCGTCGGTACGTATCCGCTGGTCGCCCACAAGGGTACCGAGCGCGCCCGGGCGGTCGGTTACGAGTACGTCGCATACGTCATCGGCGGCGGGACGCTGGTCGTCGGTGGTGCCCTGATCGTCTACACGCTCGTCGGTGACGTCGCGTTCGCCCCTGGTGGGATCGCCGGCCTGGCTGACGCTGCAAGCGCCAGCCCCGGCCCGGCGACCGTCGCCATCGTGGCCTTACTCGCTGGCTTCGCCGTCAAAGGCGCCATCATGCCGCTGCACGCCTGGCTCCCGCGAGCGATGGTCGCCCCGACGACGGTATCGGGGGTGTTACACGCCGTCGTCGTCGTCAAATCGGGCGTCTTCGGCATCGCTCGCACCGTTCTCGAGGTCTTCGGCCCTGAGGCCACTGCCGGGCTGGGGGTGGCGACCCCCCTCGCGGTCGTCGCGGCCACGACGATCCTCCTGGGGAGTCTGCTCGCGCTCAGACAGGACGATCTCAAGCGTCGGCTGGCGTATTCGACGGTCGCACACCTCTCGTACGTCGTGCTCGGGGTGGCGCTGCTGGTCCCGGCGGCCGTCGTCGGCGGCCTTCTCCACATCGCTGCCCACGCTGTCGCCAAACTCGCGCTGTTCTTCTGCGTGGGCGCACTGGCCATCGAAACCGATATAAAAAAGATCTCGGAGATGGCCGGCGTCGGGAGACGGATGCCGGTCACGATGGGCGTGTTCGCCGTCGGTGCCTGTTCGCTCGCCGGGCTGCCGCTGTTCGTCGGCTTCGCCAGCAAGTGGTACCTGCTCCTCGGTGGCGCAGCAATCCATCCGCTGGTGCCTGTCGTCCTGATCGTCTCCGGGGCCCTCAACGTCGCCTACTTCTGGCCGATCGTCTACACCGCCTTCTTCGAGCGGTCCGCCGATGCGGACCCGAAGCCGTTGCTCGAGGGGCCACTGGGCGGTTCCCCCGGTTCGGAGGCGACGTCCGCGGGCCACCGCTGGGAACGCGTCAGCCCGAACGGCCGGGAGGCACGCCCCACGCTCGTCGTCCCGTTGGTCGTCCTCGCGCTTGGCGTGGTCGCCCTCGGCATCTGGCCTGACTCCCTCGTGATCCTCGAGCTGGCACGGGCCGCTGCCGAGGCGAGCGTCGGTCCCCTCCAGACGACGGGGGTGACCCCATGATCGACGCGATACACGCCGTCCCACCCGCGGTCTCACTCTGGCTTGGGGCCGCGTTCGCACTGTGGGGCCGCCGAGCCGGCCTCGTAGCTGGCGTCGCCGCCTGTGGGTTCGCCACCTGGTGGGCGCTCACCGTGCCGGCGGGAACCGGCCGCTCGTGGACGTTCCTCGAGTTCGCCATCCTCCCCGTCGCCGTCGACCCGGCCTCGCGGGTGACCGGGCTCGCGTTCGCGGCCTTCGGACTGGTAGCCGTGGGCTACCTGGCGGCAACCGGCGGCGACCGTCGACACCTGGCGCTTGCCCTTGCCTACGCGGGGGCGGCCATCTGGGCCGTCTTCGCCGGCGACTGGCTGGGGCTCCTGATCGGCTGGGAGCTGATGGCGCTGGCGAGCACCCTCCTGGTCTGGCTTCACGGCGGCGACGCAGTCCGGGTCGGCTTTCGGTACGCCCTCGTCCACGCCATCGGCGGCGGGCTGCTCGCGGCGGGCCTCGCGATGCACGTCGTCACACAGGGATTCTCGCCCGAAGTCGTACACTTCGGAGACGGTATCTCGAGCGGGCTGCCCGCACTCGCCGTCGGTCTCGGGGTGGGGATCAACGCCGCCATCATCGGCGTCCACGTCTGGCTGCCCGATACCTACGCGAGTCCGCACGTCGGCGTCTCGGTCGTCCTCTCGGCATACACCACCAAACTCGCGGTTTACGCGGCCTATCGCGCCTTTCCCGAGGGGAACCTGACACTCGCGTACGTCGGCGGGGTGATGGCCGTTTTCGGCGCGGGCTACGCGCTGGCACAGAAAGATGCCAGACGACTCCTCGCCTACCACATCCAGGCCCAAGTGGGGTACATCCTCGCCGGCATCGGAGTCGGCTCCGCCCTCGGCGTGGCAGGGGCGTTCGCCCACCTGTTCAACAACGTCCTGTTCAAGGGCCTGTTGTTCATGGTTGCGGGGCTCATCATTCTCCGTGCAGGAACTGGAAAGCTCGACAACAGCGGCCGCCTCGGTCGAGAAACGCCCCTCGCCGCTGGCGCGTTCGTCGTCGCTGCCGCCTCGATCACGGCCGTCCCCGGCACCAACGGCTTCGTCAGCAAGGGGATGGTCCTCGACGCCGCCCTCGAGGGGGGCCACACCCCACTTCGCTGGCTGTTGCTCCTCGGTGCCGTCGGCACCATCGTCTCGTTCTGTAAGTTCGGTTACTACGCCAGCCGTCGCGGTGACTCCCGGTCGCTGTCGGACGCGAGTCCTCCACAGGCCGCGACGATGGCCCCCGTCGCCATCGCCTGTCTCGTCATTGGCCTCTGGTACGCGCCACTGTTCGATCTCCTCCCGGCAAGCGGCGAGTGGTCGACCGACCCCTACTCCCAACGGCATCTCTTCGAGAAGGTCGCCCTGTTCGCCGTCGGCGCGACCGCGTTCGTCCTCGGCCACCCGCTGCTCGAGCGCTTCGACGGCGGCGTCGACGTCGACACCGTCCGTGATCCGCTCGTCTTTGACGGGACCCGACGGCTGGTTGACGGCGTGGCGGCCGTCTTCGCTACCGTGGCCTCCACCGATCGATCCGTTCGGCGTCGGCTCTTCGCCGTCCTGCTCGACCCCGTCGAGACCATCGCCCGAGTGCTCCCCGAATCGACAGCGACGCGCTACCGCGAGCGCTCGAGGGAAGTCGCGGGCACGATCGGTATCGGCCCGAACCGTCGCTATCGGTATCTCGCGGTGGTACTCTGTCTCGCCGTCGCGTTACTCGTGGGGGTGAGCGGCCGATGAGTCTCGCCGTCGGGTCGATGCTGGCTGTCATCATCCTGCCGGTGGTCGGGGCCCTCGCGATCACGCTCGAGGACCGCGAACGGCCGTGGCTTCTCGCGACGGGGGCCTTGTCCCTGACCGCAGTATTGACCGGGGCCCTGGCGACGATAATGATCCTCGATGGACCGGCGACCTACCGGGTGGCTCCTGGGCTCGCCTTCCGCTCGGATACCCTCTCGGTCACCATCGGGTTGTTGGATATCGTGCTCACCCTCGGCATTCTCGCGTACACACGGACGGCTGGTCCCCACAGCGAGCGCTTTTATGTGGCGTATCTGCTCTTTACGACGGCCGTCTTCGGCGTGGTCCTGTCGGGAGACCTCGTAGGGACTTTTCTGTTTCTTCTCCTGTTGATCTGGGCGACCGGCCGCCTCGTCGAGTGCACCGAGAAGGCAGGCGTGGCGTCGGCCGCACGTGGATATCGGCGAACCGCCACGCTCGGGGCGCTGCTCTACCTCGCTGGCGTCGTGACCGCGGCCTGGCTCGCGGGGTCGACCAATGCCGACCGCCTGGGGGTCAGGCTGGCGACAGTGGGCCACACCGACTCACTGGTCGTCACGTCGTTCGTGTTGATGAGCGTCGGGCTCGCCCTTCTCGTGGCACTGATTCCGCTCCACGGCTGGCTGGTCGAAACCCACGCGCGGGCGACGGACCCCGTGAGTGCGCTCATCTCCGGGGTCCTCCCGGCGGCTGCCGTCTACGCCTTCCTCAGGGTGCTCTTCGACGTCTTCACCATCGACTTCCTCGCGGTGAACCCGGGGATCACGAGCGGCATCATCTATGGCGCACTCGTGAGCCTGCTGATCGGCAACCTCCTCGCGTACGCCCAGCGCGATATCAAGGGCATGCTCGCGTACTCCACGATTTCGCAGTTTGGCCTCGTCGTCGCGGGGCTCCTCGTTGCCACGGAAACCGCCGTCTTCGGCTCGGTCATCCAGTTGTTCGGCCACGGCATCGTCAAAGGCGCGTTCTGCCTCGTCGCGGGCATCATCGCGATCCGATTCGACGCCCGCACCATCGACGAGTTCGGCGGCCTCGCCGACCGCGCCCCCCTCGTGGCCGGGGCCTTCGCCGGCCTCGCCGTCGCCATGATCGGCCTGCCACCGACGGTGGGCTTCGTCGGGAAGTGGTACATCGCCGTCGGCGCCCTCGAGCAGGGGCTGTGGATCGTCGCCGCCTTCGTCGTCATCTCGACGCTGTTGACGCTCGGGTACATGATTCCGTTCCTCGACCGGGTCTACTTCGGCACGTTCGATGGGACCGACCACGGCCCCCAGACCGTTACCCGGGCGATGGTGCTCGCTGTCGTCCTCGCCGCCGTCCTCTCGCTGGCCATCGGTCTCGGCTCGGTCACGTTCGAATCGCTGCTTCGTGAGGCCATCGAACAGCTCGTCGCCGCACCAGTCGGGTAGTGTCGGAGGTGTTCCGTGTCCACCAATTCGACGCTGCACGCTCGTCGTGGCCAGCAGTGCCGTCTCCGGCCATCGAGTTTCTGTCCCGCCGCCGGGGACACGTTTATTTCCCTGACCGACCAATGAAGGGTATGGTCAAAGACACGATCAACCGCATGCTGAGCCGTGCACGGTACGCTGCCCTCGGCGCCGCCATCGGCGCCTTCCTCGGTGGGCTGCTCAACAAAAATCTCGCCAGTTCCGGGGCTGCCCTGGGCGCACTCGTCGGTGCGACTGTCGGCGAGCGTCGTCCGGACGCCGAGGCGCGCCTCGGGGAACTCAAACACAAGGGCGAAGCGAACATCAAGGGCCTCCGTTCGGGCTCCGAAACGCCAGAATAGTCAAATTCTACGGATTTTCGAACCCGCAAACGCTACCCAGCGGTCGTGAGCATCTAGCGTGAGTGAGCGGCTGCTCCCGCCACCAGTGGGCGACGAGCAATCGAACGGTGGCCGTCCCGCTCGAGGAAGACTGGAAACAAAAGATGACGGGCGCGTCAGGGCGCGTAGTAGTACTCGCCTTCCCGCTTCTGTTCGCGGTCGAGTTGGGAGTCGGGTTTGTTGATCCGCGGGCGTGACGTGCGTTCGTCACGGCGGAAGGTGACCTCGAGGTTCGCCAGGAACTCGTTCATGCCCCCGCGCATCGACTGGGGCGTTCCCGCCCGACCGTAAACGGCCGGCTCGCCGTCGAAGACCATCAGCCGGTCGGCGAGCAGGTCGATCATGTAGATGTCGTGGTCGATCACGAGTACCGTGGCGTCTTGCTGTTCGGCGTAGCGCCGAATCGCTCGCGTGGCCTGGACCCGCTGTTCGACGTCCAGGTGTGCGGAAGGCTCGTCGAGCAAGTACAGATCCGCCGTATCCGACAGACAGGCCGCGATAGCCACCCGCTGGCGCTCCCCACCCGAGAGATCCGAGAGGGTCTGTTCCATGATCCGCTCGAGTTGGAGGGGCTGGGCGATTTCGGTGTTCCAGTACGAGGAGTCGAACTGGTCGGTGATCGAGGAGAGGAAGGCGTCGACGCGCATGTGCTGGTCGATGGTGACGTACTGGGGCTTGTACGAGATCTCGAGGTCCAGATCGGCCTTCGCGGCACCGCCCTCGGGCTCGAGTGCGCCGGTGAGCAGTTTCGCGAACGTCGACTTCCCGATCCCGTTTGGGCCGACGATGCCCAGGACCTCGTTCTCCCGGATGACGCCACCCTCGACCTCGAGGGTGAACTCCCCCTCGCCGTAGGACTTGGTGAGGTCGGGGTACTCGACCAAGGGGTCCGCCCGCGAGACGGTGCGGGGGGCGTGTTCTTCGAACTGAATCGGGTTCGGACGAATCCGCATGTTCTCGTTGTCGAGATAGCCCGCGAGGTACTCGTTGATCCCGTTGCGGACCGATTTCGGGGCAGTGATGACACCGTAGGCCCCGGGCTCACCGTAGGCCACGTGAATCGTGTCCGCGAGCAAGTCGAGCACTGCGAGGTCGTGTTCGACCACGAGCATCGACTTGTTCTCCTCCTCGGCGAGTTCCCGGATGAGTCGCGCGGTGGTCACCCGCTGGCCGATGTCGAGGTAGGGCGTGATCTCGTCGAGGAAGTAAAAGTCCGTATCGCGGGCGAGGGTGGCCGCGATGGCCACCCGCTGGAGTTCCCCGCCGGAGAGGTCGTCGATCGCCTGATCCATTACCGGGCCGATCGAGAGACGCTCGACCAGATACTCGAGGGCGTCACGCTCGTCGGTGCGCTCGAGTAACTCGCGGGTGTTGCCGTCGAAGCGTTTGGGGATCTGGTCGACGTACTGCGGTTTGCGGGCGACGGTGAGGTCGCCGTCGCGGACCGAGGCGATGTAGTCCTGCATCTCGGTGCCGCGATAGGCCTCGAGCACGTCGTCCCAGCCCGGCGGGTCCGCAAAGCGCCCGAGGTTGGGCTCGAGTTCGCCAGCCAGGATGCGCACGGCGGTCGTTTTCCCGATGCCGTTGGGGCCCAAAATGCCGGTGACCGACCCCTCCTGGGGGGCGGGCAGCCCGTACAGCGAGAAGGCGTTCTCGCCGTAGCGGTGGGCGGGCTCGTCCTGGAGCTCCTGGGGGAGGTTGATGATCTCGATGGCGTCGAAGGGGCATTTCTCGACGCAGATGCCACAGGTTTCGCCCAGACAGATCTCCTCGGAGATGCGCACCTGCTCGGGTTGGCCCTCGTCGGCCTCTTCCCCGCGGAGGGTGATGCACTCCTTGCCGGTGCGGTTGGGTGGGCAGTAGTTCTTGCACTCGTAGTTACAGCGATCGGGTTGGCAGCGATCGAGGTCCACGACGGCGATGCTGTCTTTGGCCATGTTAGAAGGTGACCTCGGTGGTCAGCATGACGCCCCACGTGATGAACCAGAAGGAGAAGGTCATCAGCGTGATGAAGAGGTAGTGTTTGATGCCGAACTCCTCGTCGTCGTAGATGCCGATGGCGGGCAACACGAGCAGTTGGATGCCGATCAGCCCGAAGACCAGCAGGTAAGTGAGCGGGTCTGTCGCCGCGGCGTCCGCTGACTCGCCGGCGGTCAGCGCGTCGGAGGCGAATGCCGCGCCGACTCCGGCGAGGCAGGCCACGGCTGTCACGCCGATCGAGCGGATGTGCTCGTGTCGGTCGCTCAGCGTTCCGGTTGACAT
>LKND01000120.1 GCA_001564275.1 Natrialbaceae archaeon Tc-Br11_E2g14 | reverse complement strand
CGTATGGCATCTTGTGGGTCTTGTCGTTCACGTACCGCCCTTCGTCGTTGTCGAAGCGCAACCCAGTCATATCACCGAACACGATGACGGCGTTGCGCTCCCGAGCGCGAGCGACGAGTTCGTTCGCCACTTGGTGCAGTTCGTGTTCGACCGTCCGCGATTCCTTGTCGCCGAGGCGTTCGATGACCTGCGCTCCCGAGCGCACCTTCGCCTTCCCAATCGATTTGCGAAGCTGCTTGTAGTGTTCGCGGACACGACGGACTTCCGCTCCGTGAAACTCGGTGTCTCTGTCGGAGAGGAACGTGCTGACGGCGATCCACTTCGCACCCATATCAACGGCGAGGACGTCATCGTATTCGTCTGGGACGGCCACAGACCGCTTGCAGACGAGATGGACATACCACTCGCCGTCGCGGTGGACGAGTTCCGAGTCACGGATATACTCGTCGGTGAGTAGGTGGGTGTCCTTCTCGGGGACGCGGACCGGAACCCAGATGCTATCCCCGCGTTCCTTCTCGGGGTTGTAGACGGGGAGTTTGAACCACCACGACGACAGAACCGTGTCCTCGTCGTGTTCGATGGTGATGCAGTCGTTGCGGAGGACGACGGGCTGTTCGGTGTCCTCTCGCGGGTTCTTGTTCGAGCGGACTTTGCCCGCCTGTTGCTTGGTGGCGGAGTAGAGGTTCGCTTTGTCGTCACCGAAAACGGCGTCTTGGAACGCGGTGTATTCGCGTTCGATGAGTCGGGCTTTCCGCTCGGTGAGCGAGTGGAGTTTGATCCGTACCGTGGTGGTGACCTCGCGGTGCATCGTTATCGTCCGGTCTGTGCTTCGATGTATTCCTCGATGGTCTGACTCGACACCTCGCCCGCCGAGGAGAGGAAGTACGAACGAGTCCACAAGGAGGGGAGGCCGAAGTCGAACTCGTCTCGGAGGTGGCGCGAGGTGTAGCCCTTGACCTGTTGGATAATTTTGTTCGGGGAGAGTTTCGGGTTGCCCGTGATGAACAGGTGTACGTGGTCGGGTTGGATTGCCAGTCGGAGGATGTCGAGGTCAAGTTCGTCGGTTTTCTCCTCGATGAGGTGTTCGAGGCGGTCGGCAACCTCGTCCGTCAGCACCGGCTTGCGGTACTGAGCGGGATCGAAGATCCCGCGAGGTACGCAAAGCTACGCTTTGCTTGACTTCGGACACCATATGAAATGGTAGTGGAGGTTGTGAACAGACGTTCGTTCTCGACTATACCCGCGTGGCATAGTCTTAGATAGGTTCCATTCACTATTAGATGTTTTGATTCCACCAACCGTACGCCGTGCTATCGAGGAGTGATTGTGTCGGCTTCGTCGGATTCATCCGCACGACTAAAGTCGTGGGCTTTCTCCTCGAATCTCTGTAAATGGGCGAGGAGCCTCGCTGAGACCGTGAGTCTCATCCCTCCACCTGCCTTGAATCCCTGGATTCACAGCCACTGTTGGACGGGATCGACACACTCCGCGGGTCGAGAATCAAGGTCCGAGAACGGGGGCTGAACATCGGTCCCGATAGCCACATTCCCGGCCTCTCCGTGTTGTCTCACTCGGGTTCGAGCAGTGACCTCCGTGGCCAACGCTCACCAGCGACTCACCCAGTCGTCGGTGTCGCCTCGAAGATCCGTTCGAGGATGCGTTCCTGGGCCGCTCGGAGGTGCTGGCTGAACGTTGCCGGAGCGATCTCGAGCCTGTCGGCGAGGTCCTCGCCGGAGACGGCACGAGGCCACTCGTAGTACCCGCTGTAGTAGGCTGCCTCGAGCACCGTTTGCTGTCGGTCGGTTAGTCCCTCGAGGAGGGACGCTGTTGTCTGTTCCGGGAGGCCACGTGGTCGCTGGATCTGTCGCCTGGTCAGCGGTTCGACACGGTCGTACTGATCTGCGACACTCTCGAGGACTCGCCGCACGTCCGTCCCTTCGGGGAGATGGATCCGCACGTTGAGATCACCGTGTTCGAGGCAGACGGTGTCGACGCTTCCGCCCTGAGTGACGACGGCCTCGACCAGTGGAGAACCGACCGTCCGGGCCTCGAACCGTCGTCCATTGTCTGTGGCAGTCGTGAATTCGACCGTGTCCCAGCGGTCGCCCGCCTCGACCAGCTGCTCGAGGGTGTCGTCGGCGTCGGCCGTCGTCGTCCCGTAGACGAAGTACTCCCCATCACCGAGGGGCACGACGCGATCGAACGTGATCGTCCCGTCGGGAACCGACACGTCGTACTCCTGGAGCACGTCACGAATGCGGAACTCGACCTCGACGACCTCGTCGCTCATCAGCGCCCGCTTGCGTTCGGCGGCCGTGATGGCATGGCCGACGAGCTCGCCCAGCTGGGCAAGGGCGTCCTGGCGACGCTCGTCGAAGGCGTTCGGTCGCCCAGCGTAGACGTTCAGAACCCCGAAAACCGCCCCCTCGTGGACGATCGGTATCGCCGCCGAGGACCGGAAACCGTACTCCCGTGCGGCCGCTTTCCAGGGTCCGTATGCGGGATCCTCGAACGTGTCCGTGACCATCTGTACCTCCCCAGTCAGGTAGGCCCGCCCGGTGGGCCCCTGGCTGTGGGGCTCCTCGGGATCGATCGAAATCTCGATCCCGTCGAGATAGTCGCCCGTCCCGGCCTCGGCACGAACGGTCACGCGCTGGCTATCGGTCTCGACGTCACCGATCCACACGAACTGGTACGCCTCGGCGTCGGCCAGGCGCTCACAGACGGTCTCCTCGATTGCTGACCGCGTCGACTGCTCGATGATGGCATCGGATACGTCGTACACGACCGTATAGAGGCTATTGAGGGCCTCGAGTTGCGCCTCCCTATCGACCCGTTCGATGGCACTTGCCAGGACGTTCGCGACCGCCTGGACGAAGTTGACGGCCTCCGCCGTGTACTGGCGAGAGTCGACATCGTGGACGCCGAGGATTCCCCACGGATCATCGGGACCGCCGATAGTCGTGCTGATCCCACTTTTCACGCCGTGATCGGTGAGGAGGGGTGGCCCCGAAAAGCGGGTCTCGGCGTCGAGGTCCTCGACGACGACCGGGGCATCCGACGAAAGTGTCTGCCCCGCCTGGGAGTCCTCGTCGTGAGCTGGGACGGTCGTGGAGCCGACGGCCCCGTCCTCCCAGCCGACCCCCTGCTGGAGGCGAAGTACCTCGCCAGCGTCGTCGAGTTCGAGCACCTTGCAGTACTCGCTATCGAGGGTTTCGGCGACCTGACGTGACACCTCGGCCATCAGCTCGTCGAGATCGTCGGTCTCGAGGGCGAACTGTCCGATGTCAGCGACGATCTGTTGTTGGCGCTCGTTGCGCGCGAGTTGTTGTTCGCGGGCTTTTCGCTCGGTGATCTCCCGAAAGTACACCGACAGGCCGGATTCGGATGGGTAGGTGGTGATTTCGTACCAGGCGTCGAGGGGCTCGGGGTGGTGGAGTTCGAACGAGGTCGATTCCTGGCAGGCCATCGATCGCTCGAACTCGGTACGGAGCGACGACTCCGCGGCCCACTCGAACGTCTCCCAGATGTGCTTGCCGACGAGGCCATCGCCCTCGACGTCGATCAGCTCCTCGGCGCGGTCGTTTGCGTAGGTGAATCGCCACTCCTCGTCGAGCGCGTAGAACGCGTCGTCGATCCGCTCGAACACCTCCTCGAGTTCCCGCTGGAGTCCCTCGCGTTGGGCCGCCAGGCGCTCACGGTTGTTCTCGAGTTGTGTCTCGTACTCACGCCGATCAGTCATGTCGCAAGTGACCTTCGCGTAGCCCACGAGTTCGCCCTCGTCGTGGATTGCCGTGATCGTCACGCGAGCCCAGAACTCGGAGCCGTCCGCCCGGACACGCCACCCCTCGTCTTCGGTCGATCCCTTTTTTACAGCCGCCGCGAGGTTCTGATCCGGAACGCCAGCCTGGCGATCGGCTTCGGTATAGAACGTCGAAACGTGCTGGCCGACAATCTCGTCGGCGTCGTAGCCCTTGAGCTGCTCGGCACCGCGGTTCCACGTCTGGACGTAGCCGTCGGGATCGAGGGTGAAAATGGCGTACTCCTCGACGGCGTTGACGAGTGACTCGAACTGTTTGCGGGTGTGTGTCGCCGCCTTGCGCTCCGTGATGTCATCGTACAGTTCGACACGACCGCCAGCGAAGTGGCCACTCTCGATCGGCTCGCTGTGGTGTTCGAGCCACCGTTCCTGGCCGCCATCATCACGGCTAACCCGACACTCGAACTCCTCGACGTAGGTGTTGTCCGCGTACGTCTCGAGGACGGTCTCGACGAACGCCTCGTCGTCGACGACCACGTCCCGAACACTGTGCTCGAGCACCTCGCGTTTGTCCTGGCCCAGAACCGTCGCACGATCGAGGCCGAAGTACCGCTCGGTCGCCCCGTTGATCCACGCGATTTCGAAGTCCTTGTTCAACACGAAGATTCCCAGTTCGATATCTTCCAGCACGTCGTCGACGAGCGATTCGGCGATCGTACCCCACGCTGGTTCTCGTTCCAGTACAGGCCGCGATGGCTGCCACCAGACACGGTCGTTGGCTCCCACGACCTTCGTGTGCAGGTGATCGTGTTCGGCGAGTGTCTCGAGTCGGGTTTCGGCGGAGTCCGGGCACAACTCGAGCGCTTCGGCGACCTCCGCTGTCGTTCTGGGCTCGCCACCGGCCGAGAAGATCGAGAGCGTCTCCTGCAGGCGCTCGGTCAATGCTCGCGAGGTCATAGCCCCCATACCAGCGCCAAAGATAAGAGCGTTCGTGGAAGGGATCCCCCGTGTGCGAGGCCCTCAGGCGGTCACGAACCGAGACACTCGAGCCCATCTCGATCCAGTGACGAACGGTGGCCCGGCACCGGGAGCCCGTTACAGATCACCGCGAAACCGTGCTCCATCCTCGGGGGAACCTGGATTGCCCATCGACACTGCGGTCCCGACGGGAGTGGCTGTGAAGAGGCTGGAGGAGATCGCTCCGATGGAAGCCACTGACGCGCGTCGGTCGACGATCAGGCAACCGACGCCGAGAGCGTGGTGAGGTACCCCGCCAGGTCGGTCGTCGTGACGATTCCGACGACGGTATCCGCCTCGTCGACCACCGGGAGATGGTGGACTTCCTGCTCCATCATCGTCTCGGCGACGGTCGTGATCGATTCCTGTGGCGACACGGTGATCACGTCCGTCGTCATGTACCGCGAAACCGTCGTCTCGGCCTTCGGGAAGCTCTCGGCCACGATCGTCACGAAGTCAGTCGTCGTCAGAATCCCCTCGAGGTGACCGTCCTCGTCGACCACGACCAGCGAACTGATTCCGTGCTCGAGCATCGTCTGGCCGGCGTCCTCGACCAGCGTGCCCGGGGTCACGGTCACGAGGTCTGACGTCATGAGTCGCGCGACAAAAATGTCGTCCATAACCGTAGGGTCACACAGGGGTCATATAATAATTGCCGTGTCGGGCGAGACCGATTGCGGGTCACCCACAGGGAACGGTCGTCGAGACACGACTGCAACGAGACGAAGTGCGGACCCGTCTATGAACGCCCCATCGTGCCGGGACTCGTAAGCTTATGTCACCGGCCCACACACGTCGGTCCATGGAGTACACCACACTCGGTGACACCGGCCTCGAGGTGAGCCGACTCTGTCTGGGCTGCATGAGCTTCGGTTCGAGCGACTGGCGACCCTGGGTCCTGGAGGAGGAAGCGAGCCACGAGATCATCGATCGGGCGATCGACCTCGGTATCAACTTCTTCGACACGGCGAATATGTACTCCAAAGGGGAGTCCGAACGGATCCTCGGCTCGGCACTCGAGGGCCACCGCGAGTCTTCGGTCGTGGCCACGAAGGGGTTCTTCCAGATGCGCGAGGACGATCCCAACTCGGGCGGTCTCTCGCGGAAGGCGATCGAACAGGAACTCGCGGCGAGTCTCGAGCGACTGAACATGGAGACCGTCGACCTCTACCAGACCCATCGCTGGGACGAGACGACACCCATCGAGGAGACGATGCGCGCGCTGGACGACGCCGTCCGCCGCGGGCAGGTGCGATACGTCGGGGCCTCCTCGATGTGGGCCCACCAGCTCGCGACCGCATTGCACACCAGCGATCGGCTGGGCCTCGAGCGATTCGTGTCGATGCAAAACCACTACAACCTCGTTTATCGCGAGGAGGAACGCGAGATGCTTCCGTTTTGTCAGGGGGCTGGCGTCGGTGTTATCCCGTGGTCACCGCTGGCCCGCGGCTACCTCACGCGACCCGACGGGGACGTCGACGCCACCGAGCGCGGGGAGACCGAGGAACACCTCTACGCCCACCCCTACCGGGAGGGTGGCGGCAGGGAGATCAACGCCCGTGTCGAGGAACTCGCCACCGAGAGGGGCGTCACGATGGCACAGATCGCCCTCGCCTGGCTCCTCCACCAGGAGGCCGTCGACGCACCGATCGTCGGGACCACCAGCGTCGAGCACCTCGAGCAGGCCGTCGAGGCCCTCGAAATCTCGCTCTCTGATTCGGATCTCGAGTACCTCGAAGAGCCGTACGAACCGGTACGCGTATCCGGTCACGAGTGATCAGGGGTTCTGGGTGGCGAGAACAGCCCAAGCTCAAACGGCGGTTTTGCCTTCCTGAAAGCTTATTCCAGTCCGACATGAGTCGCCGATATGCACCGACGCACGGCACTGGCCGCCGCGAGCGGACTGCTCGTGGGCGTCGCGGGCTGTCTCGATGACGTGGCCGACGACGACCCGGCTGGGCCCAACGACGATGACGGCGACGACTCGGAAGACGACGAGGACGATGGCCAAGGGAACGAGGACGCTCCGGAGACCGACGACGACGAGGGAAGCCCGGACCCGGTGTTCGAAATCGAGGACGAGACTCTCGAGGCCCCCCAGGACGAAACCGTCGCGACGCTCACCAACGAGGGCGACGACACGCTCCTGTTCAATCCGTACCGCTGGGAACTCGAGAAATCGACCGACGGTGATTGGGAACGCATCGCTCCCTGGGAGTGGGAGGAGCCAGAAGCGAGTCTCGAACCGGGCGAGGAACGGACCCGGACGATCGAGGTCGACCACGACGCGACCGATCACCGCGCACTCGGTCCCGGCACCTACCGCTACGAGTACGCCAGTCAACGGGTCAGCTTCGAGGT
>LKND01000044.1 GCA_001564275.1 Natrialbaceae archaeon Tc-Br11_E2g14 | reverse complement strand
CAGATGCCAAAGAAGCCTACACTCAGCGGCGAGACAGCCTCTTCCAAGCCACTGAACAGCCCACGCTCGTCGAGAGTTCGACACAGAACAAACGAGCCTGAGATCCTCTAATATTGCTTTCAATGCCGCTCGAAAACGCTATTTCTTTTCAGCGAGATGATTGCAGACATACGAACTGCGAACGACTACACACAGCTTAGAGAATTACTACTATGGAAACACGCGAATTTCTGAAAACGCTCGGTTACCAAGAACCGTATGATGAATCGCCGGTTGACGTCCCAGAAGGGTGGGAAGGAGGCTCAGTCGGCCACACAGGAGGAAACATATTCTGCCGGCGTTGGGAAACGTGGAAAGACGACGAAGATGGCGAGAGCGTCGGCTATGAGGTTATTTACGACGTAACCCGATCATCGACGGTCGCCTGTGAAAAGTTCCTCTACAACGAAGACGTCGGCTACCCAGAACATCAGTCGACAGAGATGCTGAAAGATGCAGAATACAGATCCGATTACGCTCTCGCCCAAGTCGCGAAGTCCATCATGGAGATCATGAATACAACCGTTCTCAGTGACTCTGCCGAAGGCACATCAGGATCAAACTCAGATGAAGAGCCGGTGGTGCTACGCTCGCAGGGCCACGTTGTCTTCGATGACCTCGCTGAAGACAGTTTTCGAGATCTCGTCGCTGAGACGCTCAACACCTCCGAGTTCATTGAGACGACAACCGACCCAGAGAGCGGATTGCTCGTGATCAACGAAGTAGGCAATTCGGAGCGGTGAACCAAGTGGAAACAGTCCCGCTCGTCTGGTCATGCGAGGATCCAGCCCAGATTGGCTATGATTTTCCACAAGTCGACCAGATCGTCACACCGGTCGCGTCCTAACAAACACGCCCGGTAAGTAGCTCACACAGAACACCATGACACTCTACAATACACCCATTTTCAACAGTATCGAACAGCACGTAGATCACTCACTCACAGTTGCAGCCTATCACGGCAATAGCGGCATTGCGAACTTCGCTATCGAGTGCCGAGACTGTGGCGTAGTGGTTCACGATATCGAACCCGAGGAAGCAGCCGCTATTCCAGCAGGAGAGCCAACCGGCCAAGACCCTGATGGGACTACTGATGTGGCGACTCCTACGACCGAGAAACATCCATGAGCGACAACTTCATCCACGATCCAGAAGGTATCCTGGTTTTTGACGAACCAACAAAAGTACGCATCAAAAGCGGGAGTGTCGAATCAGAAGCGACTATCGAAGTCTTGCCCTATTCGGCGATTCACTCCGGCTGGCACTGGGCAGGATACGACTCGTATCTGATTCCCAAGGACGCATCGTACACGACCATCGAAGATATTACACAGCTACCATGAGCGCCCAACCCCAACCAAAACACGAAACTGACGAAATTACTGTCGACGAAATCCTCGACATCGCACACGCGCTGCTGAATGCACCCATCGAACAGCACGGGTACGAGCTCCCATGTGGGATGTTTGCTGATCGGCTCTCTGTATCTCGAGAGTCTGTCTGTCTCGGAACGATGGACTGGTTCGGCCAAGGCACTACGCCCTATGATAACCAACCAGAAACACATCTGGAGTACCTCGATTCGCCTGATGTCTTAGAGACGGAAGGTAAAGTCGACTACGTCACAGACGAAGGTACTCTTAGCCTGCCGAAGATCATCTATTTCGAAGAAGAAATCGAGTTCGAGGACCCAATCGAGACAGACGATCCACTCGTTGCTGTCGACCGACTGGCCGAAGAAATGTCTGCGGTCATGGGCCATACAGTGATCATCAACACGCCTCTGGAGTTGACTGAAACAGACAATGACTCTGATTCAGCCTTCGGAGGTGAAAACTGATGGGGGCTCAACCATTCACTACCAGGCAATCGGGCGGAACAATAGAAGAAGCGTTTTCGAGCGCAGTCAAGGAAGCACAGTTTATGAACGGTCACGGTGGTTACACCGGCACAATCGCCGAAAAAGGGAGCTTCAAACTCATTCCACGATCAGAAATGGACGACGGGGAAGATGAATACGACTTCGCTTACCGACTTATCGACGAACGTGACTCCCGTGTCGACGACAAGTGGGGCCCTGCAGGAGCGGTGAAGATGGACGAGGGCAAGTGGCTCTTCTTCGGTTGGGCAAGTTGCTAATTCTCTTTTCGGGCCGTATTTTTAAAAACAGTCTCGCTGTGCTCTCTGGGGTGACAGTGTCTGAGAATCGATCCGCTATTTGAATAGAGAAATTCTACAATTCGTGTGGGGGTGTGTCACTCATCGGTCTAAATACTTCGCAGACAATTTGGCCAAATATTCAATTGTATTATTTTTCACGACGGGTTCAAAATTTAGAATTGCCACTACGAAACACGCCAACCCGTACACCCAGAGGAATGATGCGGCTCTTTGTGGTCCTGTAGCAGGTTGGACATACACTCCTGGTATAAGTGGTAACAACAGAACGAAAATCCCGGTTCCGATAAGCGAAAAGCCAATTATACCCACAAACACCCTTCCACTAATCGGTTGACTGTCTTCTCGCGGCAGTCGAGTATGATTCTCTCCGTCCATATACCGATGATGTACACGGGCTAATATAAATTGGACAGTAAATGCCATGCTCTTTGTACGTACAAAATATGTTTCGCCTCAATTTCTCTGTCTCGATGAGTGAGATGTCTGAGAATACAGTACAAGCAGCCTTCAGCTCTGATCAAGATTCAGATGGCAGTATCTGGACGGAGGGAGAGATCGAAGAGCAGATCGAAAATGAAAGCGACGAACGGGCTACTCCAACGTGGCTTATCGCCTTCTTGCATAGTGCTCTCGGTGGTCTTTTCGACCTCGACCCGTGTTCTGGGGCCGAACCCGAACATGCTCCGATCGCGTCGACACGATTCACAAAAGAAGTGAACGGCTTACAACAGTCCTGGGCGGGCCACGATACGGTTTACGTCAATCCACCGTACTCTGACCTCAAAAACTGGCTCAGGAAGATCGTTACTGAAATATCGAATCCAGATCCCGATTCCCCTGAGATCATCCTGTGCCTTCTCCCGTCTTACTCATCCTCATCGGGTGCTTTCCAGAACTACGCGAGAGAGGCCAGTTACATATCGTTCATCGACACCCGACTCACCTTCCAGGGCCAAAACAATCAAGCGTTCTTTTCGAGTTTGCTTGTCGTCTTTGGCGACCTCGACGAAGAAAGTGACCTTGCCCGCGCACTCGATGATCGGGGGACGCTCTACAGCAGAGCAGAGATCGCAGCTGCTCAAGACAACGGCGAGCTGCAGAGACTACTGACTGACGGTGGGACTGCTTCGATACCTCCAACGTCCCAATCGTTTACAGCCTCACCATCGGGTATCGGCTCGTTGCCCGCGGTCGTCGACGTCTCGGCGGCCGCACCAGCCGTCCCGCAGGGGGTAATCGACTTCCGAAACATCCGTATCGGTGACCTACTGTACATTTGTTTCGACGATGCTACACTCGGCTTCCCCTCAGATGCGCCCACAAGAGCTCATCTCGAAATTCTTTCCGGCATGTCCGAGAGCCACCCCGATTATCAAGGGCCTCGCGGTTGGTACGGGTTGACAGCATACGATAAAGCCACAGACACTTGGGTCGCTCTGTATCAGAATCCGAGCGACCTGTCTGAGATGCGCTGTAGCCTCACGGTCGACGGACGTGACTGGGTTGACGTCTCGATACTCAAACTATACCGGCGGCACTGCCAAGGACCACCAGCGATTGATACCTACGGTCCAGGGACATCGTACGTCTGCTGAAAACGGGTGGCAATCTGATTGGGTTCAGACCACCGACAGAGTTTGTTATTCAGGTTGTGCGTGCATATCCACGGAATCATTGAATGCGTCCCACTGACGCTTGTACTCGTAGGACGCAAGACGAATACGAAGTCTGACGACCTGATTGTAAGCCAACTTGATCATGAAAACAAAGATTCTTGCTGGAACCTCTGCATAGAATCTGGCAAAGTATAATATGACCATGTGGGCCCGTTTAACAAACCAACTGACGAATCGGAAGAAAGATACTATCAGAAGGGTCGCGAAAAGCAACATTCCGATAGACATGCCAAACAGATCTTCTATCGTGGGCGTCGACGCCAGACCCAAGGTAGTTTCAATTGGGGTAGTCAACTCGAAAAGACGCTCTGCAAAGGCAACTGCAACGAAATAGACAAAAGGAACTGTCAGCAGAGAATATACGAATACAGTAAATCGAAAACCCGGCCCTCCCGATTTCATACCTGGAAAAGTAGATGGTTTAAATTGTTCCTCAATCCAACTTGTAGGTGTCTCATAAGCTGATTCGTCCTCGGGTTGATATCTCAAGTCACCTCTCAAAATGTAGTCGGCCATCACCTCGCGGTAGGTTTCTGGATCTGGTTTGGCCTCTACTTCTACTTGTTCATCAGGCCAGTAATGGTGTTTGCTGACATTGTCGTACGCCGAATTGATAAGCCCGATCTTCAATTTCTCAAGTAGGCTTTTGTCGTACGTACTACGCAGTGGTAGCTCGCTCATCACTCTTATATTTCATACAGAATAAATAAAGGTATCTTTTTAAGTGCTATCTACCGTCAGGTCCGTGCTCAAACGTTCTCAACTGCCATTTTTCGCCGGAAGATAGATGGAAGTGCGAATAGAATGACGCAATACACAGCCGAAGTCGAATTTGGAATGCCCGAACCTAACACCGGATCGAAATTCTATGCGACTGCTGAAAGCCCTGAAGAAGCCACAAGTCGAGCTGTCGACTACGTACCATCTGTGGGCACGGTATTCCGCGTTGGTGTGTGGACTGGCTCGCGAGACGACCGCCCAGAATCGGGCCACGAAAACGGACTCCTCTGACGAACCATGACCACCCGAAAAAGTACATCGTACGGCCACCCAAATGCTGCACAGATTATCGAATCACTCGCCGGAAAAGCCGCTGATCAATTCGATTCGGATCGGCTCTCAGAACGAATCTGGGAATTGGTCCTCACTGATACACAGCTCAGAAGTTTGGTCAGTGCCAGTGAATTCGCTAAAGACCTCCATGAAATGCGTGTAGAAATGCAATCACCCATCCAGGGCGAATCCGTCGACGATCTCACTCACATGGCATTTCGAGCCAGTGACTCACTCAATCGACGATACCAGGAGCGGATAGATGAAATCACCGCAAAAGCCTGTCTCGGCTTACTCATCGGCTATCAGAATCATCGGAGCGTAGAGCGCACCGAACTGGCCCAAGCACAGCATGAAGCAATCTGGTGGCTTGCATCGCGACTCGGCATGACCGCAACTGAAATCGGAAGAAAAACAGCGATGAACTGACTGCGTGGTGGGCTGTCGACCGACTCGGCAACCGAGCAGACCGGCGAAGATAAACTCGATACAGCGGCAACGTGGGGTGTCATTCCCGCTATTTCTTTTTGCAGATGGGTGCAATCATGGAGATACAAATCGACATCGCCACCGAAGACGAGGGTATGGACCTTCTGATCAACGACTACGTGTTCTCAGGGCCATCGTCCTTCGAACCGTACCTGCTCAACTCGCTCGCAGAGTACGCACTGGTGCTTGGAAAGGAAGGTATCGTGATCAATAGTACCGACGAGCGTACGGAAGCCGTCCTTGAATCCAACGGGTTCGAAATCGTCGAACGGCACGACTATGCTGGGCTGGTTACCGGCGTCCGTGAGCTACCGGCGGATGAAGACGCACAAAACCTCGAACAAAAGGCTCTCGACGATCTCGATGCTATCGCAGAAATCGCAGATCACGCTCAGGCCGAAGTCGAGACAGGCGACCTCGACGGGCTGGCCGGCTCAGTCGACGCAATCGCCAACCGAGCAAGTGCATGGAGTGATCCACAATGAGCTCTGAACCAGTGGTTGACTCACCATCGTACTATCAAGCAGAGCTCGCAGCGCCGTATCTGTGTGATGCCCTACTGGTGAACCACCACGAACAGGGCTGGCTCTCCGTACTCGAAGGCCACTGCGATACGCACAGCGATACAATCGTCGCCGCTCTCGGCAATCCAGTGACAGGGGGCTTTGAGACACTGTATCTCAGCGACTACACAATCTACGAAGACATGATCTTCGAGGCCGAGACCATCGACGAAATCGATCTGACGGATGAAGAGCGAGAAGCCAAACTCCAGCCAGCAGACGACCTCGTCGACCGCGTTTCGGAAAACAACTGATTGAACTCGAATACGCCACAAAGACCGCCAACAATGCACCTTGTAATCAAATCTGACGACAGCGACAGCAACGATACCGAGCTAACGACCGAAATCTTCGGAGCGACGGACTTCGAGTACGACCCAGTGGAGGGTACTGTAACAGTGTGGTTCCCACATCGAGCCATCTGCCATGACTGCCGTTCATGGAGCGGGTATGTCGACCGAGCGGTCGATGAAGGCGAGTACAACAATGTGGGCGCAATGGAGGTCCTCGAAGACCTGAACGGCGAGGAGGGGACAGAGGTTCTCGCTGTCGTATCGCCGGCCAACCGAGATGTCCGATGGGCGATCAGAAAAATCGAATCGGATACTGGACTCGAAGACAACGTTACCGTGGTCGATGCTCAGTCGCAGACGAACGTCGACCTCGGCGAACCGGAAACGACAGCGTAGGAGAGCAACAATGGCACAGAGAAACGAAAACGACAGCGACAGTCAACCGGGTCTGACTGAGTTGAGCGTCGGCAAAAAGCGGCTGATCAGACTTGACCCAGACCAGCTCGAACGAGTCGAAACACCGGAGTACCCGATCCGGCACGTCCTCAACGAATCTGACTACGTTACGATCCAGCACAGAGCCGGGAATGTCACAACAGGCCCAATCACAGAGGTAAAGCGCGTTGGCTTCAAGATCGATCCTCGAAACAGAACGACGAGCGGGTACTTCGGCTACGGTGATTTGGCGCGGTACAAAGACTCTGAGCGCGGTGTGGTGAACACTCTCCTCGACATCAACGGAGAACCCGCTGACCGCGTTATTTCGAGGCGGAAAGAAGAGCAGGAATAGACCAATGGCAAAACAAACATCAATACAGTCGCTCGTCGATCGGGACAGTACAACAGTCGACCAAACCAGTGAGTGTGTCGGAGATGACCAACACGATGAAGCACCGAATCAGCCACTCCGATCGGTTCCAAATTCTGCTACTGGAGGCTCCTTCGTCAACCTTCGGAGCATGACTGGCAACCTCGACCCACACACCGATGCTGCAAGTGAAGAATGGATCGAGCGGATGGAAGAAACAGGCCAACCGCACGCCTACTACAGCATCATCGGGGTCACAGCATCGTCTCTCAGCGGGATCGAAACCGCCGTCGACATCAAACGAAGTACCAAGACCAATTCAGACGGCCAACTCCACACGTCATACGGCGGTGGACTAACTGGAGTCCCCCACCCCGAAAAAGTATCAAATGCAACCTATCTACAAGCCATCTTGGAGAAAGCAGTCGATTGGAAGTTGAGTCTACTCGCATATCCAGAACACCCATTGGCTCGGCCAATCCCCGATGAAGACGTTCGGATTCTCATTGCACCTATGATCAAAGACGCCATGAAAAAAGCAGGTGTCGCTGTGGATCAAGTGCTGGCTGAGGCGAAGAAAATCGAGTCCCCACCCGCGACTGACGGCTACATCCAGTCGATCAAACGAGTGAACGCGCTTCCGAGTTATCGACATGATTCGGAGGTCCGGCGGCCAAGGCGTGCCGTCTCCGACCTCGAACACGTCGTCAAATGTCGTTTTGGAGTCGCCAACGAGCGGTCGGCGTTCGACTACGAACAGTACGAGTCATTCTCGCTCAACTGTCTCAAATCAAAGCTCGACACCGCGAGAGGCGCACTTGAGGCAGTCGACCGCCGCCGAAACGAGCTGTCGAAGGGGCAATCTGTGTACCGATCAACGTGGATTGAAGAACAAATGCAGTCGACATTCGCTGAATTGTTCTAAAGCAGCAGCACCTTTTAACAACAAAGTATTAGTCATCTACCAGTGTCTCGCGAGGTATGCTGGAAGTGCTCAGAAAAAGCAAAGTAGTTGCTACAGTTGTAATCGTGTCCGTAGTTTACGCGTTTCCGAAGATCGCCGCATACGTGTACAAATGGTGGTTCCGCCCTACACGATGGTACACCGATGCTAGTCGCCATGAGGAATTTAAAAGCTGGCTCGCGACGAATTTCGGGATCGGGGAGACTACGTTAGAAAAATACCAGCGGATGGCAGAAGACGAAGACTACAATTCAGAATTCTACGAGAAGCTGTTCAATCCAGAATTTAACGAGAGGTTTTGGATCGATGTCGAAGATGAATCTGAAGACGTGGATAGTTCAGCCTGATTTCTGCGAACCTCACTACCAATACCAGTACCACATTTTGATCAGAGGCCGTCACGCGGCCAAATACAGAATCGCTTAATGCTATTTTTTGCTGTTGATGCGTGACGACTATGGCAGAAACTACACACCAACAAGCGCATAGAGACGGTCTACGTACACCGTCGGCAGTCCAAGCGGCCAAGAGCCTATACGGTGGCTTCGACAAACCTGGCGTCGACACCGATCCACGAACAGCCGATGGGGACTTCGAAGCGACTGGCCCTGTCTTTTACTGGTCTGACGGGTCCAGAAAGGTCGGCGTCTTCGAGAACGAAGCGTACGCTGACGACGGCTATCCGTACACTGTCGCAACGTGGGTTGTCCCCTTCGACGGCGGTCGCCCATATTGGCGCTACAAGCGAATAGCTCAGTCGTGGACGGCTGCAATCCGGGGTGCAGAAATGGTATCGGACTTTCAGGCGTTCATCCGAGACAGCAACAAAGCCGAGCTGTACTCCGACTGGGTAGATCGAACTGGCGGCACCGACTATGAACCAGGGCCGTTCCCGTGGGATGAAGACGGGGATGGACAGTGACCGAAACCACCTGCCTGACGGGAGACGAGCTCAGAGACTCACTTACCGATCAACTGCCAGAGGGAGGCCAATGGGTATTCGTGGCCGCCTACGAGCAATCAGACCCGCCTCGGACGCTCTGTGCAGAGGATACCGCCGAATACCACGCAGAACAGCTCACCACCAGTCACGCCGGATCGCGGAAGGAAGCCATCGGAACTAAACTCGAACCACGGGGGACCGAAGTATACGCGTGGCGCACCGAAGAGCAGCGAACTCACCACGCTCTCAAAGCCGGCGAAATTATCGGGCCGAACGATGTCCCTGTCTCTGTCAATCAGTTCTACGATGAGGTTCCAAAGTACGTCGACGAACACGGCGCGTATGGACCAGGGGATATGGTCAAAATCTCCGGCGACCACGCTGCGGAATTCCAAGACTACCATAATCAAGCGGCCAAGATCGTCACCGTCTACGATCCGTATCACTACAAGGTCAGAACAGAAAACGGAGCGTTGCTCGGGATTCGAGATACCGACATCAAATGGCCAGTGAGCGAAGCCGATCTAGAATGGTGCTAACGAAGTATCACTTTAATCGAAATCACCAAAGACTATAATTAGGTCTGCTCCGTAGAATCAATAATGAGCCACCCAGAACAAGAGAGGAACGTCTCTGCCCTGCCATCAGAACACTTTGAGCTCGCCGACAAATATTGGAACATGGAGGCAACCGAAGCGAAGGTGAATCTCCAAGAAAGAACCAAAGAACTCGGTGCAATCACCCGAGCAAACGAACTCTTTGGCAGCGGAAACGCACCGATAAAGCAACTTATCTCGACCCACGTCGACGAAATCCCGGCATGGTTCCAGTACCCCGACGTGACTGAGGCGCATATCACCGTTGGAACAACGGTCGCAGAAACGAGTAACTTCCACCGGACATCGTACCCTATCGCGAAAGAAACAGCAACTGATGGCGGCACACGCGTCCTTATCGAAGTCGTCTACACAGAAGACAGACCTGACGAAGACGATGGGCCGTGGCTCAACGAGGAACACGACCTCCTCGAGACGCTAGTCGCGTTCATCAAAAACTACCAGAACCGCCAAGAGACGCGAGATGACATGCAACAGCAACTGACTCGTCAGCAGAATGTTGCCCGTCAAGTCGAAAATGGAGTCCGAGAGGTCAAACAGAGTGCAAACGAGGTAAAACAGAAAGCAAGCAAGATCACCGATCATGCAGGCTCGTCATCTGAAGCTATGGGTGAGGTCTCTAACGAAGTCGCAGATATGTCTGCAACTATCGAAGAAATCGCTTCGACAGCCGAAGAAGTTGCCAAGATCAGTGAAAACGCACACCAACTCTCGGAGAAGGGGTCGACTGCAGCCACAGAGGCAATCGAAGTAATGGCCAGCGTCGATGATTCGACGACAAAGGTCTCCGAAGACGTTGACTCACTACGAAGACGAGTCGACGAAATCGACGAAATCGTTGAGGTCATCAACAATATCGCAGACAAAACGAACATCCTCGCTCTCAACGCTTCTATCGAAGCCGCCCGAGCTGGCGATGCTGGATCGGGCTTCGCCGTTGTCGCTGACGAAGTGAAATCACTGGCCGGAGACTCTCAAACTCACGCCAACGAGATCGAACGTAAAATCAAGAAAATCAAAGAGGATACCGAAGATACAGTAGAAAGCCTCGGGGTGACTAACGAACAAGTCGACAGGGGCATCGGTAAGGTTGAAGGGGCGATGGAGATTCTCGAAGAAATTGCCCGTTCCGTCGAGGAAACCTCGCAAGGCATCCGTGAAGTATCTAATGCGACTGATAGCCAAGCGGTTTCGACTGAAGAAATAGCCAGCATGGTCAACGAACTAGTAGGCGAAGCACAGACTGTAGCCACTGAAATCGAAGAAGTCGCCGCTGCCAGTGAAAAACAAATCAACGACGTTAACGAGATCGATAGAACCGTCCAAGAACTCGTTCAGTAAGCCAACACTCAGTCCCGGGCAACAGTGAGTGGCCGCACATCCATTTTTCCGTTCTGATGGGCGATGTCATCGCGAACAACGAATACCACAACTGGCCAACGGGGAGGAAGGTGACGCCCGGTGGTTATCTTTCTCGCTTCATCAGGCACAGGCCCAACGCGACCGACCGCGCTACAGGAACTCTACGCCAAGTTCGGTGAGCTGCAAGCACAGACGGATGGGCCATACTATCTCAACGAGTGCGACGGTCGACAGAACTGGCCCGATCGCGGTATCTATCTGTTTTTCACCCACGACTCTGATCTCGAAAACGACCCTCCGAGTGAATGGACGGTTACCCGAATAGGAACCGTGGGTGTCTCGAAAGGGAGCTCAAACACCTTATGGCAGCGGCTCAGGCAGCACCGTGGAAATCTCCGTGGTAAGTACTCAGGGGGTGGAAATTCTAGAGGCTCGATTTTCCGGCTACACGTCGGCGCGGCCATGATCGAGCGCGAGAGTCTCCACGACGACTATCCACTGTGGGGCGAGAAGCACTCTGATTGGCCTGACGATGTCGACACCACCGACGTCCGCGAGCAGGAACATCCTCTCGAACTGCGGGTCAGCGAGTACATCAGCTCGCTCCCGTTTTTGGTGCTCAATGTCCCCGGCGATCCAGGACCTCGAAGCGATCGGGCCTCAACCGAGCAGCGATTGATTTCGACGTTTAGCTACAATCACCGAATCCACGATCTCGGAGACGATAGTTGGCTCGGCTTAGAATCGCCGAAGCCCGAAATCTACCGGAGTCGGCTCTGGAACATCAATCACGTCGAAGGCTTTGCCTCACCCGACGTAGTCTACGACGTAGACGAGTACATCCCTCAAACAGAACCAGTCAACCCAGACTCTGAATAAACGTCTCGACCGACCATACAGTGCCATTTGTCGGCGTGGGATGGCCGACAATGAGCTACGAGAAACCCACACCAGTAGATCGTGAGGCGTTGATCGATTTCTACAAGCGGCTTGACGAATCCTTCGGGCTACGATCAAACCACGATACAACTCTTGATTTGTTGAGAACCGATTTTGACTGGTATTTCTCACCAGAAGACCACACAACATGGTCTGTCCCGTTCCCGCCGTTCCCTCGAGATACGTTTCGTAAATGGGCGGTCACCGAACGCAAAGAGCAAGTCCAACAGGTCGGCCGTGAAAACATCCAGAAGAGGATGGACGACGCTGCCGTACTATCCCACATCCACGGGGTAAAACTGGCCGAAATTGAGGGCCTCGAACAGTCTCCTACAGTAATCAGAAAGCAGATCCAACAGACCCGAACTGCCGACCAAGCTATGATGTGCGACTATTAACAAAGGCCATTTGTCGACGTAGATGCCCGGAGCGATCTAATGAAACCTAACACCAATCACGATACCGACGCCGATAGATTTACGCTCAGAGTCGCTTTCGTCAGCGATATGCGACATACTGGGGGCCAACTATGACCGACATTTTCCGCTTCTTTCTGACGTACTCCCTCATCAAATACCTGACCGGCGGCAGAGGTCTGCTCGGATTCTTGCTCATTATGACTGCCGGGTGGTTCTTGTTCTTCTTGATGATTCCTATTGTCATATTCTTCGGTCTCAGAGGTCTTACTGCATTTCTTTTACTCACTTTTATTATCATCGCAGCCCTACAATGAGATGAATAATAATGTTCAAACATAAACACAAACTGCCTTGGTTTCTGGGCTTGGCAATCGCATTGGTTGCGATGTATACTAAATTTAGATCATACATCATGGTATTTGACTCACAAACACACAAGTATGGGGAAAACAGCACATACATAGATCACGAAGGGATCATCTCACACCACTATATGATTGCGAAAAAAGTGGTTGATGTAGACACGAAAGAACCCCTATACGTTCTGTGGAACCGCAATAAGAAACCAATAGGCGAAACCGTGGTCGTTGACGAGCGGGAATTGGCGAGTTATGAACAAGTGAAGTACAGCTGATTCGGCTGTAGTCAAATCAAAAGACGTGATTCACTCACCAATAACGTAAATTTGACACCCGTCGTAGAATCAATGGGGAAGAAAGTGCGTGCTATTTTTCGTCGACGATAGCCGAACGAGATGTAGCAGTAGATGCACTCATTCTACTGTTTGCTGTTTCGTGTCGAGATCCAATATGGTACTCAAAATCACCGTCCATGACGTCGACGAAGGAGAATTGACCGACATACAGACGTACGAACTGAGCCAACTCGTCCATCAGTTCATCCAAGAGGATACAGAAGCCCACACGAGCGGCGTAGAGGCGATCTTCGTCGACTCCGACCCAGACGACCCAGACGACAATCTAACCAACAGCGAAGACGACCTCAGCGTGGAGATGGTCGCTGACCGCATCCCTGACGAATGGAAGGTCCGTGATGGAGAATGTCGAGGCGAGCAAATCGTCTTTTCCTACCAAGGATCAGGTGACGAACGCGATCCAACAACTGCTGTGAGTGTCCTTGCCGCCGGCGACCATGTCGATGCAGAATGGCTCGTCGAAGTCCAAGATGTTGAGGGGACTCGCGACATGGGGACGCTGCTTCCGGTCGCCGAACTATCCAAGTTTGACAACCTCATCGCAGCATACGAGCGAGCCATTGAGTGTGCCCACGAATACGGCCCAGAAGCCCAACAAAAGCAGTTGATGTTCGAAGTGTTCGGCGTCGATCCCGATGAAATCCAGCACGCCTGGAGCGTCGGAGAAGGCGACCCAGAACCCGGATACGATCACGAAGCTCACGAAGCCGCGACCCTCGTCATGTATGCGCTTCAAGAGCGATTCGACTGGGCCGAAGAGATTGAAGGAGTCGCGATGGGGACCAAGTGATGTCCTTTGTAATGTCAGTCAAAACGTACAACTGCACAGTCCTAACAAACAAGATGATGCCCGGAGCAAATAGCATATGAGCAAATCAAACCCCAACGCCGGCGACGAAGAATTCATCCAGTTTGAGCATAACGACGTTCCTGTTCGCGTCCTGTATCCGAACGAGTGGAAGAACAACGAAGGGCGCAGAGTGGCGGAAAAAAACGGTGACGCCGCACTCATAGATGTGTGCGAAGGTGTCAACGACGACCTCGAGGTCTCCCTGTGGTTCCACAAAGAAGAAGCGGGGCCTGATGCTCTCGAAAAGGTGGATATGCCGAACGCGTACTCATTTGAGCGTGCTGATCCTGAATTTGAGGGTGACGATTCAGACGGAGACATGCTGATCACATTCGTGCGCCCGCTTCCGTCGAGCCCACGGTGAATTGCTAGATTTTACGTCCTCTGAAAACAATATAGAATCATGCCTACCCTGAAAAAGTACGTCAACAAGGAGGGCTATTATATAAACGCCCGACCCTCGGATGCTGGAAACGTTACCTATCAAGTCGACCCGAGTATCTGGGATTTCCTCGAAGAGTTGGGCTACTCCCACGAATCAGACATCGAATGGGATCTCATCAAGCCATTCCGAGCTGCGGGGCTAATCTACACAGCCGGAGAAGGTCCGAGTGTAGGTGACGATGCATTCGAACCAGACTCGTCGAAACTATCGGAACTCCCTGACGAAACAATCCAGGCAATCCTCGACTATCTCGAATCTCGGAACGACATCAACCCGAGAATCAAAGACCAGATCCGGGAACGGATATTTGGCCACGAAGGAGATGGATCAGCGACACTCATAGTCGGATTAGAAGATAGGATTTCAGAAAGAATCCAGCAATGCGACATGAGGCCCTGGGAAACCAAGTCTATTGAAGTTGAAGTCGATCAAAACGGCGATGATCGAGAGATTACACTCAGCATCTATTCAAGAAAAACAAGCAGCGATTTGCTCGTCTCGTTCGTATACCCCGAAGTAAGCCACACAGTCACGGTCGTTGAGCGGCGAGATGGAAACAATATCGTCGACTGGGAAACGAATGTCGATAGGTCGTTGTCGTGGAACGATACGGTGACAGCACTCGAGTATAAAACGAAACTGGCGAATTTGCTCGGGGAAACGCTCTCTGAGTTCGATATCAGTATGGGGAAAACACTTCATATACCGTGAGGTCTGTAGTGCGGTCATGTTGGCTTGAACTCGCGCGAATCCATTTTTTCGTCGAGTATGACTGAACGATGTCGACCAGTCTCACACAGGTAACTATCGGCGGTGAATCGGCAGAGGAAACCGAGCTGATCGGGAACTCGACCGAAGCCAGCACACAAAGCCAAACATACGACAATAACCGGGAGTTTCGACTTCGGTACATCTGCCAGCCCGCCTCTCTTGATTGCCGCCCTGATCCAGAAGTCGAACACCTACCAGGCAGTTTAGCGATCGGGGATCACGTCTTCGAGCGGGTCGAGACCGGCAAGACACGAACTATCGCAGGAATCGACGAGATTCGCGTCCAGTATCATCGTCGGGTCGTCAC
Organism: Natrialbaceae archaeon Tc-Br11_E2g14; assembly: GCA_001564275.1. Lineage (GTDB taxonomy): Archaea > Halobacteriota > Halobacteria > Halobacteriales > Natrialbaceae > Natronosalvus. The sequence continues at coordinate 11,108 of LKND01000044.1, read as the reverse complement.
CGATATCGTGCGTGTCGACGGCCGCTGGGAATGGCACTTCAAGCAGCGACTTCCGGCCGGTGAGGAGTTCGTCAGAACGCTACTCTCAAAAGATCCGTCAGTGAGATCGTACCCGCCACCAGAAATGCCCGACTTCCCACACTCTGCTCAGAGTATCGGCGTCGACAGAAGTCGTGATTGGATGTGTGAGCGGTGGGAGTGTCCAGTGAGTCCCATACCACGGATCGACGGCTCGCCAAAGAAACTCAGCTTCGGGAAAGTCTCTGGTGAAGGAAGTCGAAATCTGGTTAATCGGTTGCTTGGTGGTGGCCCTGATGGGAGGTTCGACCACCTGCTCCCAGGAGTCCAAAAGTGGAAGCACGCGTTCGTCGCCTCATACAACGGTCGACCGTACTCCGTTGCAGTCCTCGAACACTCAAGGAATACGCATCTCGGCGAAGGGACGGGCGAGAAGGTGTTGTATCTCTCCCGTCTGTGCAATCACCCTCACGCCCCGAAAAATACGAGCTCGTGGATTCTCGGGCGGATGCGGGGCTGGCTACGTCACAACACAGACGTCGAGACGGTCGTCGCCCTCGCCGGGATCGACGGCAATGAAGGAATAGTGTACAAGGCCGCGAACTTCGAGTACGACGGCGAACAGACCGTCAACCATCCCGTTCACGGTGAATGGAGCAAGCGGCGATGGGTATATCAGATCCGTTAGTTTTCGAAAAGAGACAACCGAATCTATTTTTTTGAGTTGATAGGTGGCGATTGAGAATGAGTACAGAAACAACAGCAGGAACCAGCCAGCAGCCAAAAGAACTTGCGTGCCCAGACTGTGGAGGCCGTAAGTTTTCGTGGATTCTTGAGATTGTGCAGTTCGGATCGGTGTCAAAAGACGGTGCGGGCAATATCCACGAGGAAGGATACGAACTCGGGGAAGTAGTCGGAGACGACATTGACAGTAGCGGGCTGTTTTGTACCGGGTGCGACACCGAATTCGACCGAGAGGATCTAGTCGAAGTAGATGACTAATCGCGATGAATGATTCAGATACAGACCCAGAAAACTTGTCTGTCGTCGTTTTGGACACGGGACGGGCTCGTCGAGAGTTCCCGAATTCGCGAGCTGTCTGGGGCGACTACACAGTCACGAAGGGCCATACAATCTACGTCGTCGACGAAGATGGAGAGAAGCATTCGATCCCGAACGGGACAATCATCTATGCAGCTCAGACAAACTGCGATGAAATCCCGACTTTCGACGAGCTCGAAGAGGAACACGAACTGAAGTTCGTTCCAGGATCAACGATGTGGGGCGAAGATTGAACTCGTGAAAAAATACGCATGATAGAGACATCTGACACCGCAAATACTGACTCACAGCAAGAGCAGTGCAAACGATGCGAAGAGCGAAAAGAGACGTTCAAAAAAGATTATCGCTGGGGTAGAGTCTGTATCGACTGCCACAAAGAACTGTTCAATAAATACGGACCATATACAGAGCAGCGCCGAGAACGGAGCCGGCGGAAAGTGCGAGGTGACGGCCAACTGGTCGGTAGTCCCCCACCAGAAGAACTCTAACATGAACAGCGATACAGACCAACTGTGTTCCTGTGGACGCGGCCCAATCAATCAATCAGAAGGCGAATTCTGCAATGAATGCTGGGCCGAGATCTACGGACTCGAAGGTGAGATGGATTATACATGATATTCGGCCAACCAGGAGAACGACTATGAACCGTGGAGAAATCACAGACAAATGGCACAGAGTCTGTCTCGGTTGTGGTACTCGACACCACATCAATGCTCTCAAGCGAATGAATGGAAACGAATGTTGCCAGGGTGAGAAATTCAGCAGAGACAAATCAAAGTTGAAATTATGATAGATACAACACCTCGAGGAGTAGGAGCGCAGTCGGGATACTGCGAAACTATCCCCAATATTGGGATAATTCCAGTACCTTTATTATCTATCCCTTCATTGGGGATAGTAGATCATGAGTCAGAACATGACCCGATCCGACGCAGAACTGGTTTACGAAATGCTCAACGACGCGGCCCGTGGCGACGTGGAGGCCGATGCGTACAGCCGAACGCTGGATGCGTGGAGCGACGACCGCCCCGACGACCTCGACGCTCTCGAAGCCGCACACGACAACGACAGCAGTTCGTTCTCGTGGGAGAACGTCGACTTTCAGTTCGAGAATCGTGGTCGAGATCGCGGCGACGAGCTGGTCCCGATGACGGGCGTCGAGCCGCGCGACGAGGAGGATACCCACGATCTCGCGTGGGACTTCGCAGCCGACTACCTCAAGGCCGTCGTCGCGGAGATCCGTCGGATGCAGGAGTCGACCGACTACTCAGCGCGTCAGTTCGTCGCTCTGGTCGCCGAAGCAGCCGACAACATCCCCGAGGAGGTCGCAGCGTCCAAAATGGACATCTCGGTCGGGAACTACCGAGGAAAGCTCGGAGACGTGAAGCAGAAACACGAGACCGCCGAAGAGACCGTCAGCGTCACGAAGCGAATCCGAGCCTAAGAAGCTCGAAGAAAGCGATTTTTGGAGGACTCAAAGCATGAGCAACAGCAACAGCGACGGTGCGCGACTCGGAGACGAAGCGTTGCAGACGAGAAGAACCTGCAACTGCGGTCGACCGACCCAGCCAAACGCGAACTGGTGTTCAGCAGAGTGTTACCAGCAAGCAGTAGAGGAGGCAGACACGATCAGTCTGCCCTGTCTCAACGACCACTGGTGGTGTCCCGGTCCAGACGGGCCGGCGGTCGACGGGGAAGCGTGGGGCGGTAAATGCTCCGACTGTTATCTCCAAGGAGCCGACAATGGCGAGTGAAGATCCCCAAGCTGAAGACAGTAACAAAACTGAACCAGATGCCTTCCTCAAGTTCTATGAAACACGACATGGCGACATTGTTGCATGGGGCTGGTCAGACGGTCGGCGAACGGTCACGCCGAAAGAGCACGATGCTGCGGAGGAGTACACCGAAATGGCCGAGAACAGAGACCTATCCAACTCTGAAAGCGGTGATGTCGTCGCCCACATCTGGATGGACAACGAAGAAGTAGCTGATATTGAATGGTACATCGATGAATAAACATCCAAACAACGAGCCACCGAAAAAGGACGTCTTGCTAAGTATCGACAACCAGTGGGCCGAAGCAATCCTGTCGGGTGACAAACGCTACGAGTGCCGACGTCAACCGCCGGCTATCGAACCACCATACAAAGTAGTGCTGTATGCAACGACAGATATGTCGGCCATTGTCGGCCAGTTTACCACGTTCGAGGTGTTGAAAGGTCCAATCGACGACCTCGTCAACCGCACGATCAACCACACACCGCACTCAGAAGACGACATCCAATCGTACTTCGAGGGGAAGAAAACCGGATCAGCGATACGCGTGGCGGGCTACCAACGATACAGTAGTCGTCTCTCGCTCGATGAAGTCCAATCGGTCGACGACGAATTCCGACCACCGCAAAATTTCAGATATCTGCGCCCCTCAGAAGATGAAAGAATACTCGAACTCGTATCCAATCGAGGGACTCCACATGCCCAACAGCCACACTAGCAAATTGGATTCGATGAAGCAGATTCGTGGACGCCCTCGTATATAGATCATTTAATCTAGTACAGTTTGATTAATGTGATCTACACAATAGGTTTATGAGCCGATAAACACCACTACCTATTGTGGGTAGAAAAGCTACCAACTACATATGGTACTATAACATAGGTAACAACACACATGAACTGCCCAGACTGTAATAGCGGTGGATGCTCCATCCGAGATACTCGGAAGATAGAGGACGGTGATGCGGTTCGTCGTCGTCGAGAGTGTAACCAATGTGGTTTTAGGTTTACTACCTACGAGCGCAAGGACTGGGATACGCTCCGTGTCAAGAAAGAAGATGGCACGACAGAGCCGTATGATGAGAATAAAGTCCGTTCTGGTATTGAGGTAGCAGTTGAAAAACGACCAGTATCGGACGAAGATGTCTCAGAGATAGTTGACGACGTTACAGCAAAGTTCGAATCTCAAGAACAACAAGTAATCCCCTCGGTCGAGATCGGGGCTGCTGTGTCTGAGCATTTGCGGGATTTCGATGAAGTGGCATACATCAGGTTCGTTTCGGTCTATAAAGGATATTCAAATCCTGAAGACTTCCGGGAGGTCCTCGATAACGTATTGTCACAAGCACCCCAGAGTGCGTGACGAGAGCACGAAGACAACAATAACACACAACTAAGATGAAAACACAACAAGTTGCTTACAAAACTAACCGGGCTGTTCACACTACAGCAGCCCAACCAGGCATCGGTATTGAATCAGAAGGAGAACACCATGAGTGAAAGCAGCGATACCCAAACTGCTCATGAGAACATGGGGTCGGACCCCTCCGCTAATGCAGAACGTGACCTGTTTTCTGCGAGAACTCAACTAAAACCCTACGAGTACAGTGGGTTTCTGGAATACACCGATGCAATACGGAACAGCTACTGGGTTCATACCGAATTCAACTTCGCTGGTGACGTTCAAGATTACAGGGTCAATACGACGCCTGCTGAACAGACCGTTATCAAGCGTACGATGCTGGCCATTGCACAGATCGAAGTGCAAGTCAAGACGTTCTGGTCAGATATCTACGAAAAGATGCCGAAAGCAGAAGTCGGGAGTGTCGGAATGACGTTCGCAGAGAGCGAAGTTCGCCACATGGATGCCTACAGCCATCTGCTCGATATCCTAGGAATCACAGACGACTTCGAAGAGGTGACTGAGGAACCTGCAATCAAACAGCGTATCGAGTATCTCGATGACTGCCTACAGCGAGCAAAAGAAGGTAGCCGCGAAGAATACGCAATGAGCATCCTTCTGTTCAGTACGTTCGTCGAACACGTCTCGTTATTCAGCCAGTTCCTCGTTATGACGAGCTTCGATAAGTACGAAAAGAAGTTTAAGGGGATAGCTAACGCCGTCGAAGCAACAAGCAAAGAAGAACAGATCCACGGTCTGTTCGGCGTCGAGCTTGTCAAAACAATTCAGAAAGAAAACCCCGACCTGTTTGGCGAGGACTTCGAAGAAGATGTTAAACAGTCCTGTATGCAAGCATACGAGGCTGAGATGGGTATTCTCGACTGGATTTTCGAGGACGGCGAGTTGGGATTCCTCCCCCGAACTCACATTGATGAGTTCTTGAAGGGGCGATTTAACCAGAGTCTCGAAAACGTCGACGTTGATCCTGTGTTCAATGTCGATGACAGCCTTCTCGACGAAACACGCTGGTTCGACGAGGATATTATGATGACCAAAGATAACGACTTCTTCAGTAAACGAGCGACAACGTACAACAAACACACACAGAGCGTCACAGTGGAGGATATGTTCTAATGTCAACGAAAGTAACGCGAAGCATAGAGACAGAGTACGAAGAACCGTTCTATTGGTTGAACGAGAACAGCCGAGAATTCCTGCGGGTCGGGTATCTACTCGAGGGTGTCGAACCTGAAGATCGAATCCGGCAGATAGCAGACCGAGCCGAAGAAATCTTGGGTGATGATGGATTCGCCGACAAATTCTTCGAGTACATGAGCCGGGGATACTACAGCCTCGCAAGTCCAGTATGGGCTAATTTCGGCCTGGAGCGTGGTCTTCCAATCAGTTGCTTCGGGAGCTACATGGAAGATTCTATGGAGAGTATCCTCTACACGCAGGCGGAAGTCGGTGAAATGACCAAGTTGGGCGGGGGAACAAGCGGATACTTCGGGGAACTGCGCCCACGCGGCAGTCCAATCACCAATAACGGCAAAAGCAACGGCAGCTACAGCTTCACCCAGTTGTTTGATACGATAATCAATGTCGTCAGTCAAGGTGAGACTCGACGAGGACAGTTTGCAGGATATATCGACATCGAACACGGTGATCTCGATGAGTGGCTGAATATCAAAACAGAGGGGGACAAAATACAAGACATCTACTACGGAGTGATCGTCGGTGATGAATGGTTTGAGGAGATGCTTGACGGAGATACAGAAAAACGCGAAACATGGGCCAAAATCATTGAAGCTCGAATCAATATTGGCGTCCCATATATCATCTTCAGAGGGAACATGAACAAAGGGAAGCCACAGGTCTACAAGGATAAAGACTACCAGATCAATGCCTCTAACCTGTGTACCGAAATCGCACTCCCAGCAACACCAGACGAGAGTTTCGTCTGCTGTCTATCGTCGATGAACGCGCTTCATTTCCATGAGTGGAAAGAGACCGATGCGGTCGAAACCCTCACTCGCTTCCTCGATGCAGTGATGGAGGAATTCATCGAAAAAGCCGACAATGTTCAGTTTATGGAGCGACCTGTTCGATTTGCGAAGCGGCACAGAGCAATCGGTATCGGCGTTCTCGGATGGCACAGCTACCTCCAACGAAACATGATCCCATTCGACAGCATGGAAGCTATGAGCAAAAACGAACAGCTCTTCCGAACGATCAAAGAGCGAAGCTATGCTGAAAGCGAAGCTCTCGCTGACGAATTTGGAGAACCTGAAGTCCTGGAAGGGTACGGTCGACGCAACACCACGACAATGGCGGTCGCACCAACCAAGTCCAGTAGCATCATCATGGGTCAAGTCAGCCCAAGCATCGAGCCCCTCAAATCCAATTACTTCGTCAGAGACGGAGCAAAACTCAAAGCCACACAGAAAAACAGATTCCTCCAATCTATCCTCACAGATAAAGACAAAGACACCCGCGAAGTGTGGGATAGCATCGCAGCGAAGGACGGCAGCGTTCAGCACCTCGATTTCCTGAGCGAGAAAGAAAAAGAGGTCTTCAAAACCTTCGCTGAAATTCCGCAGATGGCGATTATCAATCAAGCCTCTCAGAGACAGAAACACATCGACCAAGCGCAAAGCATCAATGTGTCCATTGACCCAAGTGAAGTGAGTATCAAAGCAATCAATCAACTCTACATCAGCGCATGGGAAAAGGGTGTCAAAAGCCTCTACTACCAGAACAGCGTGAACGCGGCGCAGAAATTCAGTCAAGACATACTGGACTGTAAAGCCTGCGAAGGATAATCCAGTACTGTACTCTCTCACGATCGTAGAACCAGGCTCACAGTGATATTTTCAATTTGTCTCTGTGAAAGAGCGCACTCGGATAATATATTAGAGAAACCTCAGATGCCCCATAGCAATAACAGCAAAATAGATTCGATGACAGAAGTGACGAACGAGACTTACGCCGCTCTCAGGACGGAAATTGTAGATCTGTCGCCCGTTTCCGACGATGCAGACCTCGATATGGACGACCCAGATGAGCGCCAACTTCAAAACTGCCTTCGGTTGCTAAATATGATCGAAGACGGAAACGAAAACTGAAACAGAACGGAGCAGGTAAGCGTGAAAACAAATTATTCAGACCGTGTCGCCGGGAGTCGGTGTGTATCTGACACAGAGAATGGAGGCCCTGATGGGGGCTCTACACCGTATCAAGAGCTTTTGGAGTTAGGCCACATCGCTCGCGAGAGGCGGTGTTCTGGAGACCACCACAACGGACTCGAAAGCGAGTTCCCGTTGATCGGCCTCTGTTTCGACAACGCCTACGTACAGTATCATCTGCTCTGTGAGCGTGGGTACGATCCAGAACTCGTCGCTGGGTCGACCGAGAGGGTGGCTGATGAGTTGCTCCAGGGCGGCATCGACATCGAGGCTGTCGAGAGTGTAACTGAATACGGGTGGGTCGTTCACTACTGGGTCCGTGTATCCATCGACGGTGAGGAGTGGCACGTCGACATAGCCAGCGATTCGTGGGAGAACCTCGGAGAGTGTCTTGTTAGTGCAGGCTTGCCCACCGGCTACATCATGTTCCGCGATAGCCTCACAGAAGGCAAGAAGTTGATGCGAGACGTCCTTGAAGACGGATGTCGCTGTAGCCACTGCGGAGACCACGCATACACAGAAGGTGGGTGCAAAGTCTGTATCGCCACTTGTGCAGTGTGATCGAAAACCGGCCGCGTCGATTGCTTTGATGACTTAAAGTGACCGAACAGGCTTACCCATCGGTTGCTGGGCGAATCGGTCGACCTCTTTGACCTGCTCGACGTTTCCGAGCCAAGTGTCGACCCACTCGGCAATGCTCGCAAGCCGGTCAGTCTCGGTTTGGCCCTTGCTGTTCGCGACACTCAGCTGGGTGACCGACCGCTTCGGGAATTGGTGATCGTATCGAGCCTGAACTTCTCGAAACGTGATTCCATCGTCGTATGTGACGAAACAACGGTACAGGTCGTGGGCGATGTCAGATACGACTTCGTCGAATTCGTCAAGCGGAGACTCCAGTTCTTCAATGTTCGATTCGGCGCTCTTGGATTCGGTATCTTCCGGGCGGTGTTGGTATTTCGGTGATTCAGTGATCCGAGTCGAGATCGCGCTGGCCAAGTTGTTAATCGGTCGACCCTCTTCTTCTAATCCGACGTGTTCGTCGACCATCTCAACGAGATCAAATAGATTCTCGAACGGCCAAATCTCGGTATCTCCTGATTGCTCGTACTCGTCGTACGTGCTCGATAGATACGTGAACGTCTCGCCAATGGTCTCACAACTCCGATCGCCAATTGTTTCGTAGGTCTCTTCGGTATAGTCGAGAGCTGCAGATGCGATACTGAGAGCAAGGTTCCACGTATGCGTACTGTAGTAGATCGGGGTTACACTATCCGACATGGTTTTATTTAGCAATTGAGAGGTGTTAAAACTACCTGCTTGTATCATCTCTGAGAGTGACCCAGCGGGGCGAACTCCAACTAGAATCCATTTTTCGTCGCTGATCAGCGAGACGTGTTTCAGCAACCATGAGCCAGTCACAACTGTCCGATCTGAGGGGCCTACAGCAGCCAAAGTCACCGACAGAGAATCTTGAGAGGCCACCCACCACAGAATCCAGTTTCGAGGGCGCAAAGCCAGTCGACCCGATGGACTGCGACCTCAAATTCTACTGGGGTGTCGCATCTGGGTCAAGCAGAAAAGCAATCGAGATGGCACACCGTACTGGTGTCGTCGAAGATCACGACCAGCGCGTCGATCTCTCAGCGTATCCAGCACCCCCGTATGCGATGATTAGCTACGAGACTCGAAACAACATACCCAAGCCGGGGCCAGCATGGTTCGTCGACTGTGGAGCCTTCTCGGCTCTCCAAAATTCCGACCGGCACGTTCACGAGAAATCGATATCGGAGTACATCGAATACCTGCTCAAACACATCGATAGCGGTGTGCATGTCGAGCGATGGGCGCTGCGCGACTGGCCATACAGCCAAGAGATTCTGGACGCGACTGGTCGAACTATCCGCGATCACCAGCGGTGGTCTGTTCGCGACCATTTCGAGTGTCTGGAAGCAGCCGACGAATTGGGGTTATCTGGGCGACCGGGAGCAGAGCCCGTCCCAGTAATTCAGGGCCGTGACGCCGACGACTACCTCTGGCATCTCGATTATATACGCGACCACGGCCTGCTGTCTGTGTCCTCAGTCGTCTGTATCGGCTCGCTCGTCAATCGCTCGGTCAAAGAAGCCCAATCCATCATCGAACGTGTTCGGGACGCACTACCGGCCAAATACGACATCCACGGCCTCGGTGTGAAGAAGTCTCACCTGAAGAACGTGGCTGCCGTCGAGATCCTTGACTCAGTCGACACGACCTCGTGGGCACTCTCGACGATGAAGCGATCGGGCGGGGACAGCCAAACCGCCAACTGGATCGACAACCTCGAAGCGTATGTCGACTACCGAGCACAGTTGGAAGCAGAGTTCGGAAGCCAGGGCGTCGATAATACCGTCACAATGGGTCTGACGGACTTTATGAACGACCCCAGTGCCGTTATCGGGACGTCCGAATTCGCCCTCTTGGAGTGCGTTGGCTGCGGGTCGATGCTCGATGCGAACGCCGTGGTCGACGGTCGCGATGATGTGATGATCACGGGCTCGGGCTGTCGCCATTGTGAGCGAGCGCAGTTGAATATACAGATGGGCGTCGATGGATTACTCTGCGATCCGGACATTGAAGACTCGGAGTGCCACCCGCTCTGCCAGCACGACCACTGTCACTGACTCCAGGATGGCACCGCTTCGGCCATTTTTCTGTTCGCAGTATGTTGGGCCGATTCTGAAAACAGTACATAGAAGGCCAATACGCATGATACAAAGCACATTACAAATCGAAAACGGGGGGTCAGAAACTACCGCCCCAGACGACGAGATCGAAAAGGAATCTTCGGAACGCCTCGACGGCGCTGATTTTGAGCAGTATGCTGTGGGCCGCGAATCAGCTCTGCCAGATATCGTAGGGCTGCACAAAGGAATCCGACGCCGAGATGGTTCGACCGTATATGTGGAGTACGACAGACTGACAGCCCCAGCCGGGGTCAAAAGAGAATCACCAAAACACGGAGAGATGGCTTGTAAAGCGATCATCAGTGGAGTCGGCTCATACATTGAGCGATACGGTATCGAAGAAATCGAGGTTCCCAAACACTACACGGAAATCGACGAGTTTGAGCCGGTTGTCTACAAGTGGACTGCCCTCGGCAATCGGATCGGTCTCGGAGTCGACTGCAATTTGTTGCGAGGGCTCGTTCGAACGGCAAACGGCAAAGGTCGGATCGACAGCGAAAAGACGAGAGCGGTTGCCTGCGACAACGACACCTTGGTTGTAACCGGCCCTCGGGGTGTGTTCTTCAAGGATATGTTCAGTATCGATCCGAAGTTCACAGATGAGAACCCTCCGCAATCAGCCTACACCAACATCTGTGGGTTCAAAATTCCAGAAGAGAGCGAAGGTCGAATCGAATCTCTCAGGCAGTTCGTCGAAGTGGTCAACGGATACGGCCAACACACCGTTGCCGAGTATGAGTATCTCCGAGATCATGGCAAGCACATCTTTCGAGCTGCTGACGGTGGTGTGATCTATCCTTCGAGTAGCTGGCTCCGGAGCCGGCAGTCGACAGATGAGATACTGGGCGTTCACGAGACCTCCACTGGCGGGGAAGCCCTGCGAGTTGAGATCAGCGAAGGGGACCTCAAATACGAAATCGGCGAGGAACGACCAGAATACCT
>LKND01000119.1 GCA_001564275.1 Natrialbaceae archaeon Tc-Br11_E2g14 | reverse complement strand
GGAACACGGTGTCCGTCGATGACGAGACGCTCTGGTACGCCGCGGATGACCTCGTGGCCCGCGACGTTACCGACGGGACCGAACGACACCGCGTCACTCTCGACACCCCCGACTCACTGGTCACGGACCGGCCCACGCGGCTGGCTCCACCGACCATCGCGGAGGATGGGATCTACGCTGCAGGCAATCTCGAGACAGTGATGAACAGGGACATCCCGTCGATCGCCGCGGTGGACGCCGACGAAGGGACGGAACGGTGGCAGTACGTGCCGCCGGGAATCGACGGGGAAGACAACTATTTTCTCCCGCCCGATCCCGACCTCTCACCGGAAGAGATCGAGGCCCTTCCCCCGCTGTCGGCGGTGTACGGCTATCCGATCGCCGCCGACGGACGCGTGCTGGCGACCGCTATCGGTGATTTCGACGCCAGCGAAGACGGTCACGCACTCATCGCCCTCGACGAATCCGGCGCCCTCGAGTGGGCCGTGGAACTCGAGTCGGTCGCCTACGCACCCGTGGCCGCTGGGCAGGTCGTGTACGTGCCAACGAGCGGGGGAGTCGAGGCAATCTCGATGACCGGCGAGCACCTCGAAACGGTCTCGATCGACCAGGTGCGACTGGAGTATCCACCCGCGCTCGGTGGCGGCCGCCTGTTCGTCCCGGCGATGGACCGACTGGTGGCCCTCGAGTAATCGGCGAGTCGGTGCGCCGACAGGCCGGCGAGCGGCACGGACTCAATAGAGGAGTTCGTCGTCGTTCTCGACCATGTACAGCGTCCGGGCCGCGATGTTCACCGCGTGGTCGCCCACCCGCTCGAGATCCCGAATCGTGAGCAACATCCGAGAGACGTCCTCGAGCAGCGTCTCGTCGCTCGTCGTTGTGTCGACCAGGTCGCGAACGACGACGGCGCTGGCTCGCTCACACAGGTCGTCGATCTCGTCGTCGGTGTCCGCAATGCGAGTCGTGGCCTCGGCGTCGTCGGTCGCGTAGGCGTCCATCGCGTCCTCGAGCATCCGCAGCACGGACCGGCCGATGTGCTCGATATCGATGTCCGGATACCGGTTTCGGTCGGCCGCCATCGAGTACTGGGCGAGGTTGACCGCCAGGTCACCGACACGCTCGAGGTCCGTGATGATCTTGAACGAGGAGGCGATGAAACGGAGGTCGCCCGCGACCGGCTGCTGAAGCGCCAGCAGGCCGACGCAGTCCCCCTCGAGGTCGAGATAGCGATCGTTGATCGCGTCGTCGCCCTCGACGACCGAGCGGGCGCGCGCCTCGTCACGCTCGGCGTAGGCCTCGAGGCTCCGGGCGAGTTGCGTGAGGACCATCTCACTCATCTCGAGGACGCCCTCGCGGAGCGATTCCAGCTGCCGGCGGTAGTCTTTTCGGGCCATCAACCAAAGCGCCCCGTAATGTAGTCTTCGACGCGCTGATCGTCCGGGTCCTCGAAGATCGTCGCGGTGTCGTCGAACTCGACGAGTTCGCCGCCCGTGAGGAAGACGGCCGTCTTGTCCGAAATGCGTGCCGCTTGCTGCATGTTGTGGGTGACGATGATCACCGTGTACTCCCGGGCGAGGTCAGCGATGAGGTCCTCGATCTTTGCGGCGGCCACCGGATCGAGCGCCGACGTCGGCTCGTCCATCAGGAGGACTTCGGGATCGGGGGCGATCGCGCGGGCGATACAGAGGCGCTGTTGCTGGCCGCCCGAGAGGTCGAGCCCGCTCGAGTCGAGTTGGCCCTCGACTTCCTCCCAGAGGGCGGCTCCCTCGAGGGCCTGCCGTACGCGAGCGTCGACGTCGTCGGTCTTCCCCTGGACGCGCAGCCCGTAGGCGACGTTATCGCGGATCGACTTGGGGAAGGGATTGGGCTTCTGAAAGACCATCCCGATCTTCCGACGGAGGGCCACGGGATCGACGTCGTCGTCGTAGACGTTCTTGCCGTGAAAGGAGAGGTCGCCGTCGATCCGGCAGGTGTCGATCTGATCGTTCATCCGATTGACACAGCGGAGAAACGTCGACTTCCCACACCCTGAGGGGCCGATGATCGCCGTCACCTTCCGTTCGGGAATGTCGATGTCGACGTCCGTGAGCGCTCGTTCCTCGCCGTAGTGAACCTCGAGGCCGTCGGCCCGGACGACCGTCTCGTCGGGGCGACTGGTGCGTTCGCGATCGGTGACCGATACGTCCGTCGTGATCAGTGAGTCTGTCTGTGCCATGTCAGTAGGATCGTTCGTACTTGTTTCGCACGAGGAAGGCGACCCCGTACATCCCCAGCAGGATCGCCAGCAGAACGGCGATCCCCATCGCAGCCAGGAAGTTCAGTTCGGTCTCGGGGAGGAACGCCCACTGGTAGATCTGGGTCGTCATCGCCCCGAAGCGGTCGAAGGGGCCGGGAGTGTGGCGCAAGCCCCAGACCGTCCCGACCATGAGCAGGGGGGCCGTCTCGCCGATGGCGCGGGCCAACGCGAGGATCGTCCCCGTCACGATGCCCGGCATCGCAGACGGGAGGACGACGCCGCGGACGGTCTGCCATCGGGTTGCGCCCGTGGCGAGTGAGCCGTTGCGCATTCCGTCCGGGACGGAACGCAACGCCTCCTGGCTGGCGACGATGACGATCGGGACCACGAGCAACGCGAGCGCGATCGAGCCCGCGAGCAGGATCGGCCCCATCCGAAGGCCATTGACGAAGACGCCCAGTGCCAGCAGGCCGTAGACGACCGACGGCACACCGGCGAGGTTCGTCAGGTTGGCCTCGATGAGTCGCGTCACGCGCGTGTTTGGCGCGTACTCCTCGAGGTAGACGGCCGTGCCCACCCCGAGGAAAAACGAGAACAGGAAGGTGAAAAAGAGCAGGAGGACGGACCCGACGATTGCGCCGAGGAAGCCCGCCTGACTCGAGTCGTTCGAATAGTGCTGCGTGAGGAACGTCACCGGATCGAGACCGATCGCGAGCCCGGTGAGCGCGTCGAGAATCACGTCCACGATGAGGACGGCCAACACGACCACGCCCAGCACCGACGCGCCGAACAGGACGGCGTGGAAGAGTGACTCCGTGCGGTGGGTCCACTCGAGGCCGACGCCGGTGAGCGAGTCGGTATCGAATCCACCCGAGGAGGTTTCGAACTCCCCCTCCGAATCGACGTCGGTGCTCATCGGTACACCTCTCGGTACCGACGCTTGACGTAGTCGTTGACCAGGTTCGCGGTAAGTGTCATACAGAACAGGGCCAGCCCCACAGCAAAGAGGCTCTGAAACTCGACGGAACCGACCGTCATGGTCGAGCGGGTCGCGTCGACCATGTAGGCCGTCATCGTCATGATCTCATCGAACGGGTTCCCCGTCAGGTTCGCGCTGTATCCGGCGGCGAGCAGGACAGCCATCGTCTCCCCGATCGCTCTCGAGACCGCGAGGATGTACGAGGCCATCACCCCCGAGATCGAGGCCGGCAGGACGACGGAGAGGGACACCCGGTACTTCGACGCCCCGAGTGCGTACGCCCCGTTGCGGAGTTCGTCCGGCACCGAGGACATCGCATCCTCCGAGATCGACGCCACCATCGGGATCGTCATGATGCCGACGACGATGGATCCGGAGAGGGCGCTAAAGCGACCCACCGAGATCCCGAATAACGCACCCAGCGGACCGACGATCACCGGCGTGATGAACGTCAGCGCGAAGAATCCGTAGACGATCGTCGGGATTCCCGCCAGCACCTCGAGGGTCGGTTTGAGGTATTTTCGGGTGCCGGGCGTCGCGTACTCGGAGAGGTACAGTGCAGTGGCGGTGCCGATCGGGATCGACACGAACGCGGCACCGATCGTGACGAGCAGCGTCCCCGCGGCGAGTGGTATGATCCCGAAGCGGGGATCGTCGGCGTGTGACGGTCGCCACTCGGTATCGGTGAAGAACTCGAGCAGGCCGACCCGCTGTTCGGGGAAATAGAGGGTGAGGTCGGCGGCCATGCCGATCAGCCACTGGTGAAACCGTTCGTCGGTGAAAAACTGAAACGCGTTGTCGAAGAGGACGGCGAAGATCGCGATCGTCGTCAGGACCGTGATGCTCGTACACCCGAACAGGAGCCGGCGAACCCGCCGGTTCCGCCGTCTGTCGGCGTCGGCGACCTCGGCGGTGATTCCCGGGTCCGGGGAAGTGTCGGTACTCATTGGCTCTCGACCAGCTACTCGTCGTCAGCGTCGACTTCGACTTCCTCGCCGGGCGTGCCGCCGATGGCGTCGAAGTAGCCGACGCCACCCCAGCCGAAGGCGTACTGGTTGTCCGCGACGCCCTCCATGATCGTGTCCGTGTGGGTATGCTCGCTGTAGTCGGTGCGGATCGAGCCCATCTCGCCGTTGATCTCGCGGGTGAAGTAATCGAAGGTCCCGGAGTCGTCGTCCCGTCCCCAGAGTTCGATCTCCTCGTCGGGATACTCGTCGCGAACGTCGTTCCAGTGGGTGACGTCTGACTCGAAGCGCCAGATCTCGTGGAGTTCCTCGAGGGTGACCTCGTCCATCCAGTCGTTTTCGCCGTGTTTGACGACCGAGAGGCCGTCCCACCCGATCTCGTAGTGGGTGTACTCGACGCCGTTTTCCTCGGCGAGTTCGGCCTCTTCGTCGGTGATGGTTCGGCTCGCGCTCTGAACGTCCGAGTCGCCCTCGCCGAACGCCTGGAATCCTGCACCGGTTCCCTCGGGATCGACGAACACCGAAGCGTCGGGGTGCTCCCCCTCGAAGGATTCCCCGGCGGCGTCGGTCACCGGGGCAACGGTGTTGCTGCCGGAACAGTCGATTTCGCCGTCGACCTGGTCGGGGTCAGGGTCGATCCCAAGGTCGTCGAGGACGGCCTGGAAGTCCGCCATGTTCCCATCGCGCGTGTCGTCGTCGGTCGCGTAGTAGCCCGTCTGTCGGGCGTAGTCGTGTTGGCCCTCGAAGTAATGCTGGACATAGGTTGCGAGGGTGTGTGGCTTCTCCTCGAGGCTCGCGTGGTTCACGTAAATGAACAGCGGCCGCGTCAGCGGGGAGTAGGCACCGCTCTCGATGTTCTCCTCCGTCGGGTGGTAGAACTCGCCGTCCTGGTCGCTCTCGACGGCGACCGTCGAAATGGTGGCGTCGGTCTCGGCCCGTCCCTCGAGGAAGCCGGTGCAGCCAGCGAGGCCAGCAGCCCCCGCCCCAGCAGTGCCCGCGATGAATTGTCGCCGCGATACCCCATCACCGGTGGACCGTGTATCGGTCATCACGTGAACAGGCAGTCCAAGCGGGTAAATACGATGCTATTTTCTATATAGATTTAACCCATTCTCAATAGTGGCAACTGTAGTCATGGGTACACCCTCCGAGCAGTCCGTAGGCACGGTGAGGCAACTGTGCGGATGAGGATCACCGACGGGCTCACAACAGCCTGTCCGTCTCTCGACTCGAGGTCGGTCTCGTTCGCATCACTTTTCACGGGCAGTCACATCGATGTGGGTATGACTACACTCGCGTTCGACGACGCCGGTGTCGACGTCGTCTACGAAGGAACGGAATTTCGCCTCGAGCGCGACCTGATCGAGGACGCCGTCGGCAAACCCTATCCGGACGTGACCGATCACGAGGTCCTGAAGATGGTTGCCGAACAGCCAAATCTACAGGGCGAACCCCGGCGGATCGGGGATATCGTCGACTGAGCGGTATTGGTGCAGTCGCGTACCGCCGACCGCCGACCGCCGACAACGAACCGCCGACACGGAACGTGAGGCCGCCGCTGGATTGCGAGAACCCTCGGCGAACGGTAGCCGTCCCGATTCTTCGATTGTCAGCGACGTGTCTGTCGATCGATCACTCCCTCGGGGGCTCGAGCGCCACGAACTCGAGACCGTGCTCGGCGAGCAGTCGTTCGGCCCGCTCGGTCACCGAAGGGGCCACCAGGATACCCCGAAGGTCGGTCGCGGTGTGGAGGTCCCGCTCGAGCGCGTCGACGTAGCGCCGGAGCTGTGAGACGGCGTCGGGGCCAGCTCGTCGGCGCTTGAGTTCGACGATGACGGTTCGACCCGCCCTGTCCTCCCCGAAGACGTCCACAGCCCCCGCTGGCGTCTGCCGTTCGATCGCCAGGGGCTGAAACCCCGGCTCGAGCAAACTCGGTTCCTCGAGTAGTCGCTCCCGGAGGTCGGCTTCGGTGCCAACGATCGAGAGCTGATCGGGCTCGCTCATCGCGAAGACGCCCACGTGCAGCGTCTCCTCGAAGCTCACCAGCAACTCCTCGGCGGGTGTCGAGCGGGTGCTCCGAACCTCGAGTGTCCCCTCACGCGGCTCGACGGCGTGGACACACCCCGGTGGCTGCCAGTTGACGGGCTGTTGGCCTTCAGCGGTGTGGACCAGCGCGCCCCCATCGGGTTTCAACAGCAGGTGGCGCTCGCCGGCCCCGAGTTCGCTCGCGGCTCGGCCCTCGTACTCGACCGTGCAGCGGCCGAACACCGTCACGAGGGCCTCCGCCTCGAGACCCCACCTGATCGTTTCGGCGGCCGTTGCCGGCTCCGGGCGCTCGAGGGTTCGGACGCGGCCATCGTCGGGAGCGGGCTCGTCTGGCTCGCGGGCTGAAGATTCCGAGGGGGCTGTCACAGTTGATGTGCGGTGGAGGGCGAATAAAAACCGCACGAGTCACCGGCGTGAGCCGTCGATCACGTCTGCCACGCCCCACCTCGTGCATTCGAGACAACATGATCGTCGGGCGTACTGTTTTAGCATCGGGGCCAATATATCAGGGCATGTCTGTCGATCCGCCACCGGATCAGTCCGTGGGCGAAACGGAGCCGGAGGCAGTCTCCGAGGAGGCGACTCGACACGAGGGTGGAACGGAACTCGAGCGCTCGATCGGGTTGCTCGGTGGCCTCTCCATCGGGGTCGGCACGATGATCGGGGCCGGCATCTTCGTGTTTCCGGGCCTCGCCGCGGGGCGTGCGGGTCCCGCGGCGATGGCCTCGTTCGCGATCGGCGCGGTGATCGCCATGCTGGTCGCCCTGCCGACAGCCGAGTTGGCGACGGCGATGCCCCGGAGCGGCGGGGGTTACTACTTCATTTCCAGGGGAATGGGCGCCCTCTACGGGGCCGTCGTCGGGATCAGCCTCTGGCTCGGTCTCGTCTTCGCCTCGGCGTTCTATCTCGTCGGGCTGGGGGAGTACGCCGTGGCGGCGCTGGCGGAAGCGGGCGTCCCCATCGGAGCTGGGGCCAGCCCTGGAGCCTCGACGCTCGTGATCGCCATCGGCGTCGCCGTCGGCATCGGGTTGACGGCGATGAGTATGACTGGAACCGAAAACACCGCAGCCATACAGAACGTGGTGGTCGGGATCCTGATGGTGTTGCTCAGCGTCTTTCTCTCTTACGGACTGCTCGACGCGGCAGGCATCTTCGGTACTGAGACCGTTCCAGAGGAGTTCACCCCCGAGGGAT
>LKND01000118.1 GCA_001564275.1 Natrialbaceae archaeon Tc-Br11_E2g14 | reverse complement strand
TACACGATTCAGCTCTGGCGGGAACGGTGGCGTCGCTGGCGCACCGCCATGCCCGTCGTGTACCCCGCGATGGATGACCACGAGGCCGGCAACGGCGAGTACCCGCTCCGGAGCGTTCGTGCGCCGCTGTACCCCCAGTACCGACTCGGGTTCCCGTCGATTCCCGACGACCTCGACGAGCACCAGCCCGACCTCGTCCACGTCCACACGCCGTTCACCGTTGGCTTCGCCGGCATCCGCTACGCCAGAAAGCGCGACCTCCCGGTTATCGCCTCCTATCACACCCTGCTCGACGACCGGGCGAACCAGCACGTCTCGGGGAAGGCCCTCGATGGCGTCAAGCGAACCTGCCGCCTCTACGAGCGATCGTTCTTCGAGCGCGTCGATCACGTCACAGCACCGACGTCCTTCGCCCGGGATCACCTGCTCGAGACGGTCGCCGCCGACGTCGACGTGACGGTCGTCTCGAACGGGATCGACACCGGCTTCTTCAGGCCCGTGGACCCGACCTCGTTCCGGCGACGATACGACCTGCCCGCGGATCGCCCGCTGCTTGGCTACACCGGTCGCCACGGGGAGGAAAAGAACCTGGAGGAGGCCGTCGACGCGGTCGCCGAAACCGAGATGACGCTGGTGCTCGGCGGGGACGGGCCAGCCCGTGAGGCCCTCGAGGAACGGGCGAGTGCAGTCGACGCCGACGTTCGATTCCTGGACTTTCTCGAGCGCGAGGAGTTACCGGCGTTTTACTCGAGTCTCGACGTCTTCGTGTTCCCGAGCCCGGTCGAAACCCAGGGGCTGGTGGCCCTCGAGGCGACGGCGTGTGGGACGCCGGTCGTGGCGGTCGACGCCGGCGCACTCACGGATTCGGTGATCGAGGGCGAGACGGGGTATCGCTATCAGCAGGGGTCGATCGGGGACTTCCAGTGGGCGATCACCCGGTGTCTGGAGGAACGGGGCCGGCTCGCGGACCTTTGTCGACGGCGGCG
Organism: Natrialbaceae archaeon Tc-Br11_E2g14; assembly: GCA_001564275.1. Classification (GTDB taxonomy): domain Archaea; phylum Halobacteriota; class Halobacteria; order Halobacteriales; family Natrialbaceae; genus Natronosalvus. The sequence continues at coordinate 6,511 of LKND01000118.1, read as the reverse complement.
GGCGATGCTCTCTGTCGAGCACTCCATCGAGCAGCTAGGGTCGATTTACGATGGACTCCGCTGAGGTGGGGTTGTGCCCCCGTGACTGGTCTCAGTTGGCGGACGGACCACCCATCTTATGTCTCGTGCCACCAATCGTCATCCATGGAACTCGAGTTGCGATTTTTTGCGACGTTTCGGGAAGCCGTCGGACAGAAGGAACTCCCGAAAACGGTCGACGACGGAATGACCGTGGGTGACGTGCTCTCGGCTCTCGAGGCCGAGTACGAGGATCTCGAGGGGGAGTTGCTCGAAGACGGCACGATACGGCCCCAGTTGAGCGTCCTCAAGAACGGCCGCGACGTGGTGCACATGGCGGGCGTCGAGACGGGGCTCGATGACGGCGATCGGTTGTCCGTATTTCCGCCGGTAGCTGGCGGATAGCGGTCGCTGTGTCGACTGGGCGGCAGTAGCTGGTAGCTGCAATGGGCCCTACGACGACTCGAGGCCCGCGAGATCGATCGCCAGAACGAAATCGGGCTCTTCGGAGATCGACGCTCCCGCGTAGGAGGCGTCGCTCACCGCCTCGACGCTCTCGGGGATGAGTACTCGAGTCCGGTCGGCCTCGAGGTCGGCGGCGTCGCGAGCGATCCCCGCGAACAGCGAGCGGGCGGCATCGACGTCGTCCCAGGCCCCGACCCCGTACTCGGCCCACCGCTCGGTGGTGCCATCGTCGGTCGTGCGCTCGTACGTTCGACTCCGATAGCCCGTGGCGACGACACCCTGATCGGGTCGATCGACGGTGAAGACGGCCCTCTCGTCGGCCAGCCACTCGAGGTCGGCTCGAGTCAGTTCGCGGACGGCCCACGATTCCTCGGGGTCGAGGGTGAGTCCCGAGAGGTGATCACGAGCGTCGCTGTGGGTCCAGTAACGCCAGGCGCGGTCGACGTGATCGCCCACGATGAGGGCGTCGCAGGCTGCCGGTTCGGCGGCTGCATCCGGTTCGGGGTGGGCCCATCGAAACTCCGTGGCGGGGTCGAATCCCGCCGATCGGGTGGCCCCGAGGGCGGGCGCGTTCCACGAGAAGATCATGAGTCGGCCCACGGTGGCCCCACGCTCGAGTGCCCAGTCGAAGCAGGCGTCGTTGAGTCGCCGACTCAAACCCAGGCGGCGATACTCGGGGTGGACCCGAAGGCCCTGGAACCAGGCCTCGTCGGCCGAGAGCATGACGGCCTGGACGATGCCGGCAACGGTGTCGCCGTCAACCGCGAGGAAGGTGTGTTTGCTGTCGGCCCCCGGTTCCTCGAGCCAGTCGGTGTAGGCGTGGGTCAGGTAGTCGCCGTTCCGGTCGGTCCAGATGCGACTCGTGAGGTCGACGACGGCGTCCGCGTCGTCCTGGGTGGCCCGTCGGACCTCGAGATCCGCGAGCGAGGTCGCTGGCTGGCTGTGTGACATGGTCACCGACCGTCGGGCGTCCAGGGCACCGAGCGGTGCTGGATCTCACCCGCCAGGGAGGTCCGCATGGCTTCCTCGGGGTCCTCGGCGTTCGCCAGTGCCCACATCAGTTTGACCTTCGCGGTCCCGGGAAGGGTGTCCTCACCCTCAATGACACCCGCCTCGAGCAGGTCGCGACCGGTGTCGTAGACCCGGTCACAGACCCGGCCCTCGAGACACTGGCTGGTCATGACGACAGTGGTGCCGTCGGCAACGAGCGACTCGATTTGCGGGATGAGATCGGTGTGGACGTGGCCGAGGCCCGTGCCCTCGAGCACGAGGCCAGCAGCGCCCTCGGCGACGTCGAGGAACGCGGGATCCATGCCAGGGGTGAACTTCAGGAGTTCGACGGCATCCTCGAGAGCGGGCGCGATGGCGAGGTCGACGGCGTCGCGCTCGCGGTAGGTGCCCTCGAGCGTGACGGTCTCGGTGTCGTAGTCCACCGTTCCCAGGGGGGTAGCCCCGACGGTCTCGAAGGCGTCCCGGCGGGACGTGTGGTTCTTGCGCACGCGAGTACCGCGATGCAAAGCACAGGTCGTGTCGCTCTCGCTCGCGTGCATACAGACCATGACCTCCGCGCAGTCGCTCTTGGCGGCCTCGACGGCACAGACGGCGTTCATCACGTTGTCCGAGGAGGGGCGATCCGCGGATCGCTGGCTCCCCGTGAACACGATGGGGACGGGCGTCTCGAGCATGAACGCGAGCGCCGAGGCGGAGTACTGCATGGTGTCGGTACCGTGCATGACGACGATGCCGTCGGCCCCGGCCGCGATCTCCTCGTGGACGGCCTGCGCGAGGTCCTGCCAGATCGGCGGTTCCATGTTCTCCGAGAGGATGTTGGCGACGACCCGACCGCGGTAGTTGGCCCGGCCGGCGAGGTCGGGGACCGCCCGGAGGACGTCCTCGGCGTCGAACTGGGCCGTCACGGCACCCGTTCGGTAGTCGACGGTCGAGGCGATGGTGCCGCCGGTCGAGATCAGGGCGATGGTGGGGAGGTCCGCGTCGAACTCGACGGTGGAGGCGTCGGCTTCGGACTGGGCATCTTCGACGTCGTAGACGTCCTCGGCGAGCAGTTCGAGGGCGGCTGCCTCGCGGTCGATACCGACGTTGTACCCGCCCTCGAGTTTGACCACGAGGTGGTCGTCGGTACTCGAGGGGAGCAACACGCCCTCGTGGGTGCGACCGGCCCGCTCGACGCGGACGCGGTCGCCTGGCGCTGGCTGAGTCATAGACGTGGGTTGCGCGGCTGCGGACTTGAAAGCACCCTTTCGCGAGCATCGGGCAGTGATCGACTGGCTGGGGGGGTAGCGATCCCGACCGGATTCCCCCGCGAGGGGATCACGGGGGCTACTGCGCTCACTCCCTGGGTATTGCCAACCCGGCGTGGGCAATCGTCGGGACCGCGCGACAGCGGGCCGTCTCAATCCAATTCCTCGACGTGGCGAATCTCACAGGCCACCCCGCGAGTGCTCTCGACCATCTCGCGGCCGAACATCTCGGCGCGGGCGATCCCGAACGCGCGAGGCCCCTCGACGACGACCTCGTCGCCCACTCGAATGTCGTCGTCGGCGTCGACCACACCCGGCGCGAGGACGCTGCCCTTCGGGACGAAGCCGTCTATCTCGACCCGCTTGGTCGGGGCGTCGCTCTCGACCCACCGGCGGGCCCCCTCGAGGGTAAAGGAGAGCGTGCCGTACTGGGGAACCATCGTCGCCAGCTGCGTTTCATCGGGGTCCGTATCGCGCACCTGCAAGCGGGGATACCGGCTCGTCGTTCGGAACGCGGGGAAGAGGTCGTCTCCGGCACCGTCACCGAGGAGATAATCCGCGATGGCGCACACCGTATTGTGCTCGCGTTCGCGCTTCTGGTAGGCCGGTTCGCCCGCGAGCGCCTCGCTCAACGCCTCGAGGGAGGCGTCGTCGGTGGGATGGGAACCGGAGTCGACCGTGTAGGTCACCTCGAGATCCAGCTCGGCCTCGACGCGCTCGACGATGTCGCGATACCCCTCGTCCGGGACGTGGGCGACGATTCGGGGGTAGTCGTTGCGCTCGAGATAGCGCTCGAGCACTCGGGCAACGAAATCCGTCTCGTCGGCGGACCATCGGCCCGTGACGACGGTGTCGTAGTGCTGGGCGGGATACGTGGTCTCGAGTTCCTGGGGGACCACGCCGATGGGCGAGGTCATCGAGACGAGGTGGGCCCGCCACTTGATCGCCCGGTGGAACTGGGTGTGACTCTGGGACTCGCTGTAGGGCTTGCGAGCCGAACAGGGCACGAGCACGAGCGGGGCGTCGAAGCGGTTGCGATAGCGGCTGGTGACTCGGTCGGCAAAGCGCTGGATCTCGACCCGCCGGAGGGTGTCCTGGGTCGCCGCGTCGAGGTCGGCCTCCCGCAGGATTGGCGTGCGTTCCTCGAGGTACTCCCACTGGCTGTCGAGTTCGCGCATCGCCGCCGTCAACCACTGGTTCTGGCGGGCCTGCCCCTCGAGGTAGTCCCGCAGGCGGCCATCGCGGATCCGCTGGCGGACGATCGCGAGTTGGGCCGCGAGGGCGTTCCGGTTGTGCTCGACACAGTCGACGGTCGTGAATTCCTCGCGGGGGCCCCGGCAGGCCGGACAGGCACAGGGGAGTTCCTCGAGGTCCTCGAGGAAGTACTCGCTCTCGGTGGTCAGGTACTTCCCCTGGGTGCCCTTCGCGATTGCCCGGGCGGCGTCGACGCAGTCCACCCCGGCGTAGGCGAGCAGGGCGACGTTTCGGGGCGTCGCGACGCCGGAAAAGAGGAGGGCGGTATCGGCGGGGGTCGCCTCTCGGATCCTGACCACGGCCTCGACGAGCGCGGCGCCGTGGCCCACGATCGACTGCACGTCCGAGACGGCGTAGGCGTCCGTGCCGTGATCGGCGACGTGCTCGCTCGAGACGACGGCGACGCTCGGATAGGAAACGTCGGGGTAATCGACGGCGAAGGATTCCTGGACTTCCTCGGCGGTGCCGCCAGGGAACCCGCGGTGTGGAAGGACGGTGAGTGTCGATTCGTCACCCTCGGGAAGTGGGCGGTCGGCCGCCCACCGTGAGCCGCCATCCTCGAGACAGTCGTCGACGAGGGCGGGCGTCGTCCGGGGGGACTCGAGGCGGAGTTCGCCCAGGCGGGCGGCCCCATCGCGGGCGTGAACCTCGAAGTACTCGGTCATACCGAAACAGGGAGGGGGCGCGTGAAAGAGGTTGTCGATCCACGGTGGGGTTCTCGAGTGCAGCGGTCCCCGATCAAGGCGGGGCAACCCCGCTCGACTAGCGGTTCAAAGCCTGGCGAAAAAACGGCGAAAGCGTGACGTTCGAACTCCGCTCGAGGCCCTCGAAATCGGGCGGCTCGTTACTCCAGTTCGACCGTGACCTGCCCGTCGAAGGCCAGCATCACGGACTGGGCGAGACTACCGAAGATCGCTTTTCCGGTTCGAGTTTTCTTTTTCCCCGTCATGAAGATGTGATCGCACTCGTGTTCCGCCGCGGCGTCGAGAATCGCCGTCGCGGTTCGTTTCTCCTCGACGATCCGGGGCTGGATTCGGTACTCGACCTCGGGGTAGGCCTCGAGGACCTCGCGAGCGACACCGTCTGCGGTGTAGACCAGGCGCTGCTCGGTCGTATCGGTGCCGAACGTGGAGGCGTGAGCATCGCTGACCTGGCCGATCGCCTCACGATTGGCCGCGACGTGGGCTGTCGTGTCCATCGAGAGCAAGACGAGGTCGGCGTCCGCCCCCGCTGCCTGCTGGCCGGCTGTCTCGAGGAGTGATCGGTGGCTGTCCGTGTCGTCGATGACGACCAGTCCTTTGTTCATACCTCCATTTAGATCGGGATTGTGAAAGGTCTTGTGTGATGTGGATACACATGGCCATGGGAGATAGACTCGAGAGGTCCCCTGTCGCAGTTTTGCGGCAATCTACGCAGTAAGTCCCAAAGACCAATATCAGTATCACCATTCTGAGAGACGGTGTCTCACGGGTGGAGTTAACACACCCACAGACCGCCCTCAACCGAACGCCTTTCGTGATGGCGGGAGAGCCACCGCACATGACAGACGATACCGACTCCACACTCACCCTCGAGGCCGCGCTGGGTCGCGCCTGGACCGACGACCGACCCTGGACGCTACTCACCGAACTGACCCAGCTCACCCACCGCATGGGTGGCTCACCGGGCGAACGCCGAGGCGCCGAGCTCGTGGCCGAGGCGTTTGCCGACGTCGGCGTCCAGGGCGTCGACGTCGAGAAGTTCCCCATGCAACACTGGCAACGGGGCCACACCCGGTTCGCCGTCACCGAACCGGTCGAACGTACCTTCGAGGCCATCGCCCTGCCCTACTCGCCGGCCGGCGATCTTGAAGGCCCGCTCGTGGACATCGGTTACGGCACACCGGAGGAGATCGAGGCGGCCGGCGAAGCCGTCGAGGGGGCGATCGTCGTCGCGAGCACGACGACGCCGACTGGCCAGCGGTTCGTCCACCGCATGGAGAAATTCGGTCACGCCGTCGCCGCCGGGGCGGCGGCCTTCGTGTTTGCCAACCACGTCCCCGGACAACTCCCGCCGACGGGTTCGCTGCGCTTCGACGGCGAGGCTGCGATGCCCGGCATCGGGGTCAGCGCGGAAACCCACGACTGGCTCGCGGAGTACGCCCTGGACCCGACGAGCGAGACGGATGCGGGTCTCGAGGCGGGTCGCGCCAAACTTCAGGTCGACGCCACCACGGATCCCGGCTCGAGCCAGAACGTCGTCGGGCACCTCGGGCCGGACACCGACGAGGAGATCGTCCTGCTGGCCCACTACGACGCCCACGACATCGCCGAGGGGGCGCTGGACAACGGCTGTGGGATCGCGACCGTCCTCGGTGCGGCGGCCATCCTCGCAGCGGTCGAAGACGACCTGGACTGTCGCGTCCGCGTGGCCGGCGTCGGCTGTGAGGAGATCGGCCTGCTGGGTGCCGACGCGCTGGCCGATGCGTTGGCTCTCGAGGCCGTCCGGGCCGTGGTCAACGTCGACGGCGCGGGCCG
>LKND01000043.1 GCA_001564275.1 Natrialbaceae archaeon Tc-Br11_E2g14 | reverse complement strand
TGCTTTCGCTCTCTCCGTCGCCGCCGCTGTCGTTTTCGCTGCTCTCTGCTCTCCCCGCACTCGCTGGTTCCTGTTCGCTCTCTTCGGACCCCGATTCGCTGGTAGGCGACTGGTCTCCGAAGAAATCCCCGAACGTCGATTGGCCTCTCGAAGACGTCGACTCGCTCAGAGGTGTCTGGTTTGCCTCTGATTCATCTCCTGATGATCCATAACTGCTTTCAGATTCTGCTTGTGCATCTCCGTCCTCGTTTTCGTTCTCGTCCACGTCCCCGACAGCCTCGTGTGAGCTTTCGAGACTGTCCGAGTCCTGTTGGCCTTCGTTGTGGCCGTCTCCCGAGAGCGAGTCTTCTGTGGCTTCCTGTTGGCCACTGGCCAATGGTGGTTCCCCGCCCTCGTCAACGGGCGAGTCTGACGATGGTTGTGATTGTGATTGAGACTGTGGTTGCGACTGCGATTCAGGAGCTGGTTGTTGAGCCGGTTCGAAGTCGACAGTATCAGGATCTGGCTCGTCTCCGATGTCTGGATGTTCCTGTAGGTCCTGTAGTGACCTGTCACCGCTGTTCGGTTCAAACGAGATGTTCTCTGGGTCTACTGAGTCCAACGGCGTCTGTGGCGCGTTCTCGGCTTGCTGGTTGCCGTCCGATGGGCTATCACTGGCTGTGGTTTCGTTTTCCGACACACCACTTTGTCCGCTGTTATCGGTTGCTTCCGATTCGGGGTTGGACCCTCCACTGTTTCCGGAGCTTTCGTCGGGGCTGTTGGGCGCTGTTTCACTTTGGCCCGCTTGGTCTTGCTGGCCTTGCTGACCGGACTCTTCAGGACTTTCTTTAATCGGCTTGAGAACGTCGTTCCAGAACTGGAGCGTGCGTTTGGCTCGCTTGATTGAGGCTTCTTTATCGTCTTCGAATAGCCGGTCGCTGTGATCGCTCCTGATTGAGAGGATGTCTGCAGCAAGCGATTCGATTTCGCCGAACACCTCAACAAATGCGTTGTACTCATCGTCGGTTGAGAAGCCAACCCGATCATCTGACTTGTCGAGGAGCGCGTCGGTCACTCCCGAATCGAAAATGAGCTTGTCGAAAAGGGCCTTTTCTACAGCACCCCCGAAAGAGAATTCTCGTGCTTGGTTAGGGAGTTCGGAGTAGCCGTCGACCTTCACCGTGAGAATTTCCCGAACAAGACGTAGTCGGGAAGCTGGACGGTTCCCGAATTCATCACCAGTTGTCGCCTCATGCTCAATGGCTCCGTCCTCAGTAATATTGATGAGCCGACGGGTGTAGTCCTGGTATTGTTCTTCGACCTCTGATTTGACTAGCTCATCAACGGCCTTGAACGCTGTTTTGATAATATGGAGCGTTTCGTGCAGCGCAGCACCGAATTGAAATGCTGAGTCGGCCGTTAGTTGGTCGTCGAGAGGAATGGAGTCGGTTGCTGTTTCCTTCCCGGTTATCAGGACGATGTAGTCGGCGTCCGTACTGTCGACGATCTGCTTGGCTTGGTGTCGTTCGAGATCCGTCTGTTTGCTATGATAGAGATCGTCTTCGTTGGCGGGAAGCACCGCTGCGGTATCAACGTGTTCGGAGATTCTGACATCGACTGACGCTCGGATATTTGAGGGCAAGAGCCCGTGTATGTACCGAGTGAGGTGATCTGCTCGTTGGGCCGAGAGTCGCACATCTCTTGGTGTTTGAGTCGCGATTTGCTGTGCTATCCGCCGACTGGTTGGTTTACGTGCTTGGCTCATGGGTAATGGGGTAGCGAAGACGACTACGATTCAACGACGTCTCGGTAGATGTGTCGCTGAGTGGTCGCTAAATCATCAGCGAAAGCGTCTGCATCGAAAGTAGAGTACGCTCCGGTGTGAATACAATATACGTACACAGTCGAGTTTGTTTGCTGCAGTAAGAGGAATCCGAAGAATCGCACCTCGCCTTCGATAATGGTCCGATAACAGTCAACGTCGCCGGGTTTGACTTCTAATTCTTCGCCACCATCTGTGATTGGATTGTTGGAGTGGATCGGTGGGTACTGGCCTTTCTGTAATTCGGCGGGCAGCTCGTCGGGCCACGGGCCAAGTTCACAATCGGAGCCCTCGGTGGTTCCATTTTCAGAGGTAGATGGGTCGAAGTCTGATATCGATCCTTGATTCATTGGCTCACCCCAAGGGAGTTTGTACCTTCATCGGCGTACAGTTGATCGAGAAGGTCGAGTGTGAGACATTCTTGTGCCCGAATGGAAGCATTTTCTTGCTCTTTTTTCCGCCGTCCAGGAAGCCTCTCGATGTCAGTGTAGCCTAAAATGTCGAAGGGATTGAGTCGCTCGTTGAGTGTCTCAACGGCTCCACCTTCGTACTCCGCGCTGTGGTATACGAGTGGAATGCCGTTGCTCACTCTGAATGTGCCAACTAGTTGGTTTGCGATGTTTCGCGCACAGCCGTCTTCGATTTCGGACTGAAACTCAAGGTAGAGCTGTTCGACTACCTCATAGTATTCGGCTTGTGTGGTCACTTCGTGCATGATATCTTCACAGATCGAGAGAGAAAAATGACACTTTTGCGACCCACGAACAGTCGGTCTCGATTGTCAATCTTTCACCAGATTTGAGCGACGGTTCAAAAAATCTCCGCAACGGCCTCAAACGCGTCGTCGGCGTACTGATTAGGCTCTGCGACCATCCGAATGACGTTTCGTAGTGCGGCTTGTGGCGAAGCCCCGTCCGCGATATGTTCGCAGACGATTGTAAGATTCCGTGTCGACAGTGTCGGCCAATTCTCGTTGACGTCCTCCCGGGTCCGGTGTGCGACCTCGACGATCTTGGTGAGCGTTGTCTCGTCGACGACCAGATCGGGTGTATTCACTTGGTCGTAGAGCGCGTCGACTTCGGCTTCGACTGTATCTGGGTATCCCTGCCAGAAACTGCGGAATCGTCCACGAGTCGCGCTGTTCATCGGCTCTGAGTCCCGGTACTCTCGGGTAGGAGGATTCATCGTAATCACGATACGCGCCTCTGGATGTGGCTCAATCTCCTGGCCGTGGGACTTGATGACGATCTTGTTCTCGTTCAAGAGTTGGTGCATAGAAATCGCAGCACCGGCTGTCATCACGGGGAATTCATTGAGCACCACCACATCCCCGTTTAAAAGCCCCTGCTTGACTGAGGCGTTCTTTGGTTAGAGCTTTCCGTCCTCGTTGGGCGAGATAGGCCCGAACAGGTCTTGGGGCATCGTTGAGCGGTCGACGTCGATGCTTCGGTAGCCACGATTCGTTTTGTAGCAGATGTACTTCGTGAGATAGTTCTTGCCACTCCCCCGAGGGCCAACGATCCGAACAGGGACGTTCCGTGCAAGTTTCTTGGCGATCAGCTCGTCAAGTGGCATTTTTAGGTCGCGTTCGAGTGGGATGCTCGGTGCGATAACCTCGCCATTCTCGTCGACTGGGAGCGCAGAGTGGCCCGCGTCAGGGTCGGTAGCCAATTTTGGGACGAGGTCGTAGCCGACGTCTTCCAAGACAGTCAGCCCGGTCCGTACAGGATCATCTGCGTTGTGGCCTGTATCAGACACGTAGACTGCTTCGTCGTCAGAGATGTCGACAGACGGGTCTGCAACTGCGAGTGGACGACCAACACGGTCAGTTTTCTCATCGACCTGTGTGACGATTGCTCCGGCGTGGCCAAGGGTTGTCACCCGCTCGCGGTGACGTTGGATACTGGCTTCGGCAACGGAGCCGGCGTTTGGAAGTTTCATCACAGCCTGATCGATTATCGCCTCTGCGTCAGGCTCGGTGACAATGTCGACGTCGTCTTCAAACTGTTTTTGGAGTCGTGTGACCTTCGAGAGCGTCAGCGTTGAGTTGGGCGAAGCATTGTCGACGATGTTCGCGGCATGGGATTTGAGCAACTCACGCTTGTTTGAGATACCTTGTTTGTCGAGTTCTCGGATCTCCGATGCAGTGACTCCGGCAACATCCTGATGGGTAAGGTCTGAAGGCGGGGCGTTGTCGTCGAGATAGTCGTTGATGGCAGAGACAATGTCGGCTGGATCGGCGTCTGCAAGGTCGGCAAACGTGTGAAACCCGTTATTGTTGAGTGCCACTTCGGTTTCGGTGCCGACATACCCGAGCTCTGAAAGTGGGTCCCGCTCGCCTGATTGCTGGCCGAAATAGGTTGCGACCACATCGGGTTGGGGGCCTATTCGGTCAACGCTTTCGATCACCTGTTCGCCGGTATTGGCCCGACCGAGATTGTATATCCCCTGGCCTTCCCCGCGCTGGATGATTGCGAGAACGTCCTCCTGCGATGGCCCTCCAAACCCTCCGATTGTATATCCGATCGTAGCAACGGAGACAGGCCCGCCGTTTTCTTTGATCGACTGGTATACGAAATGGCTCACCAACCGCTCGTCGTCGGTGTGGCTACTGTCTGTCTGTGTGGCTTGTGACATTGTTATTAGCTCCGAACTCGCCCATTACGAGCGATAAATCAAGTTGAGTTACAGCCCCGACAAATCAGTCTGACTGGCTGGGAAGCCGCTGCTGGACGCGCTGTTGTACCTGCTGGGCTTCGCTCGCTCCCAGTTGGTTCTCTGTCACCCCGCTCATGTTGATGACGTCGGCCAACGATTCACCGAGTGTCTGCTGGTCGTTGTCGATGACGATCTCGTCACTGTCCTGGGTGAGGATACGGTGTTCTTCTTTGGCCAACGCGATCTGCGTTCCGGGGTGTCGAAGCAACTCACCGGAGAGTTCCTGGTACTCCTGATAGGTATCGCCGGCTTTTGTCCCTTCGTAGTTCTCCAGAATAGCCAGTTTGAGTGCGAGTTGCAGATTCCACAGCGTAGGCCGGGATGATGGAGAAGCGAACCGCTTGGCCTTTTTTGCTGCTTTCTCGGCGTATTTCTCGTTTCGGATGCCGATGTATTCGTAGAACTCTTTGATCGAGAACGGCAGGTCATCGAAATCGAGAGCCACCAAGCGGGCTCGCATGATGTCTTTGTTGACCTCCTCACACAGATCGTCGATCCGACTGAGAATCTTTTCGTGCCACCCCTCTGCGTCCTTCATCATGTTCCCGATGTGCTTGCGGCCAAGTGTCGTCGCTCGGTCAGGCAGTGGAATCATGACGCCCATCGACGGCACGAAGATAACGGGCTTTGCCCAGAGCTTTTGTCGACCTCTGAAGTCGTAGCCGACTCGGTCGCCGTAGTAAATCGTGAGAGTGCTGTCCGAATTGGCCTCAACATTCCAATCGGATTCGTTGCCAGCTCGGGGCGCGATTCGGAATTCATCACCGTCAAGTTCGACTTCGCCGGAATCGGGAGAGCCGACCTCGTAAGCCTTCGATGGGTATATCGTCGTGATCGAGACGCTCCCTCCGTAGTCGTAGTGTCGAATCCAACCGAACGCTGTCTCGGCGTTGTGTTTCCGGGTGGCAATGATTTTTCGGCGGAAGAACTCGCGGATGTCGCCGGCTGTGTACCGACTTGAAGCGATCTGCCAGCGGAATCCAACATCGTATCCGAGTGTTCGGAGTGCAAGCCGGCGTCGGTCGATGATGTCTTTGTGTGAGGAGACTTGAATAAGTTCTTCGGCGTCGACGCCCGACACGATCTCGTCTAACGACGCTCCGACCCGCCGCTCGATTTTCTCAACGTCGAGGCCGTGGACGTCACGGATTCCCTCAGTATCGATGTCGACAGTGATCCCATCGTCGTCGAGTCGGACAAACTCATTGTCGGCCCAGAGTTGACCTTCTCCTGCGTGGGGTAGCACTTCGATGGCCTCTTCGAACGATTGTGGTTCGTCCCCGACGTATCGCTCACCGAGGGTGTCGACGATATCTGGGTACTCTGCGTCGGCACTCGCATACATACCGCAGAAGGGGACGGTTCCTTCTTCTGCGAGCAATGCCGAGAGTGGAAGCACGTTTGACGGTTCGACCGATCCGCTGCTGCTGTTTTCTGTCGTACTCATGACCACCCATCAAGTTCGAGAAATAGACTGGACGGCAACTCCAACAGGGGAAAGAGCGCAGGGAATCCCTCTACAGCGAATCCGTTTTCGGACTCACAACATCACCAAGACCTCAGCGAGAGTGGTTGGAAAAAAGAATCACTCTACGCGGTCTGTGACCACGTATTTCCCGTCTTCAGTTTTCTCGACGTAGCCTTCATCGGTTAAATCTTCGAGAAGGTCGTCGAGTGTACCCAACGGCTGGCTTCGGGAATAGAGCATTTTGACCGTGTTGAGTTCTGCTGGTGAGTTGTGCATGATGATCCCCGCGATTTTCTTTCGTCGGCGCTCTTCGATGTTGTCCTCGTTCGTCGGCGGCGGTGATTTCCACTGTTTCATGTCCACCCATTTCGGCCGGCCGCTTAAGTCACTTTGCGGTGATTGAAGACGGGGTTTCTTTCATTTCGTTGTTGGCGGCCTCGATAGCTTCGTCCAGATTAACTGGGTCTCGGGCACGCTCACCGGGGCCCTCTCCCGGCTGATCTTCCCGTGCTTCTGCGTCTGTGAGCCACTTTGTGAGTCGGGGGAACGCCGGATTTTGGAGATCGGCATCCCAGCCCTCACCGTGACGCTTGACCGTGATTATACGACCGCCAGTGTGCTTGAAGGCGTACGTATTTTCGCCGCCCATATCGGTAAGCTCCCACTCGGGATTTGCTCTGTCTACTGTTGCTATCGCTTCGGTGGCGGCTGTGTCGTCTTCCGTGGCGGTGTCGACTTCGACTTCGACATCTGGGTCGTCAGTTGATTGCTGCTCACCGCCACTGCCACTGCCTCTGTCGCTGTCGTCGTCTACGGACTCATCATCTGGCCGAGGGACTTCTACAGGTGTCCCACCGCCCTGGATGCTCATATGGTTCGAAAGGAATTCGTGTGCGTTTTTCAGGGCTTCGTCGAAATCTTCCAACTCAATGGTCTGTTTGTCACCGAATCCGTCCTCGAGAATGAGCGAACGCCCGTCGACTGTGATAGCCGCGTCCTGGTCACGATCCTCGTAAACTACCTCTCCGCCGGCAATCCAGTTGGTTACCGTCCACCCGTTGACCGACGTGGCACTCGACATATTCCAGTCGGGGAAGTCTTCGGGTTCCTCGCTTTCGTTGGACTGTAGCCAATCGCGTAGGTCACCTGCACCTTCTTCGAACGTATCGGGTGTTTTCCCGGTTGGGTTTGAGAACGCCTGATCGAGCGTGTCTGCCCAGTCCGAGTCTGATGCAGCGTCTCTTGCGTCGTACCACTCAATCAACGGGAATGCACGGACTTTGACGAACTCTGAGGTCTCATACAGTGCGACAACATGAGGTTGGTCTTTCCACCAGCCTCGGTATGCGAGTTTAGCACCGTGCGTCGACATGCCGATTCGCTCCCAGCCTGCGATGGTCTTGTAGTCGCTGCCGTAGTTGAGAATCTTTTGAGCTTCGAGTTTCTGGTGTCGTTCTTCCTTTTCGGCTTCGCGTTTATGTTCAATCTCTGCTTGAGCTTCGCTCTGAGCGTCAGCTAGCACGCTCTTTTTATCATTCAGATCGCAGAATGCCATCACTGCTCGCGCTTTGAGTACCGCTTTCCAGTGCAGCTTATGGCGTTCTTCCTCGGTGTAGCTCCCATCTTCGAAGTCCTCTTCGACGAATAACGTCCCGAAGTTGATTTCTCGAGGTAGCAGTTCGAAGGCCGCTTCAATCAGTTCTTCTGCGACCACTGAGTCAGACGACCGTGATTGTCCGCCGGCCCACTCAGTGATCTCGTTGCGAACCTCGGCGTGGTGTCCGAAGTGTTCTGCGCTAATGAGTTTGCGAAGCAGGATCTCACCAGTACGGATGTCGACGTCCTCATCGGCTGGCTCTGTCCATTCGGCTATTTCGTAGCCTTCTCCTTGCTCTTTGATGGTGTAGTCGTTGCCAACACCGTCGTCGAACGATGCTCGGATTTGCTGTGTGGTTGCCGGGCCAACCCACTTGTAGTCCTGTAGCTGCGCGTTTGTCTGGTCGACGATATCGTCTACATCGGCAAAGGAGTCGGCGAGTGAGGTCGCCGCACGCTTATCAATACCTTCGTCGCGAAGTTTGTCGACGAGCTCCTGGTTGTGGTGTTCCGGTTCTTTTTCGGTTTCGTCGGTTGCCGAGTCCTCCTCGCCGGTAAGATAGGCAACGGCTTCGTCGTACTCCCCTGGGATGTCCTCGTGGAACTCACGAAGCGTCTCAAGTTGCTCGTCGAAGCTATCGCGACCGATCTTCACAAGCCACTGGGGATTGAGGTCGACAGTCTCTTTCCGGTATTCGGGTTCTGGTTCATCACTCATCGGCTTAGTACCTGGATAGCGTGGATTCGGCCGAATCAGGCGGAGTGACTTTTTGTTGACGCGGTGGACGGCCCCGACCTGCAGCCGGGGATTGCGGTACTGAATGATGTCGCCTTTGTCGATAAGCTCGCGGAGTTGTTCCCGATCGCTCTGTTCTTTTTTGGCCGTCTGTTCGGCAACACTACTTCCGACCGCATTGAGAGCTCGCTGTTTGCCACCCGACGCCCCCGACTTGATTTTCTCGATACGCTCATCGAGTTCTTCTTTCCCTTCTCGTTCGTATTTTTGTAACTTCTGGACTTTCTTTGTTGGGTACTTAGACGGGCCAGCCTCGGCCCATGATGGGATTTGTTGTTCGCGTTTGAACTTCCCGAGCCAGCGATTGAACGCTTTACGAGCCGCATTGATCCGCCGATGGAGGACGTCGTCGTTCAGGAACTCTCGTTGTGCGTCTTCAGGGAGACTTTCGTAGACAGCACGGAGCTTGTCGACAGTGTCTTGGGGTATCCCTTTGGCAATACGAGTGTCCCGATGAGCCAACGACATTTCGCGAACGGCATTCTCCATCTCTTCGATTGATTTGAAAGAGACGATATCGTCGAGCCGGTCCTTGTTGTCGATTGCTTCGAGGTTTTTGCGTCGGCCTGCTCCCCAACCACCCATTGATCCGGGCTCTTCGAGCTGGTCGTATTCGTCAGTGGGGTGGTACGCAGAGCTTTGCGTGGATTGTTCTTCAGATGACATCTCACCCATCTCGTGTGACAAATAGGCGTTGTTGGCCTCTCTGATCGGATTGACTGACAGAAATGGTTATGTACGCCTGCTTGAACTACACATCAGAGGATCTCATGAATCATACGAGGCGGAAATTGCTACTGGGAGGGTCGGCTCTATCAATTGCTGCACTTGCAGGATGTCTCAGGCCCGGGTCATTATCTGACTCAGAAGAACAATCAGCCACCCCGAACCCAGATGCGGATAGCGCGACCGAACCAAATGATGCTACTACCGATCAAGAAGACGAAAACGAAGGCGAAAATGAAGACGCCGATAGTGGAGACACACAGCGAGCAATAGCAACAAGAGAGGTGGTCGACTTCCTGGACTGGAGCAAAAATGAGTATGCCCGATCGCGGTCAAGCTACAGATCTACGGTTAATCAAGTCGAGAATATCACGCTCGAACTCATTGAGGCCACAGAAAACGGTGAAGAGGTTAGCGGATCGGAGATTGATTTACTGATAGAAACAGCACGACGCTACGAAACGATTGGAGACGACGAATTCGGGGAATTCTATTCATCACACCTCAACTACCGTGGTGTTATCAATTCGTTTGAAGATGAACTGCGGCGAAACCAACGTCGGGGTGAAGTAGAACTCCTCAACGAATCGCTTTCCCAATTCAGGCGATATTATGGAAACCGTCGAACGCGAGACATCATCGACAGCCGATACCCAATCGAGCCAGTCGTTGGCGGTCCAATTGAGCGATTTATATCGGATACAGATGGGCCGATGCAGATTTTTGAGGTCATGTATCGAGACGACTCGGGCACACAGACACAGATGGTCCACGAAGATCCAGAATCATTCCGCCGATACGATGACGTTCGCATCCGACAGTCCCCGTTTGATCACACTTCCGCAGAAACGGATCTAGAGTACACCAATCCATTTTCGAGTAGTGATTTCAGGACGTCAGAGGCAATCATCCGCATTCACAGAGAACACGATCTCGGTGGCGATCCAATCGATCTTAGAGCAGAAAGCGTAGACTCAGCCGTCGTCTACGTACAGAAATACGAGTCCACCACTGCGGCTGAAATGGCGTATCAAGAATTACAAGGTCAGTTGGTAAGCGAAGGTGAGGATGAACGTTGGGGCAGTTCGTGGGAGAAGATGTTGGTTCCGAATGGCTCAGACAATGTTTACGCACATTTAGCCAACGATTCGGAGTACGTCATCGCAGTTGATCTTTCGACGACCCCGTGGGAGAATCGCCCACAGACAGTTGATTCAGAGAATTGGGACTCAGTCGTAGCCTCGACGTGGATTCAGACTGAAGATTGATCGCTACCGTCTTTTTCGTCTTCTCTGTCTTCTTCGTGTTCGAGTTCACCTTCGCTCTCAACAAGAGACCAAACGGCGGCACGAATCAGTTCGGATCGATTTTCGAACTCATCCCCCTCTTTGACCAGGGCGTCGACGCTGTCGAGAATATCTTCCTCGAATCGGACAGTGATTCGTTGAGTGCAGCCATCAGAAACACATTTTGAGACTGCCGTACGCGCGTCCATCGACTTCTACGAGTCCGATGGGATCTTGGGTGCGACGAGGAATTCGGTTTCCAAGGCACCGTCATGCTGTTCGAAGGCGACTCGGATGGGGAAGTTTTCAGCATATTCAACCGTAACCTCATCCGTTCCCTTCAGGGTTTTCTTGATGGGTTTCAGGTAGTCCAGCGAGTACATCGAGACCGCATCAGAGATATTGTTGATGTCGACGTCATCGTGACCGAACGCTTTGTCGACTTCATCCGTGTCACCTTCGGCCGAGAGGGTGATACACTGGGAATTTTCGTCAGCTGCAAAAACAAGTGTGTCACCGACCATATCTGCGGCTTTGATCATCTGCTTGAACTCGGCAGTGCTGATCGTGAACGAGACTGTGTAGGCGAAGTCGGGGATTTCTGCAGGTTCGTCGAGGTAGCCCAGACTGATCAGCGAGAAGTCGAAACTGAGGTTGTCATCACCGAGCGACTGCTGGTGGGTTTCTTCGTCGTGCGACAACGTGATTTCACTGCCAGCATCGAATACGTTGAGAGCATCCTTGGTCTTCTCGAGGTCGATCCCGATCTCGGTCTCAGGAGCCGCGAACGACTCGAAGGCTTCGGGTTTGAGAGTCGAATCGGTCATGCAGACGTTCGATTTGTCCGGTGCGGACATGTTGACGCCAGAGTCGGAGAACACTAGACGCCCCTCGCTGTGGAACGTCGTCATGTTGTCGACGAACGACCCGTAGACGCGAGCAGGTAGGCTCACACTGCCAGATCGGAGTGGGAGGTTTCGGTTGTGGCCCAGTTCGGATGATTCATCTTCGACTTCGTCCTCGACTGTCGCTTCATCTCCGTCTTCGGCTTCAGCTTCGGCTTCGGCCCCACTTTCGGGTTCGGGCTCCGAGTCGGCCTCTGGTGTGACTTCTTCGGCTGGATCTTCATCATTATCGTTCGATTCATCACCCACGTCAGGCTCTGCTGTTGGGTCCAGTTCAGGAGTGTCAGTTGGCTGGTCGACATCAGCGGGGGCCGGGGTGGATGCTGGTTCGACTGATGCGTCGGATGCGGCTGGCTGTTCAACCTCCGCAGAGAGTTCGTCGCGGTATTCTTCCGGGATTGATGCCAGTAGACGCTCTTCTTCGGTTAGTTCATCATTCGATTCGTCTTCGGCTTCGGCCTCTGTTGGGACTGATTGTACGGACATAGTTTCTAGTGAGTGCCTGGATAGTTCCAGACATCGCACTCATCTGTGGTGAGAAATTGAGTTAATTGCCGCTCAGACAGCAGAAAGCAAGAGCGTCAGTCGATCCGATCAACCGACCAGGCTGTCTGTTTGCCATTTGATTCAACTTTGCTATCAGCGGTATCTCCGTCTGTGTTTGTGTCTGTGGTTGCTTCTTCGTCGAGTCGTTCGAGCTCGGCAATCACCTCTTGATGTTGGATGCTCTTTTCATCGAGATACTGGATAACAGTCTTGTTGGCGATCTTGACCTGTTGTTGGATCTTATGTGGGAGGTCGTCCCACTCGACGTCTTCGGGGAGGTTGTTTTTGGCGTACCCAAGCAGGTCGAAAGCGGCCGGTCGGTGATCTTGCATCTCGGCTGATTCCGGGCCCTCAACCTCAACGGTGTATTCAAAGTCGAGTTTCTCTGTCCGAGGGACGGTAATCGTTCCTGTAGTTTCTTCTTTCAGGCGTTCGGTCGCAGCATTGGCATTCTTCGCAAAGATGGTTTCCCAGCGATTTTCACCGTCGACGCTATAGCTGATCTTGAAACCGGCGTAGTAGTACTCAAAAATGTCTTTGGCGGCCTCTTTAGTCGGGGCGTTGATTCGAACCCGGTCGAGAAGGTTCCCGGTTCGGGCTTTGACGACGACGGGGTAGTTGTAGCGTCCGGTCATGGTTTTTGTTAGTTGAGCGTTGTATTAGGTCGTTTGATAATTCAACTGTGATGCGCAGTAGTCAGGTAGTCACTAGAAGTCGAATATCGTAGGACTCGTCGTTGTGAGTACCTCTTCGATGAGCTTTCGGGCGGTCTGAATAGGAACCGCATTACCGATCTGCTTGGTCACATCACTCTTTATTCCGCAGAAGTGGTATGACTCGGGGAATCCCATCGCACGGGCCAGCTCGTCGGGCTCTAACATCCGGTACTTGATCGAGATACCGAAGGGATACATTTCAGGCACGATAAGCGCAAATCGATCTTTCGTAGTCACTGTCGGGAGCGGCCGATTGATGTCTCTGTCTTCTGACTTCCCGTTGTATTGGATCAGGAAAGGCTGTGAGACATACGGATCGGAGCCCGTCGCAGTAACAGTCGGGAGCGGTTTCTCGACGTCGTGGGTGCGTGGGGCTTGCCCCTCTCTCTCGCCGTAGTACGGGATGAGTGTCGGTGTCAGGAGGTGTCCGTCGTGATTGTGGGCCGTGACGGTGTGTAGAGGCCGTTCGTCGGGATCGTACGCCGGGTTACTGTCCAAGCCACCCTGGTATCCAAGTCGAGGCAGCACGAGGCTGTTGGCTCCTATCTTAGCGATAGCACCCGCTGTCGAGATTGTTGGCAGCGGCTCGTCGACGCTCGGCGGGTTCCCACCCGATTGCTGTCGCAAGAAGTACTGAGTCGTATCTGAAATGGTCTCGGCGTTGAGTTCTGGGACAGGCGTCTCGAATGGCCCTTCAACCAAGAATGGCCCTGATCTTGTTTCGAGAGCTTCATCGAGGGCGTCCATGCTGACGGCGTCTTCCTGCATCTGCGCCACTTGAGGTTTGGTCAACTGAGCGATTGCCTCTGCGAACGGTTTGACTCCGTCAGGACCGTGACGCTCTAGGCCCGCTGCGATCCGTTTCATCGTATTATTTTTCAATGGGACATTACGATCCCAGATTGACTCACCCAGATCATCCCAGTTGATGATTTCTGAAGCAGATCTCCACGGCTTTGTTCCTGGAACGGAGCCGTCTTCGCTGTGCGTCTGTTCAGGGAAGGTGGCTTTGTGGTTTCGCTGTCCGACGATAAACAGCCGTCGACGGGCTGTTGCATCGCCGTAATTCGCGGAGTTCAACACCCTGTACTCAACTGAGTATCCGAGGCTGTGTAGGACGTCCAGAAGCCGGTCGAATGTTTCTCCTTTCTTTGATTTCAGGGGCCGACCATCAGCCCCAAGCGGGCCATACGAGCGGAATTCGGGAACGTTCTCAATGATGAAGGAATCGACGTACAACGTCTCTAGCCAATTGATTACACCCCAGACAGTTGACCTTTTTTGGTCCTTCATCGGTCGACCTCCGCGAGCCGTGCTGAAGTGCTGACATTCTGGTGCAGCAATCAGTAAGTCGACCCGTTCTCCGGGGAATACTTCGCGAGGGTTGACGCCCTGTACGGTACAGTTGTAGTGTCGCACATCTGGATGATTGGACTTATGAGTCGATATGGCAGTATCCCAATGATTCACCGCGCAGAGGTCTGTTTCTCGACCAATATCTTCACAGGCCAGTGCAAGGGCGGTCGACATCCCACCGCCTCCGCAGAATAGGTCTACAGCTCGAACAACATCGTCTGGGGCACGTCGTCTACTCATTGTCTCACCCATGTTGAACCACAAATGAGGGTCTGGAAAACTCAAGACGGCGTACGATATTTTGGGTTTCTTTTGAGCGCATGTTTATATAGCAGCACAGAGATAAGACGTCAAAGGTGATTTAGCCGATGTTAGAGACAGTAATAGAGGTCCTGCTATCGGAGCGGTACTTGCTTTATGGGACGATCTTGTTAGCCCTCGCGTTGATTGCAGAGATTATCAGCGGGTTGATCGACATTGCAGTCTATACGTTCGTGATAGGATCTGCAGTTCTTTTCGGACTGGGGATTTTCTCAGTTCTCTTTTGAAACGGGGATACAGCGATTCTAGCGTCACTGAAGTACTGAATATTAGGTCAATAAGACAAAACATAAATAGTAGTCACGCCTTTAATCCAATGCATGTCAGACCTAATCGTCAAAGCAGCAGTGAAAGAAGCCCTCTCGGACAAAAATGTTGCTTCGGACTTTTATGACGCTCTCAACGAGGAAGTCGCAGAAGTCCTCGAAGATGCCGCACGCCGTGCGGAAGACAACGACAGAAAAACCGTCCAAGCCCGCGACTTGTAGATCGCTTTCTGAGGCGTTTTTCTGTAGCAGTGTATCACCCACCAACCACATCAACACAACCCGCTGATCACTCGGTTTCCTCGGTCCTCCACCCACTGAGGTAGTATTTTTCGGCCATGTAGGAGTTGGCAGAGCGTACCATTTCTACGCTGAAATCACCGTGGTACTTCTCCGACTCGTCGACAGGGAGGGACATGCGATTTTCAACGATAGCATCGAGTGGTGTTTCATCGATATCGTACACGACGAGCTCGACAGCTTCGGTGTCGGAGTCATTTGCTGAAGATCGAAGGCTGATCTGCTGGACCTGTGAGCCCTTGAGGCGTTCCAAGAGGGCCTTCGACCGTTCGAGGTTGCGTTCCGCCCCATCGCCGAGGCTTTCAATATGCGCTGGGGTTGCCAGCGCGGACTCGACCATCTCAAGTGCATCGTCGAACGGCATTTGGCCAGTCAGGGCGAGACTGACCTGGATGAAACAGCCGTCAGAGAATGCGTTTTCGTACTCGCGGAGGAGGTCGACAGTCCGCTTGTCGTGAGTCTCAGGAGTCATCTTACTCTTTCGGGCTCACGATGTCTGCAATATCTTTGATCCGGTCGACATTCGATGGCCAGTTGGAAGAGGTATTGCACCACTTCATTCCTTTACCGATCCCGGTGACCTCCTCATCGGTTTGCCAGGGTGTCAGTATATCGGCGGGTATGGTATGGAAAAGCGGCTTCAACGGCATGACGTAATCTCGACCACCGATGACGATAACAGCGTCGTAGTTGTACGCTTCTACCACCTGTCGCAAGTCTTCAGCTACGTCAGTAGCCCATTTCGCGACCTCGGAGTCGGGCATCTCTTTGAGAGTCTTATCGTACCAGGGCAGTTCTTTGTTTGCGGAGACCAAGCCAAACTTTGCGGATGCAATGTAGTAGCCGTCGGAATGAAGTGCGAATTTCTGTTTACAGCCGTGTGCTGCACTCGTATAGAGATCTTTTGCCGGGACCGTTTGATCCTCGTCGAGGTCCTCTCGTTTCGAAGCACCGCATGAGATAACGGTCATGACGCGCTTTGATGCGCGATCAGGTTCGGAATTCCCCGCCGGAAGAGTACATTGGATATTTTCTGGTTGCATATCGCTCACTGATACGAGGAATCATAAATAGGTCAGGTGTCAGTGACTCACAGATCATCCAGATACTTGCCAGTGTCCAGATCAGCGACTTTATTGATGCCGTTTTTCACTGTCGAGGGTTCGATTCCTCGGATTTCAGCGATACTCTCTGGGTACGCGTATTGATCGGAGGCGTGTTCTGAGAGCAGGTAGTAAATAACAGAGAGAAAGTCGCCGTCGGCCTTCTTTGCCAGTTCGGCGATCTCGTCGTAGGGGTTGCGATACTCAGTCCAGCCCTCCTCGACGTCCAGGAATTGCTTTGTGTCCCGATCATATACTCCGGTCAGTTTGATATGGCCGTCACTGTGGAGTCTGCTCAGTGCCCAGTGATCGAGAGTTCGCAGTGTATCTCGGCTTACTGGATATGCTGTCTTCTCGGGGAGAGCAGCGATATCATAGACAGTCAAGTGTCGCTCAGACCGTTCGACGAAGTGCATGACGTAGTTGGTATCGATGCTGATTCGGCCTTCTTTGAGGTCCATACGCCACTGCGACTGACCATTGGTATCGGAATCAGAGTCAGAGTCTTGGCTATCGGGCGTGGAATCAGTCCCGGTTTCTTCTGTGTCGACGAGTGAGCCACCCCCTCTTGACCGAGCTACTGAGGACTCGACCGAGGTTGGATCATAGAGTCGGTGAAACGAATCGAGCGATGTGGCACGCCTAATTAAGATGTGGGAAACTTCCTGTTGGTCTGTATCTGTATCTTCGGATTCAGGTTGACTCATGACCGGTACACACCACGCTTAATCAAAAAGATACTGGAAGATTGCTGTCAGTTGGTGAACAAGCGGATTTATCAACTGCCGCGTAGATACCAACAATAGCGAAGATGGTCTCCACAGATAGTGATAGTGATAGTGATGCGAAAGAGTCTGTCCCAGCGGTCGACAGTGATCTAGACCCTTTTCAGTTACAACTCAAGTCGGTGTCGGATATTGTTTTGAAGACCAAGGCGGATACCGAGATTGTCGATGTTTGTACGGACGCCTCTACAAGCAATCTATCGCTGGAAGTGGGGTCGTATTTCATAGAGCAGATAAAACGTGATCGCGTCTACAAATTCGAGATGGTCCTCGAAGAAGCGAGCCCCGGCCAGCTCGTAGAGACTACAGTCCCCCTACAATCAACCAAGGCGGGATTTTGGCGAAGATACGAGCTACACTGTATCGAATGTGGCGACGACTATGAGTGCGACTACGTGATTTCGGGAGTCGACGTATCGGACCACCAGCGAGAATTGCAGTACCAACAGGTCAGCAGGCGTGTCTTCCGGCATAATATCCGAAACGATTTGAACACGATACGTGGACACGCCGATTTAATTACCAGTGAAAGCGACGACAGCTCGACTATCGACGAATCTGCGAGTATCATTTCTTCAAAAGCAACCGAGTTGCACCGCGTGGTCGACAAGATCCAGACGATCACGAAGAAAGTTGAGCAGCGAGAGCGAGATCTCAGAGTAGTGGATGCAGAGGCGATAGTTCAACAGGCTCTGTCCAATATTCAACCGAGTTACCCGGATGTCGAATACCGGCTCCGAGTAGACAGTGAGAACACGAACATCATTGGAAACGAGTTGGTGGGGATCGCCATTGAGAACGCAATAGAGAATGCAGCAGGGCACAATACTGCTTCAGAGCCGGTAGTAATTCTGTCTCTACTGGAAGACACAGAACTTGAGAGCATCCTAATTTCAATTGAGGATAACGGCCCAGGAATCCCGCTCGGAGAGTTGCGTGCAATAAAAAGCGGGAACGAAACTCAGTTAGAACACACAAGCGGAGTTGGCCTTTGGATTATCAAATGGATCGTCGAAGGGCTTTGCGGGACAGTCGCCTTCACTGGCTCACAGACTTTTTCGAGCGGAACTAAACTCACGATGCGCCTACCGATGGCTGGCGCTGAGAGACCACTCTGATAGAGTCTCGATAGAGAGATAGCCGACGCCGTTCAGCCTGACAATGAATTCTTCTGTGATAGCACCTGCCGACTGGAAATCGAAGACGTCGTTGACGAAAATACCGCCTTCGTCGTAGAGAGCAACACGATGGGAGCCTCCATTTTCTACATCCATTACGAATCTCACATCGCTAACGGGGTCAAAATGTATTGGCCCGACTGCGTAGTGGTGGCGTCCGTCCAGATCAACTGGCAAAGAACTCACTTGCCGATCACCCGGTTGGTGGACGTCAAAGTCAAAGATTGATATGGACCATCCAGAAGAGTCGCCTCTGATTCTGAGTCGGTAGATGCTGGTCGACAGAGGTCGAAATACGCGGATGGTTTCTGAGCCAGTAAAGTCTACGAGTGGTTCGATTGATCCTGTTCTCCGATTGATTACCTCGACGAAGAGCCGGTCGGCAGAGGTGTTTTCGACCTCAAAGATCGTCGGTCCATAATGTTCAATCTCGAATTCGTGTGACGTATTGCTGTTGCCGGTGAAAGTGATTGCATCTCCAAGATATGGGATGATACCTGATTCATTTACAGGAGTGTTCTGAATTGCGGGCCACACGAAGTAACCCCCGACAGATAGCCCCCCGATACCTGCGAGTAACGTTCTACGTTTCATCAGGGATTGCAGTTACGACCCTTCAGGCGGGGTGACTGCGCCCGATTCGGGTTCTGCTGAATCACTGTCTTCGTCGACACCATCGGTGTTCCTATCGTCGACATCTGATTGTGCAGCGGAATCGCTGTCGGCGTCGACGTCGGCTTCTCCATCAGCGTCAGAGTCTTCGTCAGTGTTGATCTGTGAGTCCTCGTCGGGGTCAGAACTTTCAGTTGGCTCTTCGTCTTCATTGCCACTGTCGCTGGCATTGTCACTGGCTTTTTCGTCTGAATCTGAATCTGCAGAATCCTTGTTCTCCAGGAGCTCTGCTTTTTTATCCTCGAATTCTTGACGTAGTTCCATGAGTTGCTCCATGTGCGGCAAGACATATTCTTCGTGCATGTCGAGGACCATGGTGTAATCTTTGCCAGTGAACGTAATCATCCACTCTGAATCTTCAGGAACGTAGTGATACCCTCTCCACCCAACGCCGTCAATTTCAAGCAGGAATGAACCGAGGTCGTCGTCCTCACGCGGCGGGACCCCTTCGTTGTTCATCGGGTAGACTGGACGCTGGTTGACGACCCAGTCCAAAGATCCGATCGTATCCCACGTTCGCTCGTCGAGAGGGCTATTTGGAAGAATATCGATCAGAGCGACGGTTTCTGTTTGCGATTCGTCTGTATTACCACCACTTTCCGCAACGGTAGCTGTTGGGGGCGTCGTAGGAGATGAATCTACAGTATCATCTTGGATAGTCTCATTCGACATTACCTCTTAGTCCATACCCAGATAGCATATAATTTTGCATTAGAGACCTTGACTAGTTGGTTTGCATCCCAGGCGTATCTTCGCCGAGGGCTTCTGTCCCACCGTGAAGCTCTATATCATGCAGTAGATCTTCAGTCGCACTTTCGAGGTCTTTTGTAAGGCTTTCTGGGTCTTCAAGTAGGGTCTCGACACGATCAATTCCGGCCTCAATATGAATTGCGGCGGTAGGAGTAAGTGGGATGTCCTGGTTCAACAGAAGCCGCTCACCAACCCCTGCGGCTCTGTTCGCTCGTTCGCGAGCGATGAACCGGTGATCGTCCGAGATAGTTTGGTCTTCGATTTTGTCGGCTTTGTGTTTCATCACCTCGAGTTCTTCATCAGAGAGGCCAGATCCACCGACAATTCTGACGGCCTCGAAATTCCCGGACATTTCATCGCGTGCAGATACCTCGACGATACCGTTGATATCGATTGAGAAGTCGACATATATCTCAGGCGTACCTGCTTCTGCGGGTGGGATACCTTCCAGCTCGAATTCGGCCAGCAGTTCATTCCGATCTGCAATGTCTTCTTCTCCCTGGAACACTTGGATGTAGACGCTTGATTGAGCGTCGTGAGAGGTAGTGTACAACTTTGACGTCTGAGTCGGGATTGTTGTATTCCGTGGAATGAGGCGTTCCATCAAGCCACCTTGAATTTCGATACCCAGACTCATCGGAGTAACATCAAGCAACACCTGATCGTCTTTGCGTCCAGAGATAACACCGCCTTGAATACCTGCACCCAGCGCGACAGCCTCGTCAGGATTGATCGACGTTGAAGGATCTTTTCCAGTGATATCTTCTGCAACACGCTTTATCTGTGGCATTCGGGTTGCCCCACCAACCAATAGGACGTTGTCGATGTCGTGAGTACTACAGTTGGCGTCTTTTAGAGCTTGTTCGGTTGGTTTTCGCAGTTTCTTTCTGAGGCCCTCAGTAATCTTCTCGAACTCTTCGCGAGTGATTCGGTCTTCAAGATTGAGTGGGCCGTCTTCAGTTGCAGTGATGAACGGGAGATTGATTCGAGTCTCGTGGCGAGTCGACAGTTCTTTTTTTGCCTTTTCAGCCGCCTCTTGGAGCCGCTGTTTTGCTTCTGGGTCTTTTTGGAGGTTTATATCGTGCTCTTTTCGAAAACGCTCACTGAGGAGCTCTACGAGCGCAGAATCCCAATCGTCCCCGCCGAGGTGGTTAATCCCTGCAGTGGCGATGACATCATAGACACCCTCGCCGAGTTCCATAATAGAGATATCGAACGTTCCCCCGCCCAGATCGAACACTAAGACCCGCTGGTCCTGGTGTTCATCAATCCCATAAGCCATAGCAGCCGCAGTTGGCTCGTTGATGATCCGTTCGACGGTAAAGCCTGCAATTTCGCCGGCGTTCTTCGTCGCTTGACGTTGACGGTCATTGAAATATGCAGGGACGGTGATTACGGCACGACAGATATCCTCGTCGAAGTATTCAGAGGCATCTCGACGAACTTTCCGAAGGATAGCTGCAGACAGTTCTTCGGGTGTGAATTCGTTTTCGCCGATCTCTTTCGTGAAGTCCCGTCGACCCATCTTCCTCTTGATAGAGAAAATCGTCCGAGTAGGATTCTGTATGGCCTGATTCCTCGCTAAATTCCCGACGAGTTGTTCCCCTGAATCAGTAAAGGCAACAACAGAGGGAGTCGTCCGCTCGCCTTCTTGATTAGGAATGACCTCTGGCTGTTCAATTTCTAATATCGAAAATGCAGTATTAGTAGTACCCAGATCTATGCCAATTATCTTATCAGACGCCATCTACCGGCAGTACGCGGATGGAATATATAAAGTGAACCCTGCTGCGGCGAGCGGTTGGTGGACGGTGCAGTGCAGTCAGAACTCTTCGGTGAGATCAATAGCCTCGATTTCGTCGAGATCTGGATCGTCGGGGTCATCAAGCTGTTCGAGCACTTGTCGATATTCATCAGATCGGAATGCCAACTCCCGGTCTTTCTTATCGAATCGCTGCGAGAGAGGAAGCGTATTCTTCTCGTCGCGGTAGATTCGACGGAGTTCCCAGACTGTTTTCTCGGCCAGTTCTTCGGGGTCGTATTTACTGGTCTTTGTCGTCGGGGTCCCAATCGTTGGAGATGGAGGTGTTAGAGGCGTAGAGTTGGCCATGATCTTCTCGATCAAGTCAGCTTTGGGATTCGCGAGTCCAGAACCGAGGCTAGCCCCAATCGGACTGTCGACATCTTCTGGATCACCGTTAGGAAAGTCGCCGTAGTCGGGTTCTTCGGTCATGGTTAGAAGTTGTTCACCTTCGGTCTTAATTGTTTGTGCAGTATCAGACATGAGATAGAAGATACAGTACAGCCAATCTTCCACCCATCAGTGGGCGAAAATAGGAGCAGGTTGTGCCTCAGTTCACTCGGCGTTTGCGGCTTTCACTCGGCGTTTGCGGAGCTTAATGCCAGCGTTGATCGCGGTCTGGACCGCGTTTGCGTATTGATCCAGTTGGTCTGTTCCATAGTGGTCTGCGGCCAGTTTTTGATCTTCAGTTTCGATACCTTCAGAGAGACTCGTAATACGGTCAAGCGATTCTTCGGAGGCTGTGAATAGAAACCGTTCTCGAACAGGCTGCTCAACCTCGTTGACGACTTCTGGGGTAACACCAACGAGCGTGTCTCCTTCCTGGCTTTCGGTCAGAAACAGTTTGGCGACAACGGAGATGTACGAGCACTGCTTGACGTCAGCCAATCGTTCAGTAACCGAGCTGAAACGGCTGTTAGAGAATATGTTCACTGTCGAGTTAGCCTCTGTACACCGAATATGGACTTTCGTATCACCGTCTTCGGTTTCACTGAGTCGCTTTTGTCCGACGTACCCGACATAGTGTATTCTGCTTGTGCAGATGCCAGTTGGCAGCACGGCGATTTTCGGCGAATACTTGCTTTCTGGATTCTCTTTGAAAATCTCGGAGACCTTGTTGATTTCGTAATCAAGCACCGGAATTGCAGTGTGGTAATTGAATCCACCGTCATTTGCAGTTTGAGTTGAGCTATTTGTTGTCATATTCTTAGAGGATGTATCGGAGTTCGTCGGCGTAGTCGTACAGTTCGATAATGCCGTGCCCGTCTGGATCGGCGTTGAGTTCGATGCTGCTGACGTAGTTGTTGTGTTCGTATTCGACAAGCATACAGTCGGCGTACTGGCCAACCAGACATTGGTGGATTTCTTCGTCAACATCGATATCTGGATGCGAAAGCGCGTCTTGGAGACGGTAGCCGAGGAGCGTTTCAACGACTTCTGTAGTCATCGTAACTCGGCGATACTCAGATCCATTATCAACTATCGCTTTGATACGGAGGTCGTCTTCGCCTTCGACATTTCCATGTTCTGAACAATGCCCGTTTTTCAGTACGCGAGTGCAATCATCGACAGAACACCGCTCAACAAGGCCACTACCGGGCTCGATGCGAGTGACCACACCGGAAAACGGAGTCGATTCGTGATCAGTTCCGACATATTCTGAGACATCATAATTTTCACCAGTCAGTTGCTCTATGTCGCTTTTAGCTGTGATTTTGAGTTCGAGTTTGCCGTTGTGCTCTTTGACGACGGCGTTCCAAATATGGTAGACAGTGCCTTTTTCGAGCAATGGCTGATCGGCCACATTCCAGACTGTGAATTTGATACGGTCAGTACTGTCTGCTAGTGTCCCCACTTGTTGGATTCGGTCGTCATACTCCTCCCATAGATCATCGACAATGGCGACCACCTGGACAAATTCATCGGGTGAATCAAGATCTTCGATATAGGCGTATGGAACTTCTGTTGCAGTGGTGTTCTCGTAAACATTCAGGTCGAGATCGTACTTTGCGATGAGCTCTTTTTCGATAAGCGGTGTAGCCATTTCGGTGTCGATACTGAATTCTTCGGCCCGATCGGTGATTAACTCTGCAACTTCGTCGACTGTAATATCAACGTCGACGAGTTGGAGTTTTGTTGCGATCAGTTCGGCTTGTTTCATTTTATTGGTGTGTGGTGGCGTCGTTTGGTCATATAGATACCGCTGGATAGGGTTCTTGCTCAACACTCAGCACGTTGGTCGGCTGACGCTGGACACGCAAAGTATCTGAAGTAGTTGGCTGCCCATTGAGAATCTGATACAACTCTGTCTTCGTGAGGATGGGCTGTCTCGCCACAGAACACGCACTGAAAGCAAACGTGCTTGTCTGCACTACCTGCAGGTTCGCTATCGGGAGTTTTCGAAATGACTGTGTGGCCGTTAGTTCGGGCGACTGTAGTAGGCGTATCAGGGTTCGTGTCGGCGCTTACCTTTTCAACACTGTGCGTAGAGCGGTCTGCCATTGACTCTGCAAACATATCACCTATTGTACCACGGAAAAATGGAATAAGTGCATTTGTTGTTGCCAACTAGATGTTTTCCGTACTACTGACGAGCCAGCCACCGTCTTGTTTTACCAATTCGACTCTAGTTGTTGAGGTTTGAGATCCGAGTGGAGTGTCAACGATAATTTGCACATCGGTTGTGTATTCAGTTTCCCCCTCCGTTACCGGTTCGACACTAATAATCTCAACATCTGACCGTTCAGCACTTGCATGTACTTCAGCTACGAAGGCATCAGTGACTTCTTCAGAGGCGTCAGCAGTCGTCAGTGATCTAGCTTCTTCGGGATTGCCATCAAATAGGGCCTGCATGTACGCTTCACTCACTTCTTCGGGAGTCTTTTGACTGGAAACTGAACTGGTGCAACCTGCGAGGGCGATACTAAGCACTGAGGCTGTTGAGACAAGGTATTTACGTCGGTTCATGGATTTGATTTCTCTGTGGTATAGATAACAATATCTATTGGATTATTATCACCACCGATCAAGTCAGAGAAATGAGCACGTTGTCGATATTCACTCAGGGCGCACAGAGCCGTTCAGAGATTGACTTGGAGAAGAGTTCAGATCCTCTACTTCTCCAATGTAGGTGAACGTCGACGCGACATCGATAAAGTGGGCGTACCCATTGATCGCGATGATATCACCGATGTCGGCTTTGCGTGGATTGACACACCCATCAGAACTAAAATGTAAGTCTTCGTCAGCCTGCAACTGCAGCTTCGAATAGATATGACTCAAGAGAACGCCTATAGAACATTCTCCCGGCAGCTTGTCTAACGAGAAAACGCCTTCGCAAATCAACGTGTAGAGTGACCAATTACTGGAATCGATTTCGCCACACAGTGCTTCATTTTTGATTTTTTGGGCGAGGTGGTACTGATCATGCGAAACATCTGGCATCAAATAAAAAATCTCGATATAAACAGAGTCGTCGTTAACGGTGAGAGGCGGATTGGCAGCCATGTTAGTTACCCCACGGTAAGCGATCGAAGGCTGCGGATTGTTTGCTAAGTGTTGCAGCAGACATGACTAGAGAAAGAACATAATATTACTTATATTTTTCAGTTTTTCTTTATCCAATTCTCATACACTTATTTTCTTGTACTCAGATGTACAGTTTCAGATGTGGATTTAGAACACATTATACATGTGGGTTCTTTTACAATTGATCCAGAATTTAGTTTCTGTTAGTTTACAGGAAATCTGATATAGAAGCAGATGCCAATTTTTGAGTCGAGGGTTGATTACTGGGTTGGCTCGGTGAATCGGCTTCTGAGAGTGTCGTGCGTTGTTTTCCATTGCAGTTTCCCGAATGGTATTTTTTAGCATTCTCCAACCGCCCTTCGCATACATCCACGGAAGTAATCATATGATTGGGGCCACTCGGATGTCGTAAATCGCCTGAGTCTGGATATCGACACATATCTCCTGGCCTTGCACCACAATCAGGACAGTCGAGATAAACAGCTGGATGGTGGTAAAAATGGTTGCCGCAATGGATGCAAAAATGCGAATCCTCGCTTGGGGTGTGGTTTGTCCTATTGTATTTGCTCGTGATATTTGGCGCACCGTGAGGGTGTGAGTATTCTCCGTCAACTTCTCCCTCACCGATTGAGACTAATTCGAGGTTCGAGTGCTGCTTTTCGTCGACGACCAGGATACGATCTTGGGCTTTCTCGGGGTGGCGGATAACAC
Organism: Natrialbaceae archaeon Tc-Br11_E2g14; assembly: GCA_001564275.1. GTDB lineage: Archaea > Halobacteriota > Halobacteria > Halobacteriales > Natrialbaceae > Natronosalvus. The sequence goes on along the minus strand of LKND01000043.1, from coordinate 1,817 downwards.
AGATTCCCGATCGGGTGTACGCGTAGTCAGCTCCGCTCATGAGCGTTGCTGTCTTGCCGACTTGGATGACACGACCGCCGTCACCTTTGACCAAATCAGTGATACTGCGCTTGATCGCGGTGTCGACGTGTGTCACATCTGGGCCATCGCGGTTCTGGCAATATGGTGTTCGGATATTGGTCTGCCATGCCGAGTGGGGCAGATCTAGGATGACGACATCAAAGACGCCGTCTGCAAAGGCCGCGTCGATATTCCACGGCGTTTCAACAACGTCTGCGATAACATTGTCGTACTCTGTTTTCAGATCGGCACAGCGGTATGCACACGTCGTCCAGGAGTCGGTCTGGAAATTAATTCTCGGCCCGGCCTCGTAGATGTGCAGAACCCTATCGGTAGGTGAAATCCACTTTGAGGCGAGTTCTGAGAGCTCGTTGCAGTAATTGGAGTCGGCGGGCAGTTGAGCGTAGTACGCATCGATTGATTGGCCACCGTTCCCGTCGACAGTAATGCTACTGTTGTCGATCTGGCTGGCCCCCTGATTTGGCAAGACTCGACTGTGTGAGACGACAGTGCTTGGTATCGAATCCACACTTTCGACAGGGCAGAGAGGCTTCCGTGCTACGACGCCCAGATAGTCGTTTTGACAGCCTGTTTTGTTGAACACTGAGACTGCTTCGTACTGATACCCGAGCGAGAGCGGCATAGTACGCGTGGTGTAGCCAAACTGAATAAACGTGCCACCGGGTGCTAAGAGCGTATCGAGGTACTCTTTCACTTCGTCGTCGTAGAAGTAGAACCCATCATCGCCAAGGTCGATGCCGTATTTGTGGGTGGATTGATGTGGGGAATAAGGCGGATCATAGACGATTACATCAAACGACGCCGGTTCGACGTAGCCCTCTGAAAGCAGGTCGCGAAAGTCAGCATACACGTCCGCATCTCCGTTTTCAGCATCGACTTCAACACGCAACACGTCGTCGACATCCAACTTTGTTGGCCCTGCACAGGGATTGAGAACCGAATCTGTTTCGTTGATGTGCTGCTCCGTCCACCATTTCACTTTATCAGAGCTGAACGTTGGTCCTTTAGTGCGACCCGTCCACCAACGAATGTCGACATCCGCAGAGTCTGCATTATCTGGGCCGGACTCTGCGAGCGTTGGATTCGTAGCTTGTTCTCGAATACTCATACCGCCTATCGGAACGGAGAAATTGCCGTACAGTGGTCTCTACCCTACGATTTAAGTGCTATTGTGGTCAATAATCTCTGTCTCCCGACGAGAAAAGTAGTTGGAGACGCACTATGCCAGACGCGAAATCATACGCAAAAGAGATTGTAGAGCAGTTTGAGGACCATCTCGATCTAGAGGTCGTTGAGGTCGAACAGCGGATCAAAAAACTCACTGGAGAATATGGAGTCCCGCTTGACGAGGCACGTCGAAGCACGATCAATTCGTACCGGGATGAAGCCGGGATTGAACCCGAAGACATCATCGGAAGTGGATCTGACGAGGTCTTGGTGAGCGAGATCGACGAAGAGGAAATGTGGGTCGACGTGACCGTAAAACTCGTCGAGCTTTGGGAGCCACGTTCGGACTCAATCGCGCAGGTCGGATTAGTCGGTGACGAGTCGGGCCGAATCAAGTTCACTTCCTTCGCGACATCGGAGCTCGAAGAACTGGAAGAAGGCGAGTCCTACCAATTGAAAAACGTTGTTAGCGATGAGTACCAAGGGCGGTACTCGATCAAGCTCAACAAGACGACTTCGATAGACAAGATCGACGAGGATATCGAAGTCGGAGACGATGCCGTGACCAT
>LKND01000117.1 GCA_001564275.1 Natrialbaceae archaeon Tc-Br11_E2g14 | reverse complement strand
GGGGAGGGGAAAACGACCTCGATCCTTCTCTGTGTCGAAGTCCGCGGGAGGGCGATAGGAGCCACTGATACGGTTTAGTGTCACTATTTACCGGTGAGTGCCGAACCGGGGCTGGCACTCACCGGTAAGAGACGACACTAATCCGTATGAAAGTCACTGCAGACCCCCTCACGAGACCACGGCTCAGAACCGGTGATGGACCGGTTCTGAGCCGACTCGTTGTGATGGTGTGTAACTCGTTTCAACTGGTGTTATACCTTCATCGCCGTCTTCGGCCGTCGGTCGCTGGCGACACGTATTTCCATCCCTCGTTCCAACGGGAAATATGACACTCACACGGCGACGGTTTGGTGCCCTCGCCGCCGGTTCGATGGTGCTCGCAAGCGGCTGTCTGAGCGACGATTCGCCCGAACTCGAGGAGGACGAGCTGCTCGAGGTCCCGTTCGTTGGGGACCCGGACGCTGACGTGACAGTGACGGTTTACGAGGACTTCACCTGTCCCGGCTGCCGCCAGTACAAGACGACGACCTATCCCGAGATCGAAGATCGCTATCTCGACAACGACGCGATCCGCTACGAACATCGGGACTTTCCGGTCACGACAAATAGCGACTGGGCCTATCCGGTGGCCAGCGCCGGTCGTTCCGTGCACGAACAGGGTGGCAACGACGCCTTCTTCGCGTTCGCCAGTGAAATCTACGACTACCAGGATCAGTACTCACTCGAGGTGATCGAGGACGTAGCCGAGGAGGTCGGTGTCGATGGCGCACAGGCTGCGGAGGCCGCCGACGAAGTCACCTTCGAGGCCGGCCTCGACGCCGAGGTCGCCTACGCCGAAGAACAGGGCGTCGAAGGTACCCCATGGGTTGTCGTCGATGGCGAGCACGTCGAGGACGCGAGCCCGGACGGCGTCATCACGGCCATCGAGAACGCCCGGTCGTGAACCGCCCCGGACAATCGGTTCCCACTATTCGTCCCGCTATCTTACTTCACTAACCGAAGTGTTTAGATATACGTTTCGAAGTAATAGACTACAGATACCGAAGTGAAAGGGCCAGCTGGTTGCTCGGACGGCCGGGGCCGACGCCTCGGATCGAACCCTTTAGGACACCCGCCCGTGACCCCTCCCACATGATCCTCTCGGACGCCGACATCCTCGAGCGCCTCGAGGCAGGTGAGCTCGTCGTCGAGCCGATCGACGACTACGACCTGCAGATTCAGCCCGCGAGCGTGGACCTGCGACTGGGCGAGCGCTTCCTCGAGTTCCAGCGAACCAACATCCCCTGTATCCACCCGAATGCCGAACACGAGGTCGACGAGTACGTCACCGAGACGGTCGTCGCGGACGGCGAGGACTTCATCCTCCACCCCGGCGACTTCGTCCTGGGGACGACCCACGAGCGCGTCGAGATTCCGGCGGACCTGATCGCCCACGTCGAGGGTCGATCCTCGCTGGGCCGGTTGGCGGTCGTGGTCCACGCCACCGCCGGGCTCTGTGATCCGGGCTATCGCGGTCAGATCACCCTCGAGCTCTCCAATCTGGGCACCGCACCGGTCGCACTCACACCGGGGATGCGCATCTCACAGCTCACCTTCACCGAGCTGAAGACGCCCGCGGAACGGCCCTACGGCAGCGACCGGGGCTCGAAGTATCAGGATCAGGACGGCCCACAGGCCTCCCGCATCCAGAACGACGACGAGTTCGGCGGCGACCAGCTCGAACGCGAGAGGTGACAGGCGCCTACCGTCCCTGTCCGGTCGGCGGCGGACCGGGGAGTTATTTGAACGCCCGCGCTACACGCTGGCAATGAAGTTCGTCGAAGAACTCGTCGTCGAGGAGCTGCTTCCCACGCTCCGCTCGCTGCTGGCCGGGGACCTCAGAAAGCGGGGACTCACCCAGAGCGAGGTGGCGCAGGTCCTGGGCATCAGCCAGAGTGCCGTCTCGAAGTACGCCCACGGCGACGTGGCCACGAACGATCGCATCGCTGCTGACGACCGCGTCCAGGAGCTCGTGACGCGCCTCGGGGACGGGCTGGCCGCTGGCGACGTCTCGCCCGTGCAGGCGATGGTCGAGATCGAGATCCTGATTCGGGAACTCGAGAGTCCGGGCGACTTGCTCGCGACCTTACACGAGGAGCAGGTGCCCGAATTGGGGGAGTACGACGCCAGTTTCCGCGTCCACGATCCCGAGAGCGCGCTCCGCTCGAGCGAACGCGTCCTGTCGTCGCTGCGCCGAGGCCTGCGCATCCTCGAGAACGCGAGCGGCTTCGCGGGCCTGATCCCGGCGGTGGGGTCGAACCTCGTCGCCTGCGTCCCCGACGCCGAGGGCGTCGACGACGTGGCCGGCGTGCCCGGTCGGATCTTCGACGTCAAGGGTCGTGCAACCGTCCCCGGCGAGCCCGAATTCGGCGTCTCCGAGCACGTCGCCACCGTCCTGCTCGCGGCACGACGCCACGGCAGCGACGCCGCAGCCGCGGCAAACATCGCCTACGATCGGGCGACCCTGGCCGAACTCGACGCTGCGGGCCACGAACTCGCGGAGTTCGACGAGAGCGAGGACGTGGAATCGAGCGTCGGCGCGGCCATTTCGGAGACACCGGGCGCGACCGTTCTCTATCAGACCGGGGCCGAGGGTATCGAACCGATCACCTACGTCCTGGGTCCGGATCCCGAAGCCGTCGCCGACACGATTCGAGCGCTGGTCTGACATGATCGGTGGCGAGCATCGAGGGGCGGGCGACGAATCCGGCTCGAGCGGGAGCCACAGCGCGCAGTCGTTCTACGGCCGCTGGGCGGCCCTCTACGACTGGATCGCCCGAGGAACCCCCGGCATCCGCGCGGTTCGCCAGCAGGCTGCCCTCGCCTGCCGCCTCGAGCCCGGTGACACCGTCCTCGAGATGGGGTGTGGGACCGGGGCGAACCTGCCCTTTCTGGCCGAGCAGGTGGGGCCGACTGGACGGGTAATCGGCCTCGATTTCACCGGGCCGGTCCTCGATCGAGCCCGGCGAGCGACGGCCCATCTCGAACAGGTGTCGGTCCTGCGTGCGGACGCGACCCGACCACCGATTCCCGATGGTGCGGTCGATGCCGTGTTGGGAACGTTCGTGGTCGGGATGCTGTCTGATCCGGCGGGGGCCGTCGACGAGTGGATCGATTTGCTCGCACCCGACGGCCACGTGGTGCTGGTCAATGCCGCGAGAAGCGACGCAGGGACACCGCTCGGCCCAATCGTCAACGCCGCGTTCGGGGCCGTCGTCGTCCTCTCGACACCTCCGACGATGAAACTCCGGTACGATCGAGACCTCACGGACACCCTTGATCGACGAATTCGGACGGCCCACGACCGTCTCCGCGAGCGCTCGGGCGCTGTCGCGGATGCCCGCCACCTCGGGGGGATCGTGCGGTTGACCGGGGGACGACTCGAGTGACGCGGCGTTCGGGATTGAAGTGAGGTAAGCGACGCGGCGTTCGGGGAGGCTGAGGACGCCGGTCGTCGCTCGCCGGATCACGCCTCGGCCAGATCCCGAAGTCGTCTCGCCGTCGCCTCGGGGATCGGCGTGGGGTCACCGTCGTCGTCCAGCCACACCTGCGTTGTCTCGCCCGTTGCCGCCACGTCCCCGTCCGCCACGACCGCGTACGCCATCGTCCAGCTCGAGGTTCCCACCGACGACGTCCCCACGTGAACCGACACCGACTGGTCGATCGTAACCGGTCGGTGGAAGTCGATTACGAGGCCGGCGATGACGAACTCGTAGTCGGCCACGGGAAGGTCGAGGGTCGCCTCGAGGTACTCACTACGGGCGTACTCGAGATAGCTGGCGTACACCGCGTTGTTGACGTGTTCGAACGGATCGAGATCGCGGTAGCGAACCTGCACGTCGACGGCGAACGCCGACGGATCCTCCTCGAGCGAGTGATCGGTCATACAGCCTCACTCGGCGTCGGTGGTGTTGGGTGCGTTGGTTTCCGTGCAGTGGATGAGGGGGTCATGGCGGATGGCTGTGGGTCACCGTAGGTCGGGCCACAACCGCCACAGCGACGCCGAGCGTTGCCCCAATCAGGCGTCCGTATCACCCTCACTGCTGGCTGCTCGGCCGAGGTGGGACTCGACGGCCGCCACTTTCTCGGCAGCGGTGCCGTCGCTCGAACGCTTGTCGTCGATCTTGAGGAACGTGCTCACCCGGTCGCCATCGATGGCCTCGTGGGCCGCCTGGGCCGCGGCGAACAGTTCGGCGACGTCCTCGGCCTCGATCGTCGTTCCCATCGGTCCCATCTCGTAGCGCACGTCGTACGCCTCGAGGGCCTCGATCGCCGTTGCGACGTGGCCTGACATGCTTCCCTCGGTGACTGGCGCGGTGCTGAGAAAGCCGATTGCGGTCATGTGCGAACCGAAGGCTGGAAGGAAAAAATAGCTGTTCGTCGATGTGGGGTTCGACGTGGTGGGCAGTATCCAATGATTCGACGAACACGCCTACGAATCCGCTTTCAGTTGTGGTTCCGGCCCAGTTTAGGGACGCGGTGAGCTACCGGCATCCGATGGGGGGTAAATGAACAGGTCACCGTTGGCGAACACGTACACTTCGTGACCCAGGGCCGTGAAGCAGACGTGGCCGTCGAGGCGCGGTTCGCCGTCGGCCTTTGGGCGGAACAACCGCTCGAGTGCATCGGGGTCGATGCTGTCGTAGAGGGAGAACTCTCCCTGGGAAACGTCGACGTTCGCGATGCTCGAGAGCGCGTGGACGATGGTCGTGGTGATCGTCGCGGTTCCCGCCGGGTCGTAGCTGAAGACGTATCTGCCGTTCGCCTGGTCGTAGTTCGAGTCGGGGTCGTCGTCTGGTGGAGGCAATTCCGTTTGCATGGCGATGCGAGGTGGAAGTTTGTACACTTCTCCGTACTCCATGGCCGCATAAAAGTCAACCGGCATCGTGATCAGTTACCGGATGTGAACATCACAGGCGTATACCAGTCACATCAGGACAACGGTCCGAGAACGTCACGCCCCTCGAGGTAGACGTAGCCGTGGTCGACGGCGTACTGTCTGGCGTCTTCAGGTGTCAGCGCAGCCCCGCTTTCGTCGTCGAGCATCTCACAGACGACCGCGGCTGCCGGGAGCTCAGCCGCCTCGGCCAGCGCGATCGCGAATTCGGTGTGCCCCTGTCGGTCGGCGAGCAGGTCCGGCGCAGCCCGGAGCAGGTGAACGTGGCCCGGCACGCGAAATGCCTCGGCAAACTCGGTCACGTCGGGGTTGGCAGCCGCTTCACCGATGGCCTGTATCGTCAGCGAGCGGTCGTTGTCCGTGATGCCCGTATAGGTGTCCCGATGGTTGACCGTCAGCGAGAACGACGATCGGTCGTCGTAGCCGAGGTCGTGATCGGCCGCCGCCGGATGGTCGACAGCGCGTTCGTAGAATGGGAGATCGAAGGCATCGGCCACCTCGTCACCGAGTGCGACACAGACGAGGCCCCCGGCGTCGTTTCGAAGTCGGGAAACCGCCTCCGGCGTGACGGCGTTTGCGTGATAGATCAGGTCCGTCTCTCCCTCCCGATCAGCGGCGTCGTGGAGGAGAATCGGCTCGCCACGTCTGAGGGCCTCGAGCGCCCGCTGGAGGGAGGCAGCGTCAGTCGCGGCCCCGCCGTGGTAGGTCCCCGTCGACGTCTCCGGTTCGGTCATTTTACCGATCACCCACCGTGATCGTCACGTCCTCGTCGTCCTCGAGCGAGAGGGTATCACGGAGTTTCTCGGGAGCAATCAACTCGAGTTGATCCTCGTCGTGGTGCGTGCGTTCGGGGGCAATGGTGTGGGCGTTCTCGTAGGTCTCCCCGGTCGCAGACTCGACCGTTGCCGGCCGACAGACCGCGGGGCCGTACGTGCGATCCTCGTCCTCCCAGCCGTCGATCGGAATGGACGCTAGCGAGGCCGTGGCCCGACGACGACGCACGCTGTCGTCGTCCAGTTCGACATTGAGCGTCCCGAGGAACGGTTCGTAGCCCAGGCGCTCCTCGAACTGCCGTTTGTACCCCGGAAGGGAAATGTAGTGGCGACCCTCGCCCATGCCGCTGGTGACGCGACCCTCGAGTTCGACTTCACCACCGGTCTCGAAGATCCGACGGTAGGCCTCGTAGGCCGAGCGCAGCGCCCTCTCACCATCGTCGGTGATGGCCACCCACTGGCCGTCGGCGACCGTCTCGCGCTCGAGATAGCCCGCACTCTCGAGTCGCTGGAGCCGACGGGAGGCCGTCTGATTCGAGGCGTCGAGTCGGTCTGCCAGCCCCGCACAGGAAATCTTGAGATCACCCTCGAGACCGCCCTGGAGAGCGAGTAGTCTGAGGGCCGCGAGTTCGTCGTTGCCGACCGCGGAGCCGACGGTCTCGTGCATGTGATGGCGTTTGGCTCACCACGCCATAAGCATATCGGATATGGAAGGCAACTCAAGAATGAGATGATTCAGCGCTTCCGACGCGCATCGACGCTCCGGTTTCACTCGCATGCCGACGCCTGACTGGGTACTTAGAGTTCGGTCGCAATGTATCGTTCGATCGCGCCCACGCTGTCGGAATCGTACGTCCAGAACCCGTCCCACACTCGCGGTTCGGTCTCGAGACAGACCAGCGCAGCGCCCTGGATATCGACCACCGATGGGTGACTCGTGGCGTCCGGCGGTCGATACACCACGAACCAGGCGTCACGATGTTCCTGCGTCTCGCCAACCCGCGCCGAGACGCCCAGTTCATCCTCGAGTCTGCGTACGATCGGGTCGTCGTTCGACCCTTCGCCATACAGCGTCACGTCGACATCGGTGTCGCCGAGCGTGTCGTAACCTTCGTACGTGCCGACTTCGTCGACGACCCGCGACAGGTCCTGAAACGAACTCCGGAGCGTGCCGGCCCCGGTCTCCCAGGCCAGCTGTTCGATGTATCGGGAGATGATGATGAGCAAGAACTTCGCCTTGTGGGCAATGGGATAGCCACGAACCACGAGCCGAAAGTCGTCCAGCGCAGCGAGCACGTCCGGGAGTTCGATGTCGCCGAGCCCCTGGGCACCGGTCACGAAGAGATCCGAGTAGATCGCCAACAGCGCGTCGTAGAGTTCCATCACCGTCGAGGTGGCCACGACCGACTCCTCGCCAGTCCCGTCCACCTCCAGAAGGGCGACGAGGGTGTCCTCGTCCGGGCTCTCGAGCGCCAACGCTGGCGAGTCCCCGCCATCGGGTTCGGCGGTGACCTCGAGTGACTGGGCCTCGAACGTCTCGGCCAGCATCGCCTCGAGGGGGCCTTCAGCATCCCGTGAGCAAACGACCAGTTTGCGCTTGCCCGTGCCAGTGGTCTCGATGAATGACCGGAGCGTCTCCGCGGTCACACGCACATATTCTCGGGAGACCCGATAAGGATTATTGTCGGTCCGCACGCGCATGGCCCTCTCCCCACCGTCACCGGTGGTATTCGAACAATCGTTGGACGGCACCCGGCTCTATTGAAGTCCTTAATCGATGATAGAATGTTGGTGCTGGATATAGAGGATCAGTGCAGCACGACGACTCCGTTTGTTTCACGCTGAAACCAGTGAACCATCCGCTCACTACACGTGCGTATCGATCGCTGAGGGTTCTGCTAATTCTGATAGTTGTTCAAGTAGTCGTGC
>LKND01000116.1 GCA_001564275.1 Natrialbaceae archaeon Tc-Br11_E2g14 | reverse complement strand
TCAAAGCGGCACTCGGGATGCCGCGACCACCGGACGCGCTGTTCTTGATCGAGCTGGACGCCGATGAGTACGGCTTCCCCAGCGGGCACACCTACGCCGCAGTCGTCGTCTACGGCGGCCTCCTGGTCGCGTTCGACCGCACACGATCCCTGCCCGCCGTCGGTGCCGTGACCACGCTCGTCGTCGCCATCGGGCTCTCTCGGGTGATCCTGGGCCTCCACTATCTCGGAGACGTCGTCGCTGGCGGCCTCTTCGGCGCACTCACGCTGGTGATCCTCGAGCGGGTCGTTGGAGACGAGCCACGGCGAGCGTTCGCCATCGCACTCGGCTGTTCGCTCCCGGCGGTGCTCGTCGTTGGGTTCACAGGCTACACGCTGTTGGGCATCGGCGGCGGGATCGGCGGCGTTCTCGCGGCGAGCCGCCTCGAGTCGCTTCCGTCGCTTCGGGGTCGCCTCGAGGGCGTCGTTCTCGTCGCTGTCGGCTGTGGGTTCGTCCTGGCCCTGGAGGTGGCTATCGACGCCGTACCAGCAGGCGCCAGCGGGCCCGCCGTCGTCGCGGGTCTGGCCGCGGTCGCCGGACTCTACGCGGTCCAGGTCGCGGGCATCATCCTGGCCCCCGCAGCAGTTGGCCGGCTTCCGCTGTCACTCGATGCAGGCCCCGACGGATCACCGACTGCCGATGGAGAGGCGTGAGGGGAGCGAGCGCTCCCGAGAGTCGATGAGATCGTAGCCGCCAGTTCACGTCAAAACCGAACCGAGAGCGCGATTACTTGTGTCGCTCGAGCAGGTCGTAGCTGCGCTCCCACTCGGCGTCCTCGTCGAAGTACCGCTCCGCGAGCGGTTCCTCGGGCATCTCGCCGAGTTCCTTCTTTTGCTCCTGGTAGGAGGGACGCTCGTCGACGAAGTATCGGCCCGTGAGGACGGTCCCCTCGTAGAGCTGATTCTCCGTCTCGAACATCATCTCCTGGGCCTCCTGGCGGTTCGTGACGTCGAAGTCGTAGTCATCGGACTCCTGAACGTCGATATAGGGGACGTACTGGCGAGCATCCTTGTTCCACGTCGGACACTGCGTCAGGAAGTCGATGTGGGCGAAACCGTCGTGTTCGATGGCCTCCTTGATGATCTCCTTTGCCTGGTTGGGGTTGACCGCCGCCGTGCGGGCGATGTAGGTCGCGCCCGAGGTCAGCGCCAGCGAGAGTGGCCGGATCGGCGACTTCGCGTTGCCGTGGGGCGTCGTCTTCGACTTGTGACCCTTCGGGCTCGTCGGCGAGGTCTGGCCCTTCGTCAGGCCGAAGACCTCGTTGTTGAACACGATGTAAGTCATGTCGTGGTTCTCTCGAGCCGTGTGCATGAAGTGGTTGCCACCGATCCCGTAGCCGTCACCGTCACCGCCGGCGGCGATGACCTCGAGGCCGTCGTTCGCGAGTTTCGCGGCGCGGGCGACCGGCAGCGAGCGGCCGTGGATCGTGTGGAACCCGTAGGTGTCGAGGTAGCTGTTCAGTTTGCCCGAACAGCCGATACCGGTGACGGTCAGGACTTCCTCGGGGGTGAGTCCGACTTCCGGGAGGGCCTGTTTCAGCGCCTTGAGAACGCCGAAGTCACCACATCCCGGACACCAGGTCGGCTGGGGCTCGATACCGGGCGTGAACTCGTTGCGGTCGATGTCACGCTCTTCTCCGATTGCGTTGAATGCACTCATAGTTAGTCACCTGCGGCTGGTTCGATCCGCACCTGTGCGGAGGGGTCTGCATCCGAGCCATCACTGTTCAGCTCGTAGCCCTCGACGATCTCGGCGGGTTCGAACGGATTGCCGTTGTACTTGAGCAGGCTGGTCAGTTTCTCGCCGTAGCGGCCCAGCTCCTTCTGGATGAGACCACGGAACTGTGCGGTGGCGTTCATTTCGACGACCATCGCCTGGTCGACGCTCTCGAGGAACTCCGTCATTTCTGCCTCGGGGAACGGCATCATGTCGGAGACGCTGACCGCCTTGACGGCGTGCCCATCGTCGTTCAGTCGCTCGACGGCTTCGAAGACTGCACCCTGGGACGACCCCCAGGTGATAATTCCGAAGTCCGCCAGCTCGTCGCCGACGTACGTCTGATTCGAGTCGTGCTCTTCGTCGAGTTCTGCACGGATGTCCTCGAGTTTCTCGACACGGCGTTCCATCTGGGCGACGCGGTTGTCCGCGTCCTCCGAGATGTGTCCCGATGGCGTGTGCTCGTTCCCGGTCGCCAGATAGCGCCCGCCCTTCTGGCCCGGCAGCGAGCGCGGGCTGACGTTGTTGTCGACGTCGTGTTGGAACCGGTGGAACTTGCCCGTCTCGTCGTGGGGCATGTCCTCGAGGTCGGCCTCCGTCACGACCGAGCCGAGCGACGGGGCCGGCTCGCGGTCGAGGAAGCTGACGGGAACGTTCGTGTTCTCCCCGCTCAGCTTCTGGTCGTACATGATGATCGTCGGAATCTGGTACTCGTAGGCGACGTGGAATGCCAGTCGCGTCTGTTCGTAGGCCTCCTCGATGTTGCCCGGGGCGAAGACCACGCGCGCGGAGTCGCCTTGACTCGTGTAGAGGGTGAACTCGAGGTCGCCCTGTTCGGGCTTCGTCGGCATCCCGGTGGATGGACCGGCACGCATCGACTCGAGGAGGACGATCGGCGTCTCGGTCATCTCGGCGAGACCCAGCGGTTCACTCATCAGCGCGAAGCCACCGCCAGAGGAGCCGGACATGGCCTTCACGCCCGCGTGGCTTGCCCCGACGGCGAGCGCTGCGGCAGCGATCTCGTCTTCGACCTGCTCGGAGATCCCGCCCATGTCGGGCAGGTTCTGGGACATGATGGTGAAGACGTCGGTCCACGGCGTCATCGGGTAGCCGGCGATGAACCGACAGCCGGCGTCGATGGCTCCGTAGGCGATCGCGTTCGAACCCGAGAGCAGCGCCTGCGCTTCGTCGTGGTTCCCCTCCGGGATGCGGAGGTCGTGCTCGAACGCGTACTCCTCGGTGACCATGTCGTAGGCCTCGTGCAGGATGGTCAGGTTCGGCTCGAGGATCTTCTCGGGCATCGCGTCTTCCATCAGGTCCTCGATGTGCTCGAGGTCCATCTCCAGCAACGCGGCAGTGACGCCGACACCCGCGGTGTTTCGCATGACTTCGCGGCCGTGCTCTTTGGCCATCGAGCGCAGGTCGATCGGGAACACGTGCCAGTCGTTCTCGGCAGCACGCTCCTCGAGGTCGAGTTCGGCGACGTCCTCCTCGGAGAGGAGCCCCGAGTCGTAGACGATGAGCCCGCCCTCCCGGAGGTCGTCTAAGTTCTCCGAGAGTGGCTTGATCTCCTCGTTGCCGTAGTAGGCCTCCTCCTGGGGATTTCGTGCGAAGGAGTCACCCAGTGCGAGCAGACAGTTGTAGCCGTCCCCCCGTGACTGTACCTCGTGGCCCGCGGCGCGAATCTCGACGTAGGTGTGGCCACCACGGATCCGCGACGGATAGTGGCGGTGTGTGAATACGTCGAGGCCCGACCGCATCAGGGCCTTCGCGAAGTTCTGGCTCGTCGAGTCGATTCCGTCTCCGGAACCGCCGGCGATTCGCCAGATAAGTTCGTGATTGCTCATGGTGGATAGGCGACCTCGCTGGCCGGCAGTATCAAAAATTTTGCTCCAGTACGACTAAAGCCTTTGCTATACATTACCAAGAATCTTTCATGAAGGATGAATTGCAGTGAAAAATTTATCAGGAACGTTCCTTTATGACTTATAAAACTTGTTTCATGTTTATTGTTGGCCCTGCCCTTCGTCGGGCTTTGTTCGAGTCACCGACATCTCTCGGTCGAAATGTTCACCTTCGGACAGTCCGCAAGAGTGAAATACAGTTATCGTGTCATCAAGAATTAATTGTTAGTCGATGAATCACTTGTGTGACTGATATGATTTCTGATATTTGATGACAACAACTCACGAGGCTGTGGCGGACGAACCACCCGAAGCGGCCGAGGCGTACGAACTATCGGTCGCTGACGTGATGACCGACGGATTTGTGACAGTCTCACCCGGCACACCCATCGAGGTGGCGATCGATCAATTCACCCAGTATAGTCCCGCCGACGACGGCCAGACGACGATCGATGATATCGTGTCGTCTCCGGAGCAATGGTCGGGACCTCGATCGTCGCCGCCCTCGTCGGGTTCGTCCTTCCCTGGCTCGTTTACAGGATCGGGCAGGACCCGGCAGCCGCTTCGAACCCCATCGTGACCACGATCAAGGACGTCAGCGGGCTGTTGACCTACTTCGGTATCGCCGCCGTCTTGGTGGCCGAACTCGGCGTCTGAGCCGGTCTGTACTGATCTATCCCTGGTCTTTTCCACCCCTCAGTCGAGCGGATCCAGAACTGGACGACACTCCCTCGAACGAAGGGCGATCACTCCCGACGCGGATTGCTCGGGTGATACTCCGTCTCGTACTCGCCAGGCTCCCCGTCCACCCGGTCGGGGTTGAGCCGCCCCGAGAGCAACAGGAAGTCCACGAGCGTCAGTGCGAGCATCGACTCGACGACAGGGACGCCCCGAGGGGGCAACACCGGATCGTGGCGTCCGATCACCTGGGCATCGTCGACGACCTCACCCGTCTCCCAGTCGACCGTCTGCTGTGGTTTGGGAATCGACGTCGGCGCGTGGAGGGTGACCTCACCATAAATCGGTTCGCCACTCGAGATCCCGCCCTGAATGCCGCCGTGGTCGTTCTCGACGGGCGTCGGGGTTCCGTCATCGTCGAACTCCCAGTCGTCGTTTCGCTCTTTCCCCGAGTATGCGGCGGCATCGGTACCGAGGCCGAACTCGAACGCCGTCGTCGCGGGGACAGCCATCATCGCCTGGCCCAGTCGTGCCGAGAGCGAATCGAAGCGAGGTGCCCCGAGGCCGACGGGGACGCCGCGAACCTCGAAGTAGATCGAGCCGCCGATGGAGTCACCTTCCTCCTGGTAGTCCTCGATCAACGCTTGCATTTCCGCTGCTGTCTCTGGATGGGCACACCGCACGTCGTTTTCCTCGCTGTGTGCGAGCAGTTCCTCGAAGCTCACTTCGGGCGCCTCGACGTCCCCGATCTGGTTCACGTGGGCTTTGAGTTCGATGCCCGCTCGGGCGAGCAGTTTTTTCGCAATAGCGCCGGCGGCGACCCAGTTCACCGTCTCGCGCGCGGAGGAGCGACCACCACCGCCCCAGTTTCGCGTGCCGAACTTCGCGGAGTAGGTGAAATCGCCGTGGGAGGGACGCGGCGCGGTGATGAATGGTTCGTACTTGCCAGAGCGGGCGTCCTTGTTCTCGATGACCAGCCCGATCGGGGTCCCCGTGGTGTAGCCATCCTGAACCCCCGATTTGATCGAGACGGCGTCCGGTTCGCCCCGACTGGTCGTGATCATCGACTGGCCCGGTTTCCGTCGATCCAGATCGCGCTGGATGTCCTCCTCTGAGAGCTCGAGACCCGCGGGACACCCCGAGATGGTACACCCCATGGCCTCTCCGTGGCTCTCGCCGAACGTGGTCACCTGAAAGAGGCGACCGAAGCGGTTGCCGTTCATTATCCATCCTACAGCGGCGGGCACACTTAGGCCTGCAGGATTGTGCAAGAACGGACGGGGCTCCGCGCGGACTCGGAGGTCACTTGGCTGTGTTCCGGCCACGAACGGGGGAGACCTGAACCTTCATGCTGGCGGGAAATCATACCGAGGCTAGCTTCATGACACCAGTCGATTCCAGCCCAGCCCTTCCGACGGCGGTCGTCGAAACCATCGACGACCTCGTTCGCGAGCGCATGCACGACGACGCGATACCGGCGGTGAGCCTCGCCGTCACCGATAGCAACGGGATCCAGTACGCCCGCGGCTACGGCTCCCGCGACCTCAGCTCGAACGCCCCCGCGACCCCGGAAACGGTCTACGGCATCGGCTCGGTTTCGAAGTCCTTCGCCTCACTCGCCACCCTCCTGCTCGTCGACCGCGGCGACCTGTCCCCCGAGGACGCCGTCACGGACCACCTCGACCTCGAGATTCCCGAGGAGATCACCCTGCATCACCTCATGAGTCACACCTCCGGGCTCCCCTCCCTGGCGGCCAGTGAGGCCCTGATCGCCCGACAGATGGACGTCGGGGAGGCGAACGTTCCCCTCGGGACGTGGGCGGACACCGCCGCACACATCGAGGGTGCAGTGGACGAAATCGCCGGTGAGCCCGACGAACACTGGATGTACTGCAACTCCGGATACACCATGATCGGTAAGGTCATCGAAGCCGTTACCGGGACCCCGTACGTCGACTTCGTCCGCGAGGAGATCCTCGAGCCCCTCGCGATGGATCGCTCGACGTATCACCGCGAAACCTACGAGACACTCGAGGATCGGATGACGCCCTATCACACCACCGACGACGGGCTCGAAGAACGCCCGGTGCCGATCCGGGAACTGAGTGCAGCCGCAGGCGGCCTCCTCGCACCGGTCACCGACATGGCGGCGTATCTACGATTTCACCTCGCGGGAGGAGCCATCGACGGCGACCAGTTGCTCCAGACCGACACGCTCGAGCGAGCCTACGGCGAGTACGCCGAGACGCCGTCGGGTCCCTACGGCTACGGCTGGCGAACGCGCGAGGTGGCTGGGGAGACCATGATCGGCCACGGTGGGTCGATTGCGGTCTCGACGGCGTACGCGGGGTTCAGTCCCGACCACGACCTTGGCATTGCGATGCTCGCGAACACCAACCCCGGCTTCGGGCTGGCCGAACTCGGCAAGGGCGTGTTCGCGGCCCTCGTTGGCGAGGACCCACGCGAACTTCCCTTCTTCTCGCGCAAGGAGCGCTTCGACGAACTCGCGGGCGAGTACGAATCCTATCGAGGGATCAAGGAGGCCGAAGTCGAACCCGAGGGCGGCATCCTCCGGCTTCGTGTCGGTGGGCCCATCGGCGACGGCTCGTGGACACCGCTGATTCCCGAGGACCTTGAGGCGGGGGAGTTCTACGCGATGACGATGACCGGAGATCGGCAACCGGTCCGATTCGAACGGGATGGCGACGATCTGAGTCTATACATCGACCGCTGGCGGCTCCACCAGACCGCCTAATGCCCGACAGGCGCGGTAGTCCGCTCGACGACGAGAGACCAGATATACAAAAACAATTTTTTAAAATCAAAACTTGCTCTCTTGATTAGGTACTATTAAGGGGATAAGATCACAACTGTCGGGTGATGTCGATGCCCAACAAAGACTGGTGGCCGAACCAGTTGAACGTAGAGATTCTCGACCAGAATGCTCGACCCGTAGACCCCTACGATGACGATTTTGATTATGCGGAAGCGTTTGAGTCCCTCGACCTCGACGAAGTGAAAGCCGACATCGAAGACGCCCTGACCGACTCACAGGAGTGGTGGCCAGCGGACTACGGTCACTACGGGCCGCTCATCATCAGGATGACGTGGCACCAGGCAGGGACGTACCGAACCACGGACGGCCGTGGCGGCACATCCGGCGGCACCCAGCGGTTTGCACCCGTCAACAGTTGGCCTGACAACGCAAATCTCGACAAGGCCCGGCGGGTGCTCGAACCTGTCAAACTCAAATACGGCCGCAAGCTCTCGTGGGCGGACCTGCTCGTTCTGGCGGGCAACGTCGCGATGGAGTCGATGGGATTCGAAACCTTCGGCTTCGGTGGTGGCCGTGAAGACGTCTACGAGCCCAACAAGGCCGTCGACTGGGGGCCAGAGGAGGAGATGCTCGAGGACAAACGCCACGACGATGAGGGAACCCTCGACGGGCCCTTCGCTGCCGACCACATGGGCCTCATCTACGTGAACCCAGAGGGACCAGGCGGTGAGCCGGACCCGTTGGAGTCCGCGAAATACATCCGCCAGTCCTTCGACCG
>LKND01000042.1 GCA_001564275.1 Natrialbaceae archaeon Tc-Br11_E2g14 | reverse complement strand
GCTCACGAATATCCGTCAAATCCTCGAACGCAATCACCGAACAGTCGTTCTCGCGGGCTTCAGCGACGAGTTCGTTGCTGATGCGGTGCATCAGCAGTTTGAATCGTCCTTCTTCTTTCCGTCCGACGGATTGGATGTTCTCGTGTGCCCAGCGCGTCCCACACTGCTGGAGATCGCCACGACGGTTTTCGTATTCCCGTCGCCAGTGGTCGAACTCGTCGCCCGTCCAGAACGTGCCCGTTGAGGTGACGGCGAGGTTGTTCACGCCGAGGTCAACCCCGAGAACCGTTCCGTTCTCAGGTGTTGCCTTCTCCGACGTGTTAGACTCCACTTCCATTTTGCAGTGGATGTGAAGCATCCAGTTACCGTTCGTGTAGTGCAATTCCGCACCCGTCGTTTCGTACTCATCTGAAAATAGGTACTCCGAGTGTGGCGTGTCACTCTCCTCCTCGGGGAGTACGCAGTCGGCTTCGATGCGACCGTCTGTGGTGGCGAGAGATACGTATTCGTCGTGGAATGTGGCGGTGCGGTGGTCGTAGACGACGTGTGGGCTGGTGAACGTGGGTTTCGACGCTTTCTTGCCGTTTTTCCAGCGTGCGACGACGCTTTTGCAGGCTTCTGCTGCCTTGTTCCGAGCCGCTTGCACCAACCCAGCGTTGAAGCCGTCCGTTTTCTCACGCACGTCGTCGTAGGTTTCGTCTTCGAGCGTGGTTTTGCTGGTGGTGACGTCCTCGCCTTTGAAAGCGTGGTCGACGACGTACTGTGCCGACCAGAGGAAGGTGTCTACGGTGTCTTCGAGGAGTGCGGCGTCGTCGCTGTCCACGTCGAGTGCAACGGGGACGGTACGCCGCACCTCCATATCTTATAAGTAACACTGGTATTTCTTAAACGGTGGGGAGTCAGCCTGCCACTGTAGCGTGTTCGATTCAGCAGTGACGGATTCATCCCACGGCTAAAGCCGTGGGTTTTCTCCTGTATTTCATATAAAAAGGGACAGCAAATCGTCTCAGGGTTACTGCACGAATCCAGATCACTCGATTATGGATCCTGACTCGAGATCGCGTCCGTGAGGGCAGTCGTCAGTTTTCTGCGTCCGCTTCACCGCCTCGGTGCCACACGTTGGTGACAGAGCCGCCGGCTGGTGGGGTGTGGCTGACGTCTTTCATCGTATCGCGTGCTGCTTTTGGCATGAATCGCGATTGCAAACGGGCATATAAATCACTTTCGTGTACTGAATAAATACAATATAATGGGATTATATACCACAGTTGGTGTGCCCATCAGACGGTCTCTGACGGGCCAGGCGGTGGAAGTGGGTCGTCACAAACATAGCCGACACAGCTCGAACAATCGGGTTCTTACGGGTTACTGGAGTCTCTTTTCGGTGATCGCCGACCTGGTATCGGCAATTACCGGGTCTAAGAGACAGTAAACCGTTTCAGCTGGTGACGGGCAATTCACTCGCGCGTGGATCACTCGAGCGATCGATCCTCGAGGCAGCGTCCCGATCGACGTGGGGCGACTCAATCGATCGCCGAGGGTGCGACACGAACTTCACCGTCGGCAGTGACCGTCACGGTGCAGCCGTTGTACTGGAACCGGACCTGTCCTGCCGATCGCACGCCGTCGGCCCGGGGTTCGAATAGCCGCTCGAGGGCATCGGCGTCGATCGCGTAGTGTAGTGGGTCGAGGTCGGTTACCTCCTCGCCCGAGACGGTTGCGACGGCGTTTGCGATGGTGACACTCAACGGTTCGTCACCGAGGCGGTCGTATTGAGCGATGTGTGATTCGACAGAAGTTCGGACAGACGTGGATGTAGCCGGATCAGTCATGTGTTCTAATGAGCCCCCTTGCTGTATGTGGGAAGACAAGCCGGTGTTCGAGGGATGGCGCAAAGAGGATGATGATTAACTGTATAACCGCAATATCCTATAGGGGTTAATCAGTTAACCCTTCGACCACAGTCACCGATCGTGCTCGAAGAGTTCGGTGAACAGTTTCAACTCAGCTGTGCGGACGTGATTGTGGAATGCTGGTGGCGAGATGTCGAGTGAGTCCGCCAGTTCCTCCCCGGTGGACTCCCGGGGCCACTCGAAGAATCCGCCGTGATAGGCCGCCTGAACCACTTCGCGTTGGCGCTCGGTGAGTGCTGAGAGGATGGCTCGCTGGTAGGTCGGCCCCGGCGGGCCGAGTGCAAGATCGTGCTCTGTCGACTCGTCACGCCGGGCAACCATCGTGGCCGACACCCCCCGCCGATTGATGTCCGTGAGGATCGTTCGCACGTCAACGTGGCGTGGCACCGTGATGGTCGCCCGTGTCACCCCGTCGGGGCTGGCCTGCAACGTCCGAACGGAGCCGCCGTGACTGTCGACCACCGAGGTCAGAAACTCCCCGTGAGCCGTGAGTTGGATGATCGTCCGATCACCACTCTCGCCGACGACGGACAACGCTGAGACGCCATCGACCCCGGGAACCGGACACTCGACCGCTCCCTCGACGCTCGCAAAGACGACAGTGGAACCGTCGTCCTGTGGAATCAGCCCCTCGAGGGCTACCGAGGTCCCGATAGCGTCGGCGAGTGCGGAGAGCGGAAGTCTCGTCGTGATCTCGAGTTCGATCTCCGTGACGTGGTCACCGAGCAGCGCTTGCTTTCGTTGCACGGCGTCGATCGCGTAGGCTACCGTCTCGCCCAGGTCGCTCAGTATCGACCGGATCGCCGCTTCGAACCCGTCTGGCTCGGTCGCGTAGCCGGCGAGGACGCCGTAGAGGAACCCGTCGTAGACGAGGGGCACGGCGAAGACACTCTGAAAGTCACGAGATAGGGCCTCAGCCCGCCAGGGGCCTCGTCGGAGATCCGTGCCAACGTTCGCCACGTAGGTCGGGTCGCCAGTCCTGGCGGCCCGACCGGCCGGCTCTGCCGCCTCATCGTCGACAGCGGTGACCGAGATTGCCTCGAGATAGCCACGACCGTACCCGGCGTCTTCTCGCCGGAGCAGTTGATTCCCACCTGGGTCGGGTTCACCGATCCACGCGTACGCACACGCATCGGTATCCGTCAACCGGTCACAGACCGCCGACTCGATGGCAGACCGGCTATCGGCCCGGAGCAGTTGAGACTCGATGGCCTCCCTGAGCGAACTCGCCCTATTGAGTGTCTCGAGGTGTTCGTTCTGGCGCTCGAGTTCCTGTTCCCGTTCGTGTAACCGCTGTGTGCGACTGATTCGATCGAGCGCAGCCTCTGCGGTTGCGCCGAATAGCTGGGCGAGGTCGACCGTCCGATCGTCGTACGCTCCGGCCGCTTTGGAGAAGGCAACGAGCACGCCGTGTTCGCCCAACGGAACGAACAGACCGCTGCGGACGGCCGTGGTTTGATCGTAGACGTGCTCCGAGTCTCGAATATCGTCGTGAACTACCGTCTCACCCGAGACGAACGCCTCCCAGGTGATGGCGGTGCCGGGCCCAAACGTGGGTAGTGGTCCCATCTCGGTCAGTATCGTGTTGGTGTAGGAGGCGGGGACGAGTTCGTTCTCCTGCGAATCGAACCGAAAGACCGCCACGTTCGGGAGCCCGATGACCTCGGTTGCGACATCGACGATGTATTCACAGGCGCTCTGCTTCGAATCGACCGCCAGGAGATGCTGGGTGGCTTCGTAGAGCGTGTTCAGGGTTTCTTCGTACTCCTGGCGCTCGGTCACGTCGACCCCGATACCGATGACTCTGTCGACGTCCCCCTCGCTTCCCACCGGCCGATACCAGGTTTCGAACAGTCGATCGTCGACTCGTTCAATCGTGTGAACGGATTCCCCATCGAGGGCGTCCGAAGCGGCCTCGAGTATCTCCGCTCGGTGTTCGTATATGTCGTAGATCGATCGACCGACAACCTCGCCCGGTTGGAGGCCGATGTCACCGAGTGCGCGCCCTTCCGAGAGCGTGAACACGCCGTCGCCGTCGAGGGCGAAGAGGATGACTGGAGCGTGTTCGATCAGTGCCGAGAGCTGTTGGGATCGTTCGGTCAATGCCTGTTCGCGTTTGACGCGGGTGGAGACGTTTCGGAAGTAAATCGAGAGCCCCGTCGTCGAGGGGTAGAGGCGCGCCTCGATCCAGCTATCGAGTGGCTCGTAGTAACTCTCGATCGTCCGTGATTCCTGGGTCGTCATCGCAGCCGTTGCCTCCGCATCGAACGCCGTGTCCTCGAGTTCGGGGACGGCTTCGAGCAGCGGCTGACCCAGGAGGTCAGCTTTCGACACGTCGAGAATCGTCGCTGCCTGGTCGTTGCAGTAGGTGATCCGTCCCTCGGCATCGAGAGACAGAAACGAGTCGGTGACCCGCTGGAACGATTCGTTCAGTTCCTGCTCGACGAGACGGTACCCCGTGATGTCCTGTGCAGTGACGACGATACCGCCGATAACGGGTCCATCGAGATAATTCGTGAACTCGGCTTCGTGAACGCGCCAGGAGCCGTCGCCGTGGTGGTACGTGTACTCACAGGTCGTCTTCGTTTCACGCTCGCCCTGGGACACTCGTTCGAGGGCCTCTCGCACTCGGTCACGGTCGTCCGGGTGGATGCTCGACTCGAACGGGGTTCCGAGTAACGTTTCCGGGTCGTGACCGGTTACGTGATCGGCGGACGGGCTGGCGTACGTGATCGTTCCCTCGACATCGACGACGAACGATGTCCCCGGTGATTGCTCGAGGAGTCGTCGATACCACGATTCCTCGAGGGGCTCCATCGACGCGCCGTTCGGCAGCACCGCGTTCAACCGGCGTGCGAGCATGGCCGGGTCGCCGACCACCGCCGAATGCACCACGTCCGTCGCCCCGTTTTCCAGGGCTCTCTCGAGGTGCGTCCGTTCTCCCTGTGGATGCGGTCGATGCTGGCTGGGTCCGGGGTGGCCACTTATCCTGTCGGTGGCCGGCCTCGAGTGGGCGTCACTTTCCGTCGCTCCCGTGTTCGGTGTCTCTCTCGGGTCGGTACGCGTGGTCTCCGGCGTACCCGTTTTGGCTGTTTCTGGCCTTTCCCCGCTGGCTGGATCCGTGCTCGCAGCATCACTCGACGGGACCGTCGCGGATTGAGCATCCGGTGTCGTGGGTTCAGATGGCTGGTTCTCTCCCTGTACGGTCCTCTCGAGGTGGGGCTGGGCCGGCCCGACGATCACCGCCGGAGCGGACACTGCGGCCGGGATGGCCGGGTCGTCGGTGACGATGCAATCGATCGCCGCTACGTCCGGTGCCGAATCCGGGATAGCGTCGGTATCTGGGACGGGGCCAACCACCGCGTATTCGGCACGCAAATCCGCAGCACCTGTGGGCGCCAGCGACCTCACGAGCGTCACCGCGTCGTCGACGTGCTGGAGCCAGTCGGCGCCACCGACGATCAAAATCGTGCCGAGACCGCGATCCCTCGACTGCGACATACCCCCCATTCGTCGAGCGTCGATAAAAGGACGACGCCGGGAAAGACCGCGACGTTCACGTCCCGAAGAATACCGACCGTGGCCACGAAACGTCGTGGCACACACCATCACGGTATCTCGGTTCAGAATCGGTTTTCACCGGTTCTGAGCCGCCTCGCTGGGAGAGGGTACATCGTTTCAAGTGGCACCATGGCCCCAGGGCGTGATCGTGGACTGCCTCGAGGTTGACTCCGAGGCACTCGGCCTGCGCCGCCTTAGATCCCAGTCGGCGACGACCCTGCCCGCAAACAATCCAGGCACACAGCGAGGGCACGACCACGATAGGGACGCTGTATTTCGCGGGAGTCGGGATTGGACTGCCGAAACCGCCCCCTACAAGAGGATTCGTCGTCTGGCTCACGTATGGAGATTGAATGCGTCCTGTTCGGACCGTTTCGTGAGGACGTCGGCACCAAACGGGTGACCGTCTCCCCACCTGAGCCGACCGCCGGGGCACTCCTGGCACGACTCGAGGCCACGTATCCCGTCCTCGAGGGTCGCCTCCTCGAGGAGGGGGCCGCCGAACTCGCCGGCAAGACGGTCGTCACGAAAAACAAGACGGACATACGCCACCTCGAGGGCCTCGAGACCCCCGTGAGCGAATCCGATACGATCCGACTGGTGCCGTCGGTATACGGTGGTGCTCAGTAAGGCGAACGAAGGCACGTCGTATCGAGGCACCGGGTGGGCGCTGGATCAATCCGCACTGGGAGCAACGGGCTGGACGCGCTCGTCCGGAACGACACCCGCATCCGTCCAGCCACGGGCGTCGTAGTACTCACGCACGGCGGCCTCGAGGTCCGGGAGATCGTACGGCATCACGTCGTCACTGGCGTCGAATCCCCGCTGGTTGTTGAAGTGGCGTTCGCGCTCGACCGTCCGCGCACCGACCGCCATCAGATCCTCGTAGGAAGCGTCGAAGAGGGTCTCGAGGCGCTCCTCGGTGACGTAGTCGCCACCGAAGGCACAGACGACCCCCGAGTCGCGGAACGCGTTGTAGTTCTCCTGGTCGACCAGCGTCTCGGCCTTGCCCAGGGTTCCCTCCGGATCGAGTTCGCCGCTGTACTCGAGGCTGAGCATGCTCGCGTACATGTGATCGCCCCCGCGGTTGGCGACGGCGTAGGAGAGCCCCTGGCCGTGGAGGACCCGGCCGTCGTGAGCCGCGAACTCCATGCCTTTGACCGTGTAGTCCTCGACGCCCAGGTCCTCGTGGCTTCGGTGGACGCCCTCCGCAAGGCGGTCGCCGACGCCCTCGCGGTAGGCGATCCGTTCGGTGATCTCGTGAGCGAGGTCGGCGTTCCCGAAGGCGTCCTCGGACTTGAGGTACGCCGCGACCGTCACGCCCGCGGAGATGGTGTCCATTCCGAGGGTGTCACAGAGTTCGTTGCTCTGCATGACGTCGACGATGTCGCCGACGCCCTGGAGCGAGCCGAAGGCGTAGACCGTCTCGAACTCAGGCCCCTCGGTCTCGAGGCCAGTCGCCTCGTCACGGGTCGGGAGTTTGCAGGCGTAGGCACAGGCAGAGCAGGACCCCTTCTTGTACTTCTTTTCCTCGACGGCGTTGCCGCCGATGTCAGCGGCGTGCTCGAATTCGTAGTCTTCGAAATATCGCGTCGGGAGCGAGAAGTTGTCGTTGATGAACTCCGTCCCACCAGTGGTTCCTTGTCGTCTCATGCGATCGTCGGACGTCGCCGCCTCCTGGTGAACGTCCCGCTGGACCGGTGGAATCTCGATTTCGGGTGTCGAGTCACCCTCGAACGTGACGCACTTGACGTTCTTCGAACCGAGGACGGCCCCGAGGCCACCACGCCCGAACGCCCGCGAGTCGAACGTCATGACCGACGCGAAGCGTACCAGGTTTTCGCCGGCCGGGCCGATAGCGATGCAGTTTTCAGGTCCGAGTCCACGGGTTTCGGCGACGTGCGCCGAAACCTCGGGCACCGTGGCCGCCTCCAGTTCCGGCACTGCCTCGAACTCGACGCCCTCGTCGGTGACGTGAACGGCGAGCAGCTCCTCGCTCGTGCCCGTGACCTCGAGGACGCTAATCCCCGTGGCGGTGAAGTTTCGCGAGAGGTAGCCCCCGGCATTGGTCGAGACCAGCCCGTCGGTGAGCGGTGAGAGGCCGGTCATGTTCATCCGTCCGGTGAACGACATCTGACTCTGCTGTAGCGGTCCAGTCGAGAGGTACGCTCGGTTTTCCGGACCGAACGGGTCGGCATCGAACGGGATGCGTTCGTGGGCAAGTGCGGTCGCCGTCGCGCGGCCGCCGACGGTTCGCTCGAGGACGTCGTCGATGTCGGTGCTGGTCGTCGTTTGCTCACTGACGTCGACCGTGAGCAGGGGGCCCTTGGCGTGGCGCATACCGGTGCTTACTGAGCCAGGACCTTAGCTGTGTACGAGACGGCACCACCGACCGCAAGGTATCCAGAGATCGCCAGGGGCTCGAGCGGGCCCTCCCGATGAACCAGCGCCTCGAGGCCGGGGTAGGTGTTTTCGACGGTCGGGGAGGCTGTATCCGCCCACCAGTCACTCGGAGTCCACCGGTGTCGAGAGGCCATCGTCGGGCGAGTCCTCGAGGTCCCGGGAGCCGTCCTCGTCGGTGTCGACGACGGTCCGCGACCACGTCCCCCGACGGAAGTAGAGGACGGCGAGGACGACCATACAGACGTTCGAGAGCGCTTCACCGTACCAGACGCCCGTCGACCCGAGTTCCATCGGCACCGCAAACGTGTAGGCGAAGGAGGCCCGGAGGACGATGAACCCGAGTAGCGCGAAGACCATGGCGGCACGGGTGCTTCCGGCCCCGCGGAACCCGCCCTGGACGATGTAGAAGACGCCAAGGAACACGTACGAGAGGCTCACGACCCGGAGATACTCACCACCGATCCCGACGACGGTGTCGGCTCCCTCGCCGGCGACGAAGACGTCGATGATCGGATCCGCCAGGGTGAAAACGGCCATGCTGAACAGTACCAGTGCGCCGGCAATTATCGCCCCACCGGCGTAGACCCCACGGACGGCCCGCTCGCGCTGGCGAGCCCCGAGATTCTGCCCGACGACGGTTTCGACCCCACGGGCGAGACCGAGTGCTGGGAGGACAACTATCGAGGTCACCCGCGAGCCGATACCGTAGGCGGCGACGGCCTCCGCACCGGTGATGGCGACGAGTGCGGTCAGGATCGTGACGCTCGCGGCCTTGGTGCTGACCTCGATGCTCGCTGGCGCGCCGATGGTGACGATTTGCTTCACCGTCCCGCGCTCGAGCAGGAGGTCGCTTCGGGTGAGTTGCAACCCCACGCGTCCCGAAAGGAGGAGCCACAGCCCGATCCCCGCGGCGAGGGCGCGCGAGAGGATCGTTGCGATGGCGGCCCCCATCACGGCCAGGCCGTCGAAGCCGGTTTGTTGGTAGAGCCAGGTCTCGAGGGCCTCGAGGCCGAACCAGGCGAAGACGACGTTGTCCTGAAACCCGAGGATGAAAAAGGGGTCGATGACCACGTTGACGCCGACACTGAGCGCCATCAGGTACAGCGGGGTTCGAGTGTCACCCCACCCCTGCATGAGCGACTGGAAGATGAAGAACGCGAAGATGAGGGGCATGCCGACGAACTCCGCCCTGATATACTGGAGGGCGTAGGTGTACTCGAGGGTGCCGGGTTCGGCCCCGATCAGTTGCAACAGGGCAGGGGCGAGGACGAAGCCCGCGGCACCGAAAAACGCCGACAGGATGAGAACGAACGTGATGGTTTGCCCCGCGACCGTGCTCACGCGGTCCAGATTTCCGGCTCCCTTGTTCTGGGCGACCAACACGGTACCGGCGATGTTGAACCCGATGGCGAAACTGATGACGAGGAAGATGATCGCCCAGGCGTAAGAGAGCGCGGAAACACCCGGTTGACCGAGTCGACCGACCCAGAAGGTGTCCGCGAGATTGTAGCCCACGAGGAGAAGATTCGTCAGCACGATGGGCACCGAGAGCACGATGAGCGGCCAGATGAGGTCACCGTTGATGACGTCGACGGAGCGATCGGTCGAACGGCGTTTAGTCATCGCCGACCCGGCCCGTCTTCAAAGGAGCCCCCGCCGCTGGGAGCCCGCTCGAGGCAGGAAGCGTCGGTCGAGGCGTCCCCGTAACGACGACGCCACCCGTGATCATTGCCACTCGACGCACTCGAGCCATACCCTATCGGAGTGGGCCGGGAAAAAAGCCGTTCCGGTCGCGGCGAACGAATCGACCGCGGGCACCGCAGGTGGCGAGTGCGAATACATTGACCCGTCTCGAGTATTATAGTTCGTGGCCTCGAGGGTCTCGGTGGCGACCACAGGTCCTCGACCTCGAGTGATTACCGTGCGTCCTCGAGGGCCGCCAACGCCTCGGGGTTTTCGAGACTCGAGAGGTCGCCCAGCTCCTCGCCGGTGTAGGCGGCCTGGACGGCTCGTCGGATAATCTTGCCCGACTGTGTCTTGGGGAAGGCGTCGACGAACAGGATTTCCCGGGGACGGAAGGGTTTGCCCAGTTCCTCGCCGACCTGTGCTCGAAGCGCCTCGCGAAGTTCGTCGTCATCGTCGATGCCTGCTTCGAGGATGACGTAGGCGACGACGGCGGTCCCGGTGGTCTCGTCGGGCACCCCAACGGCGGCAGCCTGGTTGACGGCCTCGTGGTCGATGAGCGCACCCTCCACTTCGGCGGGACCGACCTTGCGCCCGGCGACGTTGAGCGCGTCGTCGGCCCGACCGTGGAGGTACCAGAAGCCATCCTCGTCTCGCTGAGCCCAGTCGCCGTGATCCCACAGATCTCCCCACGAGGACCAGTACTCCTTCAGGTAGCGCTCGTCGCCGCTCCAGAGCGATTTCGTCATCGATGGACAGGAGTCCCTTGCGACGAGAAACCCGCGCTCGTTACTGTCAGCGACGGACTCACCAGCGGAGTCGACGATATCGATGTCCATGCCCAGCCCGGGGCCACCGAGGGTACATGGCTTGAGGGGTTCGGTCGGCATCGGCATCAGGAAACAGCCGCAGATTTCGGTCCCCCCGGAGATGTTGATGATCGGACAGTCACCGCCGCCGACCTGCTCGTAGAACCAGCGCCAGCTCTCGGGATCCCAGGGTTCACCCGTCGACCCCAGCAACCGTAACGACGAGAGGTCGTGGCCCTCGAGCCACTGATCCCCGTGTTTGCGAAGCGCGCGTATGGCCGTCGGCGAGATGCCGAACTGCGTCAGTTTGTGGCGGTCGATCATCGCCCAGAAGCGATCGGGTTCGGGATGGTCGGGTGCGCCCTCGTACATGAAGACGGTGCCCCCGAAGGTGTGGACGCCGATGAGCGTCCACGGCCCCATCATCCAGCCGATATCGGAGACCCAAAAGAACCGATCGGCGGGCTTGAGATCGAATCCGAAGTACAGTTCCTTCGCACACTGGGCCTGCACCCCGGCGTGGGTGTGGACGATCCCCTTCGGTTTGCCGGTCGTCCCCGAGGAGTAGAGCAACATCGACTCCTGGCTCGAGGGGAGCGATTTCGTCGCAAACTCGTCAGCCTGGGTTTCGACGGCGTCCACCCACCACTCGTCGCGGTCGGTCCAGGGGACCTCGTGGTCGGAGTCGTCGTCACGTTCCGCACGAGAGCCGAGTCGGTCGTAGACGATGGTGTGTTCGACGTGGCCGGCCTCCTCGATGGCCTCGTCGGCGGACCCCTTCAGGTGGATCGGATCGCCACGTCGGTAGAAGCCGTCACCGGTGAAGAGCACCGAACACTCGGCGTCCGCGATTCGCGTGGCGATCGCATCGACGCCGAAGCCCGAGAAGATCGGCACGGCGATCGCCCCCACCTTGAAACAGCCGTACAGAATCGAGACCACCTCGGGCACCATCGGCATGTAGAGTCCGACGGTGTCACCCGTCTCGATCCCGCGGGCCTCGAGCGCGTTGGCGACCTTGTTCGACTGTCGGTGCAATTCGTGGTAAGTCACCTCCCGAACCTCGCCGTCCTCGCCCTCCCAGATGGTCGCCACGCGGTTGCGGGTGGCACGCTCGAGGTCGGTGTGGCGGTCGAGGGTGTTGTGGGCGACGTTGAGTTCCCCGCCGGGATACCAGTCGGTGAACTGTGGGCCGTCGCGGTCGTCTCGCACGGCGTGGTAGTCCTCGTAGAACTCGATACCCAGGTAGTCGATGAGTTCGTCCCAGAACCAGTCGACGCCGCTCTCGCCGTCACCCAGGTCGGTCGTGGTTCGCTCGATCAACTCCTCGTAGTCGTCGATGTCGTGGGCCCGCATGAACGCCCAGACGTTGGTCGACTCGACGAACGACTGTGCTGGCTCGTGAACCACCTCGTCGATAAGATCCCCGTCCATCTCAGTGGCACGGTTTGGCGTCCCGTGCAATGAACGTTACCGTCCACTCGAGTCGGTGCTCCAGGCACTCCATGGTCGAGAGACAGACAGACGAGCGACCTCCTGAATCAGACAGAGCGGCTGACGACGTCCCTAATCGGACCGACAGACGTCTCGACAGCCGAATGCGCTGGTGGCCCAGTAATCCTCAGGCTGTCGCGGACACCGTCTCGGCTTCGTCGACGGGGTCCTGGCGGACCAGTCGAAACTGCTCGAGACAGGCTCGAAGGTCGTCCGGGTCCTCGTGGGACATGAGTTTCATCGGCGTGTCACAGTAGTAGACGCCGTCGCTCTTTCTGATGACAAGCTGCATCGTGGCACCGATCACGGAGAGGTCGATCACGACGCGACCACCGGCCTCGACGATATCGATGACTTCGGTGGCGGTCAGTTCCTTCCGTGAAACGCGTTCGATTTGTGGCATGGTGAGAGTCGTGACGACGGTGAGTCGTCCACGTACCCATCGAAGCCGACCCAGCCGCTTGAAGACTTTTCAACATCCGTTGTAACTCCCTCTAGAGTTTATCTCAACACTAGTTTACTTCCGTGGACGACGGATGATCTCGCCACCAGCCCACGACGGACGAGAACAGCAGGACGGGCAGGGAGGCGTCGTCGACGTGTCGACGAAACTCGAGGGGTGACCGATCACTTGAGGGTCACGAAGACCAGCGAGAGCAGTGCCAGGAACTGCAGGAATCGCAACGCGAGCATCACCTGGTGAACGATCGGGTCGTAGCCATAGAGCATCGCCTCGGTCAGGAAGAAGTAGACGACGACCACATTCTCGAGCATAAAGACGAGGCTGAACAGCAACAGGCCGAGGACCAGCGGGGTCCGAAACGTTCGGTAATTCTGTAGCCACACGTACGTGAGAATCCCCAGCAGGATGATGTTTCCCGCCGAGAATCCGGTTGCGATCGTTACTTCAGTGGTGATTGCCATTGGTGATCACTCGAGTTTGTCGGTGATGGTTTCGAACGCCTCGCGGTGGTGGTCGAACCGGTCGGTCAGGAAGTACAGCTTGCCGTAGTCTTGCTCGCCGCCCTCGATGACGCCGTGTTCCTCGAGCATCCCGAGGTGATAGCGCACCGTATTGTACTTGAGGTCGAGACGCGCCGCCAGCTGGTTGGCGTTTCGCGGTTGGTCGTCGAGTTCCCGGATGATGCGTGCTCGGTTCCTGCCGCCACGCGTCCCAGCGATCAGATACCAGAGCACCTGCTTCATCCGAATGGGCACAGGTTTGCACGAGATGGATAAATAGTTCACCCACGTGGGCAGTCCCGTGAGGTGGGTTGATCCAATTGCCGATTCCGGCTTTCGTGTCCGCGATCGTGGGTGTGGACGCTGCTCAACGGGGACGCAACTGCGGGGTTCCCTCGGGGACGCCCAGTTCATAGGATCAGTACTGAACCTGCAAGGGAGTCACTTCAGGAGTCGTGTCTCCGTCAAACACGACCGATGTCAACTCGCAAGGGGGTAGGCATCGACGTATGCTCGCTCCACGGACTCGTTTATATGGGGAGCGTCGTCTCGTCGGCTCATGGTGACTCCATCACTGATCGGGACGGTAGGCCGGCTATTGGACTCGTACCGGTACCTGTCGTCTCGTCCCGGTGATTGCCGACACGATGTGGGCACGCACCGATACAGCGGGCCAGTACACCGTCTCATACGGATCACTGTAGCGTTGTACCGACGATCGCCAGGCCGAGGTGGCGATCGCCGGTAAAGGACTACAATGGGCCGTCTCAGTCGGCTCCCGACGGCGCCGTGCCGGCGGCGAGGTCGCTCGAGCGCCAGTACCCCTGCACGTACGCACCGATGAACATCCCGGCGATCCCCCAGAGGATGGCGTAATTCCCGATGCCGAGGCTCGCGTAGGCGGCACCTGGACAGATTCCGGAGAGCCCCCAGCCGACACCGAAGATGCCGCCGCCGACGATCACGTTTCGATCGAGCGTCTTGAGTCGTCGAGCGTACGCACGGCCGTTCAGCGGCGCCGTTCCGAACACCCGTGGGGCACCGAAGAACGCGATCCCGGTGACGACTGCGGCCCCGAACATCACGAACAGCAGCCCGAAATCACTGAACTGGAGGAAGTGTAGCACGATCTCGGGCTGGGCCATGTGACTGAACCCGAGACCGAACCCGAAGATCAGGCCGCCGACGAACACCAGTGGGAGAAACAGCGGGTGGACTTCGTGGTCCGCCATTACGGGCTCACCCCCACGGCGGCGACGAGTTGGGCGACGCCGATCGCGACGAGGAGGAAGGTTGCGACTCCGACGAATGAGGCACTCGAGGCCGAGCCAACGCCACAGACGCCGTGGCCGGAGGTACACCCCTTCCCCACCCTGGTACCGATGCCGATCAGCACGCCACCGAGGGCCAGCCGCCAGGGCTGGACGTCGGTGACCCAGATCGTGACGCCGCCGACATCGCGCAGTTGCCCGGTCGTCGCCGGCTGATGGAGCGAACTCGAGACGACGCCAGACTGGAAGGTGAGTGCGTACACCGCCGCCCCAGCCACGATCCCGAGGGTGAACACCACTCGCCAGTCGCGGGAGGGACGATACTGCTGGAACCGCGATTGCCCCGAGACGTACGACAGCGTCGACTCGAGAAACGTGCTCGCGCCGGCTGCGATGCCGGTTCCGAGATAGATGACGACGGTCCCGAGGCCGACCAGCAGGCCACCGACGAGGTAGTGTTCGATGCCGTTCGGAAACGGTTCGGCGGGGAGGGCCTCGAGCATGAACACGAGGCTCTCGAGTGGGAGCATACCGGAGTGAGGAGCGGGCGGCTTATGAAGACTTCACCATCGGTGAATAGTGACCGTATCTGTGACGGATGGGTGAGTCCCCACCGCTGGGTCGGCGTTCGCCGGCAGGGCCGGACACCGGCCCCTCTCAATCCGCCGCCGACCCGGCAGCCATCGTCTCGAGTTTGCGAGCCGTATAGCCGAAGACGTCGCGGTAGCCATACGGTGACATCAACACGGGGTAGAACGGATCGCTCGCAACCTGTTCGCGCCCGTCTGCGGCCGCAAACGTGGCTCCAGCTTCGACGCGTGTGAAGTTCTCGACGAACACTTCGTACCTGTCGGCGGCGTCCTTCTCGATCCGATCGACCAGTTCGAACACCGGCAACTCGCGAGTGACGGTGGTCCCCGGCAGGACGTCGACGGCCGTCAGAAACGCTCGCGTCAATCTGTTTGCGTTCTGTGCTGCCGCCTCGCTCCCCTGCAAGCCACACTCGACTTCGATGGTCTCGATCTCGGTGAACAGCCGCCCACCGGCGTAGGGACCGGTCGTCACCACCGAGGTCACCGGGAGCTGGGGACAGATCGTCCGCGCCATCTCGCTGACCTCCCGGACGATGGCGAAGGGCTCGGCGTGACTCTGGGTCGAGTGCATCGAGAAACACAGACAGTCCCCGAGTTCCGCCTGCAGCTGGTGGGCGAGGCGACCCTCGTGGGTGGCAGCGTCGGGATCGCCCGGGAACGCCCGGTTGAGGTCCTCGTCGACGTGGCGGACGCCGGCCTCGAGGGCCAACTCGTTCGCGATCACGAACTTCACCGGCCGCTTGACGGCAGGTGCCTCCTCGAGCAGTCGTTCGATCGCCCGGACGCCACATGGTTCGTCACCGTGAACGCCAGCGACGACGGCGATTTCGGGTGTACCGGACCCGAGCTGTGCGACCTTCATTGCATCCGGATATGCGACTCGGGGTCAAAGGCGATTCGATCCCGGACAATCAGTACACCCGACGGATCGGGAGTGCACGTCGGGCCCAGACTGGTGGCTTCAGCGTAGCCACCGGCGCGGGCCCCAGGGAGCGATACTCGAAGCGAATCTTCAAGACTGGGCCGCACCTTGCATCATGCATGGACGAGGACGAGGGTGTGGACCCGGACGTTGAGCGGGCAACGCGAGCAGACGTCGAGGGTGACGGTGACGGTGACTCGGGGGCGGCGAACCAGGATGAGGGTCCAAACCCGGATCCCGACTCAGTATCGCCAGCCCCCACCGAGGACGAAGCCGGCATATACGCCATCGAATCCCCGTTCCTCGAAGGGTCCGTACAGGTCGGGATCGCCAGCGGGCGGGTCGTTTCGATCTCCTTTCCAGACCACGTCGACGAGGACACGATCGGGCGATCGCACCCCGTACTGGAGCGCATCGAGGAGTATCTCCAGGGCGTCTCCGAAGTGTCGTTCGACGATGTCGAGACGGCACTGACGGTGCCGACCGACCAGCGAGCAGTCCTCGAGCAGGTCCGATCGATCCCCTACGGCGAGAGTATCGACGTGAGTGCCGTCGTCTCGATGACGCCCGACCTCGATCCGAACGACGCGGATGCCCCAACGGTCGTCCGAACGGCACTCGACGAGAATCCGATTCCGATCGTGGTCCCCGATCACCGCGTGCGCGACGGCCCGAGTGCAGCTCCGCCAGCGATCGAACAGAAGCTTCGGTCCCTCGAGGGGCTCTAACACGGTTTATCCTCCCCTGCGGTCCACCTCACTTTTCAACCCAGATGGCGAAGGCGTAGAGCCCGATGCCGGCGAAGACGGCGACCGTCGCAACCATGTTCAGCAGGACGTCGAACAGCGCGACTGCGAGTAACTGCGCCAGTCCACCGATGACCAGACAGAGCCCCGCACCACCGAGTGGCGACGTCGGGCGTTCGGCGTAGCGGTAGAGAACGATGCCGACCCCGAGCGCGACGATGCCGAAGAGTGCGTTGGCCGTGATCTGCACCAGAACGTCACCGGCGAGTTCGCCGTAGCTGAAGAGCGCGAAGTAGAGAATAATCCCGAACAGTATCCCACGATGAACCCAGTCCGGAGCCTCCTGCAGTGCTTGCATGTACGGGGCAACGAACGCCGAGACTTTAGCTTTCGGTGGTCCGATCGGGAGTCGGTCGTGCCCACTCGAAGCCCAGGGCCTCGTGAACCACGAACTCGAGGGCATTGATCACGTAGTGGGCGACGACGACCACCAGCAAGCTGCCGGTGAAGATGAACAGCGCGGCGAGCGCGAAGCCAAGGACCCCGGTCACCACGATACCCGCCGTGCCCTGGATCCCGTGACCCACGGCGAAGACGACGGAGGAAAACACGGCCAGCACCCAGACGTTCACGTCGAAGCCGGTGGCGACGACGCCGATGAGTGCGGCCCGGAACAGCAACTCCTCGAAGACGGCGATGACCGGCAACACGACTCCGAGGAGGACAGCCCAACCACCAGCGCCATCGGGGGCGAGCAGTTCGCGAAGTTCCTCGTCGTGGTCGACACCCAACCGGGTGGCGAGTCCCGCTCCGAGTTCGTTCCCGGCGTAGAGCAACACACCCGCACCCACGCCGTAGAAGACGCCCGTGAGCAGGTACCCGAGAGAGACGTCGATACCGAGTGCCTCGAGCGGAATCGCCGTCCAGAGTGCGGCCCCGATGAGGATGGCGGCGAACAGGCCCTGTGAAATCGCGACGTTGGCCAGCAGTGCCGCTGTCGAGAGGTCACGTGGATCCGATTTGACAGGCCCACCCTCGACATCGTGGGCGTGGTCCTGGTCGCGCTCGCTCACGGGTCCCGATCCTGGTCGGTGCTCGTGTGCGGTTCGCTCAGGCCGCCTCGTTCCTGCGGGCTCGGCGGGTGATTCGACGGGGCCGACGTCCGCTCCGGATTCACCCGGCCCGACTACGGACGCCGCGCTCGCTCCAGCCTGGTCCTGCAAAACCGAGTCGCTCGCCTCCCCGTGCGTTCGCCCGTCCGTTCGAGCCCTCGGACGGTCACCCCTCCGGCGGCCACCGTGATGGGGTGGTCCTGAGCTCGAGTCACCTGATTCGAACGCCCGCTGGGTGAGAAACGAGAGAACGAGAATCGAAACGAGGACGACGCCCGTCACCGCCACGAACGCCGTCCACTGGGTCATCGTCGGTTACTGTGGGCTGGGGTTCGATCCTGCTGGACCGACCTGGCCCTCGAAGGCCGACCCGGTGATCTGTTTGAGCCGGTCGAGCAGCGAATCCTTCTCCGGTTCGCCGATCAGGGCGACCTCGAGGACCTCGCTGATGTTCTCACAGGGGATGATCTCGATCATCTCCTTGTACTCGTCCTCGATCATCACGTCCTGTTCGTTCGTCTTGGGGATGATGACCTTCTTGCAGCCGGCCTTCGCCGCCGCCTCAATCTTGTGCGTGACCCCGCCGACGGGGAGGACGTCACCCCGAACCGACAGCGAACCGGTCATCGCGACGGACTGATCGATCGGGATGTCCTCGAGGGCGCTGATGACGGCTGTCGCCACCGTGATGGAGGCCGAGTCGCCGTCGACGCCCTGCTGGCCGGCCTGGACGAACTGGATGTGGACGTCCTTCTCCGAGAGGTTCACGTCGGAGAACTTCTTGATGATCGCGGAGACGTTCTGGACGGACTCCTCGGCCATCTCTTTCAGTTGACCGGTCGCGATGACCTGGCCCTGCCCCTGGGCCGGAGCGATTTCGGCCATGACCGGCAGCATGATCCCGGAGTCCTCTCCCATGACTGCCAGGCCGTTGACCCGTCCCTCGACGCCGTCCTGGGTGACCTGTAGCTCGTAATCCTTGCGACGCTCGATGTAGTCGTCGGCGAGCTGTTGCTCGATCGAGCGTGAGCGACTCTTGGCCTGCAGGACGTGCTCACGCGTGGTGAAGTCGGTGTCCTCTGCGCGGGCGATGTCGCCTGCGACCCGCACCAGGCCACCGAGGTTCCGGAACAGCAGCGTCAGGTGCTCTTTCCGACCCGCCCGGCGCTTGGCCTCGAGGATGACCTCCTCGACAGCCTCGCGGTTGAAGTGAGGGAGGCGGCCGTCGCGTTCGACCTCCTGGGCGATGAAGCGGGCGTACTTCCGGCGCATCTCGGGGGTGTCCTCGATGGTGTCGTCCATGTAGACCTCGTAACCGTACCCCTTGATCCGTGAGCGAAGCGCGGGGTGCATGTTCTCCATCGCGTCGAGGTTCCCCGCAGCGATCATGACGAAGTCACAGGGGACGGGCTCGGTCTGGACCATCGCGCCCGAGGAGCGTTCGGACTGGCCCGTGATCGAGAACT
The DNA here is from genome assembly GCA_001564275.1 of Natrialbaceae archaeon Tc-Br11_E2g14. Lineage (GTDB taxonomy): Archaea > Halobacteriota > Halobacteria > Halobacteriales > Natrialbaceae > Natronosalvus. Next base: position 8,808 of record LKND01000042.1, on the reverse strand, counting down.
CGCCCTCCTGAATCGCCGTCATGAGCTTTTGCTGGGTGCGGACGTCGAGGGTGTTGATCTCGTCGACGAACAGGACGCCCTTGTTAGACTTGTGAATCGAACCGGGTTCGACGCGGTCGTGGGAGGGCGTCTCCATGCCGCCGGACTGGAACGGGTCGTGGCGAACGTCGCCCAGCAACGCGCCGGCGTGGGCACCGGTGGCGTCCTCGAAGGGTGCCGTGCGCTGCTCGCCGTTGTTGACGATCATGTTGGGCACCATCGCGTCGGTCCCGCGGGAGGTGTACCGGAAGATGAGCCAGATGATACCCGCCGCGAGGATACCCAGCAGGATACTGGCTGGGCTGATCAGCGCGTAGACGATAATGATGGCGATGATGATCCACATCAGGATCGAACGCATCTGATTGCGCTTGCGGGCTTCCTCCTTGTGGGCGTCGATGATCTGTTCACCCTTACCCGCTGGCACCGTCCGCACTTTCGGCTCGTTGCCGTCGTCCGGATTGTGGTAGACCAGGACGTCCTGAAGGTCTTCCTTCGGGAGCAACTGGCTCATCGCTTTCGCCAGCATCGACTTCCCAGTCCCGGGCGAGCCGATCATCATCACGTGACGGCGCTGTTTTGCCGCCTTGATGATGATGTCTCGAGCCTCGTCCTGCCCGATCACCTGATCGACCAGACGGTCCGGGACCTCGATGTCGCTGGTCGAGTCGATCTTGAGTCCACCCAACAGGTCGTCTTCGGCGATCTCCTCGTCGATCTCGACGCTCGGGTCGACGCCAACCTCGCTCCCGAGGTCTTCGACGGTTTCGATGTCGTCGTCCCCGTCGTCCTCGAGTCGCTCGTGGTGGCGCTCCTCGTCGGTCTCGACTCCCTCACCGAGTTTGGCCAGGGACTGTTCGAGCGGGTCCTGTGGTTCGGGATCGGCTGGGGCGTCAGCCTCGGTGTCGTCGCTAGCGGCCGGCGGGGACGGTGTCGGCTCTTCTTCACGCTCGTTGACCGGCGTCCCGCGTTCGCGTCCGTCTTCGTGTTCTTGACGATGATCGGCGGTGGACCTGGAGTCGGACTCACCGTCTGTGGGAGTCTCCGAGTGGGCCGACTCCTCGTCGGTCCCTTCCTCGGGGTCCGCCCCCTCGAGATGAGACTCCTCCGACGACGCCCTGGCGGAGGTCTCCTCGGCTGGTGACGTTTCGGCAGACGACCCATCGCCCGACGTGGTGACGTCGTCGTCGGACGGGTCGTCGACGTTCGTATCGTTACTCATAGAATGTGTTTCAGTACGTCAACCGAAGGGATTGCAACTGATATACTTTCTCCCTTCACGTGAACGCTCTCCCGTCAGAAGGAGACGTTTAACGGCCGAATTCGCCGCTTCCGACCTCGAGGCGACCTCGCCACCCTTAAGAGTCCAACCCGCGAGGTGTCGGGTATGACCCGGGGGTTCTACATTGGCCGATTTCAGCCCTATCACAACGGCCATCACACGATGGTCGAGCGCATCGCCGAAGACGTAGACGAGCTCGTGCTCGGGATCGGGAGCGCTGGCGATTCACACACCACGCGAAACCCGTTCACTGCGGGCGAACGGATCATGATGCTCACCAAGGCCGTCCAGGAGTTCGACATCACGACCTACGCGGTCCCGATCGAGGACCTGGAGCGCAATTCGGTGTGGGTCAGCCACGTCCAGAGCATGAGCCCGGATTTCGACGTGGCCTACTCGAACAATCCCCTCGTGATTCAGCTCTTTCGGGAGGCTGGCGTCGAGGTGCGACAGTCCCCGATGTTCAATCGGGAGGTCCTCGAGGGGACGGCAGTCCGCGAGCGGATGATCGACGACGAATCCTGGGAATCGCTCGTTCCACCTGCGGTCGTGGACGTCGTCGAGGAGACCGGCGGCATCGAGCGCCTTCAAATGGTCGCCAGGGACGACTCGAACGGCAACTGAGACCCGTCACCGTCCCGACTCACACTCGCAGGATTCGACCCTCTCGAGCACAGTCGTTTTCCCGATCAGCGCCGAACCTCGAGCCATGTTGACCTGCAGTTCCGACTTCGGATCGCCGTACCCCGGTGCGATGACTGGAGTCATCTACGAGCGTCTCGAGGATCGATCGATGCCGGTCGTCGACGTAACCCACGACCTGCCTCGCGGGGATCGCCAGGCGAGTGCGTTCTGGCTGCGTGAGCTCCTCCCGTACTATCCACCGGCGACGCACCTCGTGGTCGTCGACCCCGGCGTCGGGAGCGACCGGCACGCGGCGGTCATCCGCGCCGGCGACCACGTCCTCGTCGGTCCGGATAACGGCGTACTGCTGCCGGTCGCCAGACGTCTCGCGGGGCTCGAGCCGGGCGCCAAAGTCGGTCAGTCGACAAGTGTGGACGGGAAGACGGCGATCGAGGCCTTTCGAATCGACGAGGACCGACTCGAGCGGCCGATTCCCACCGGTGGAGAGGACATCGATCTCGGACGGTCGACGTTCCACGGTCGGGACGTCTTCGCGCCTGCCGCGGCGGCGGTGGCGAACGCAGCGCGTGCCCCGGGGAAGCTCCCGTGGCTCGAGGACCTGAGCGAGCCCGTCGAGGGCACCATTCCGGAGGCCGTCGTGGACGGGGGAGACGAGATCTCCGCCGACGTCCTCGCCGTGGACGACTTCGGCAACGTGATCACGAACATCTTAGGCCAGGCACTCGAGGGCGTGACTGCCGTGGTGGCGAACGGCCGAAGAGCACCCGTCGAGGCGACTTTCGGCGCGGTCGATCCCGGCGCTCTCGTGGCACTCGTAGGGAGCCACGGCTACGTCGAACTGGACGTCAACGACGGGCGCGGGGACGAGGCGTTCGGCCTCGATACCGGTGACACGGTCAGCGTACGCCTCGAGGGGGTCGAGCACTGACGGCCGCTGTCGCCGGGCGCGATGCAGTGGCGCGACGGGTCCACAGTACCGCGGAAAGGCAGCTAAACGGCCAGTGATGGCTCAGCGGCCCTCGAGCGGGAGACGTGGCGTAGAACCACCCCGTTCGGTGTCCAGTAGGGGTACCCGGGCGAGCGGGTATTGGGTCGTCGACAATCGTGTCGAATGCGGATCGACTAAGATCTCGTCGTCCGATCGGACGATCACGCCCAACTCCGAAAAGGTGAGCGACACCAACCAGCGGTTCCTTCTCCCGGCACCCACCGAAGCCTCGTCGAGGGCATCGGGATCGATTCGGTCGGTGCGCACCTCGAGTTACCCGGGAGCGACCTTTCGGTTCGACGCGAGTGACAGTGACGACAGCAAAACGAAGACAGTGGCGGGGCTACTCGGCGGCGATGACGTCGTCGATGCGAACGATCATGGTCGCAGCCTCCGTCGCGCTCTCGACGGCCTCACGCTTGACGTCGGCTGGATCGACGACGCCGTGTTCGACCGGGTCGCCGATCGTCACCGACTCGCCGTCGGTGACGAGGCCCGCGCGTCCGTCGCTCTCGTGGGCCGCCCGGAGATCGACCAGCGAATCGATTGGGTCCTGTCCGGAGTTCCCCGCAAGCGTTCGGGGGACGATATCGAGTGCATCGGCGAAGGCCGTCACGGCCAGCTGTTTGCGGCCCTCGATTCCGGCAGCGGCCGAGCGAACCGCGTCGGCGATGGCGATCTCCGTTGCCCCGGCCCCGGGGACGACCTCGCCGGAGTCGAGCGCCGTCGCGACGACGTCAAGGGCGTCGGTGATCGTGCGCTCGAGTTCGTCGGCGACGTGATCGGTCCCGCCGCGGACGAAGACGGTCACGGCCTCGGCAGCCGCACCACCCTCGACGAACGCGAGGTCGTCGTCGCCGTAGGTCTCCGTGCGGACGCGGTCGGCGTGACCGAAGTCATCACTGGAAAGGTCATCGAGCGCGCCGACGCGGCGTGCCCCCGTCGCGCTGGCGACCTTGCGAGCCTTCGTGTTCGAGATGTTCTCGAAGGTCAGGATCCCCTCCGTGGCGAGCAACGAGGCGACGCGATCGTCGACGTCGTCGGTCGTGAAGAGCACGTCGACACCGCTATCGATGACCTGCTGAGCGTACTGGCGCAGTTCACCCTCCTCAGCGTCGATTGCGGCGGTGAGCTGGTCGATCGAGTCGATCGAGTACTCGGCGTCGATCTCGCCCGTCCGGACGCCAAGTTCCACGTCCAGGATCGCGATATCGGCGTTCTCGACGGTGGTTGGCATGTCGTCGTGAGCGGGTTCCTCGTCGAGAACGATGCCGGGGACCAGTTCCGTAGCACTCGAGGACGCACCGACCTGGGTGTGGATTTCCACACGATCGCGGTCGACGCCCTCGTCGGTTTCGACGTGTCGGATGGCTTCGACGACGGTCTCGGCGAGGGTCTCCGGGGTGAGGCCCCCGGTCCCCTTGCCTGTCATGCTCGAGGTGGCGACCTGGGTGAGCACCGCGTCGTCGACGTCGGCGGGTAGAACCTGGTCCTCGATAGCCTCGAGGGCGATCCGGGCGGCCTCGTGGTAGCCTTCAACGATGGTCGTGGCGTGAACGTCCTGTTCGATGAGGGCTTCTGCCTCGGCGAGCAGGTTACCGGCGATCACGGCCGCGGTGGTCGTCCCGTCACCCACCTCGTCTTCCTGGGACTGGGCGACCTCGACGATCATCTGGGCCGCCGGGTGCTCGATATCCATCTCGTTGAGGATCGTCGCCCCGTCGTTCGTGATGACGACGTTGCCACTCGAGTCGACGAGCATCTTGTCCATGCCCCGCGGGCCGAGTGTGGTGCGTACCGACTCCGAGACCGCCTTCCCGGCCATGATGTTCGACGATTGGGCGTCGCGGCCCTGGGTTCGTTCACTGTCCTCGCTCAGAATAAACAGGGGCTGTCCCCCCATGCGTCGCTGTTGTGCCATGTCAAATACCTCAGTACATATGTCGTCAGCACTTCTATAAAAATATTTCGGTGAGAGGTCGATTCCGTCTGGCGATTGTGCGTGACAATGGCCTGCACACGGCGGTCGATCGATTTCGACGACGCGACCGAAACAACTGAAACGACAGCCCCTCAGCGAGCCGGCACAGAACCGGTGAGGTGGGATGCCGGTTCTGAACCGTTGTCGCAGGGTGTGTCCACTGACGTTCAGCGGCCACTATTGCTGTCCACGCCGGAGGCCGGTAGCTCCATAGGCGTTCAGACGAAACACCAGCCAAATGCTCGAGTTGGAACACGGCTTTCGGGTCGTCGACGTTCACGCGCGATTGACACCCGAAGGAGAGCGAGGACGGGGCGCAAACGCCGTCGACATCTCCCCAGGCCGTCTCGAGCGCGAATTGCACCAGGCCGGCATCGTTCGAGCGGTGGTCTTTCCTGGCGTCACCCCCGGCGAATCCTACGTCGCCGCGAACAACGGCGTCGCCAGACACAGCGTCGAGCGGCCGTTCGTCGCCTTCGCTCGCATCAACGGGGCGAAGAGGCTCGAAACGGGGTCGAGGAGTCGCGTTCGAAACGCCGTCGCGCGTCGGCGCCCACACCACACCACTCCTGCAGACGTCGAGCAGTACGCCTACGACGACCGCTTTCACGGCTTCGTGCTCGACCCCGCGGTCGACGGCGTTCCCGAGGAGAGCGTTCTCGAGGCACTCGAGGCCGTCTCGCTGCCAGTCATCGTCAGCGGAGGCACCGAGGCCACGCCAGCGGCACTGGCCGAAACCATCCTCGATCGTGACGTTCCGGTCATCGTCGCTCACTTCGGCGGGTATCCACTCGACCGCGATCTGATGCACGATATGATCGACCGGCTCGGGCCCATCGACGACTGTTACCTCGACACGAGCGCCGTTCGGTATCGTGACGTCCTCGAGCGTGCCTTGCTCGAGCATCCAGACCGGGTCCTCTTCGGGAGCGGTGCCCCCGATTGCCATCCCGACGTGGCGATCATGGAAATTCTCACGCTCGACGTTTCCGAGGACAAACTTCGGCGTGCGTTCTCGAAAAACGCCTGTCGGGTCATCGACGCACTCAGTCCGTAAACTACCCCACCCTACTTCGCTCACCGCATACGCGGTTCGCTCGTTGGGGGGAGCGTGGGACCGACGGTCCCACGGACCATGCGAACGGGCCTGCCCGTTCGCAGATGGGGCTTTGATGTGGACTCCCGGCGATCAACTGTCGGCGGTTGACCGATAGCCGTCGCCGTTCAGCGTCCCACCATTTATACGCACGTCTACTGGTGTCGAAGGAAAGTTACGATTTCCTGGCCATTGGAAAACTTCGTTTTCCAAGACGTCTGCGCTCCCCGACGTGGGCGAGGAACGCAGTCTGTGTTGTCGCTTCCGCATGTACCGCAGGCCGACGTTTTTCGCGCCGTTGTAGTCCGCGTTGATTTCGTACCCGCATTTGAGGCACTTGAACTGCTCGCCGTCGCGGTTATCTTCGTGGGTGAACCCGCAGTCAGTGTGTGAACACTGCCGACTGGTGTACTCGGCTTCAACGTCTTTCACTACCACACCACGTTCTGGCGCTTTGTATTCGACGTACTCGACAAGACGGCGAAACGCCCAGATGTGATGCCAGTCTGCGTGTGGCAACCGTTCTCGAATGTCGGTCAAGTCCTCGAACACGATCACGTCGCAGGCGTTATCAACGGCTTCTTCGACGATCTCGTTGGCGACCGTGTGGATATACTGTTTTCGCCATGGTCGTTCTCGCTTTCCAAGCCGCAACAGGGCGTTGTGAGTGGCTTGGGTGCCGCGCTGTTGCATCTCGGTTCGGCGTTTTTCAAACTCTTGTATCCAGTGGTCGTATTCGTCACCGCTCCAGAACGTACCAGTGCTGGCGACGGCGAGACTGTTCACGCCGAGGTCGATCCCGAGGACAGTTTGGTGCTCGGAATCGTCCGAAACCTCGATTTCAACAGCTCCACCGTCTGTGTCTATCTTCCGTGTTTTGACGTGGAAATAGAACTCGTCGGTGGCTTGGTCGTACTGGAGTGTACTCGTGCGAAACTCATAGTTTTCCGAAAGAACGTATTCCTCGTATGGTGTTGGACTGTCTGCTGGCAACTCAAAGCCACACTCGACTCGTCCGTTGACCGTGGAAAGTGAGATTTTGTTCCGGTAGAAGGTGGCACTGCGCTTGTCGTAGACCATACTCCAGGAGGTAAACTCTGGTTTGTTCGTCCGTTTGCCCTTTTTCCAGCGGTCAACGCCACTGTCGACGGCGTGGACGGCACGCCGGATGGCTTCTTGGACAAGATTCGCCGTCAGCTCAGTTTCCTCGCGGAGACGGTCATACAAGCCGTTTCTGGCTTTCACATTCGAGGTGATACAGTCTTCGTAGTTGGTGTTGTCCCAGCAGTAGTCACTGGCCTCGTTCGCACAGTACAGGAATTGGTCGGCGGTTTCGTGGAGGTCGTCGTGATACTCGTCGGGAACGACGAGTTTGACAGGCGCGGTGCGTCTGACCTCTATATTTCAGACGTAGTTTCGACGGTACTTACTGATTTGGGAGTCGGTCGGCTACTGTCTCGTGGGTTGTGTCGTAGAGTGTCGGCTTCTGCGCGCGGGCTTTGCCCGCTCGCACGGCCCGAGGGATCTCCGATCCCTCGCTGTCCTCCCCGGCCTACTCGCTTCGTGCTTCCGATCAATCGGAAGCCCTGCGCTCTCTCCTCACGGGCCCCAGGCCCGTTCGGATGGTCAGCGGGACCTCCGGTCCCGCATGACTTGAGGCCGGGGGCTCTGCCTCGAAATTGCTGAAGCAGGCCAACACGAAGGAGCCGTCTTCGACGTCTCCGTTGAAGAACGTGAACTCCGCAAGGCCGACTACCTCCCAGACGTCACCCAGTCTCGACGTGAGTCCGCACAGGAGCGCCTCGAGCGACTCGGAACGAGGTTTTCTGATCGAACGTGATGCCCTGTTGTGCGTGCAGGCACAGTGAGTGTAAAAGCTGGGACGGTCACGTTGGGTTCACAGGGGTCGGGGCTCTGTCGACGGTGGGGCCACGTCGTCCTCCACGGGTCGGCCGCCGTAGGCGACGCCGATCATCGAGAGGCCGGTTACGAGGAGGCTCACGCCAACCCAGAGACCGACGATCCACGCGGCATCGGCAGGAAACCCGGCCCAAAGCAGGCCTGCCAGGACCAGCGAGAGCAGGCCGCTTGCAGCGATCCAGCCGCGACCACTGCCCGGTTTCATTCGAACACTCGTTGTGAGTTCGGCGATACCATCGACGAACAGGTACGCGATGACCAGCACCGTCAACGTCACCAATCCGAAGACGGGGTTGGTGATCACCACAAGGCCGGCGACGACCGAGACGACAGCGAGGACGACCTGCCAGAGCGTCCCCGACCAGCCACGGGCAGAGACGGCATAGCCGCCGTGGAGGAACCCGCTCAGTATCAGGAGGATGCCGAGCAGGGAGGCGATTGCGATGCCGGTCGCGAGGGGAAGTGTAATCGCAAGGAGACCGAGAACGGCGACGCCGCCGCCGGCTACAGCAAGCGTCTTCCATGCTGTTTCGAGGGGATACAGTTCTGCGTCTGAAGTTGCGGTACTCATGGTAGTCACCAAGAGCAGAGACGCCGTCTGCGGGCATATACAATTTCGACGATATGACAGTTATTCCGCCGGGCGGACCAGTCCGCAATCGGGCCCACCCAACTCAATGGCTTCGAACGACCGTGGCAGGCCCGCGACTGGTAACCGATATACAGGCCACCCAGCGAACGTGCTAGGCCTGCGACATGCTCACTCCGGGCCCGACTCGGCTGTCATCCACCGCGGATACCGCTCGAGCACTTCCTCGGGCGCGTCTGCGAACACCGTCGGGTCGAGGTCAAGCGCT
>LKND01000041.1 GCA_001564275.1 Natrialbaceae archaeon Tc-Br11_E2g14 | reverse complement strand
GTCGCCAAACGGCCGGTTTGTGGACGGAGGCGCCGAGCGACCGACGTGACCGCCACGTAGATCGGGCTCGCTGTGCTGGCCACGTGGCCCTCGTGCAGGTCGTACTCGCTATACTTGTCGCGTGCCCGTACTGGTCGTGGGAGGGCAGGCCTCGCTGGTGGGGTGGGGGTTCGCCACCCGTGGTGTGAGCACAGCGGGTGGATCGGCCACTGATACGGTTTAGTGTCACTGTTTACCGGTGAGTGCCAGTCCGGGTTCGGCACTCACCGGTAAGAGACGACACTAATCCGTATGAGTCCCACGTCGACACCCGCACACCGCTCGATCACGACAGGGGCAAGAACAGACGGACCACCGTCAGGGGTGTGATGGCGAGCACACCACGATACAGGCCCTCGAGGAGGATGGCGACGAACTCGAGGCCCGCACCCGGACAGCGGGAACCGACGTTATCCTCGATGACAAACACGTCGGCGAGCACGCAGACGAGACGCCCAGGGAAAGCGAGGCCCTCGGTAACGAACCGGATCTGCGCCATTTTGCTTCGAGGGGTGGTGAATCGGTGCAGGGACCTCCGGACGGGAGTGCAAGCGACTCGTTCACTGCGCGATGAGAATAACACCGACACCCGCGAGCGCCAGTCCTGTGAGTCTCGTCGTCGTGATTTCATCACCCAGGACGGCCATCCCGATGAGTGCTGCGACGACGAAATACATGGCACCGAGCGTCGAAACGACCGTCGTCGAGCCACGTGAGAGCCCGATGTACATCGAGACGAAGCCAATGCCGGCGAACAACCCAGCCACGGCAGCGAGCGTCCCGCCCCGTGCCGTGATGGCCAGCGAAGCATCCGACACCGCGACAAACCCGACTGCAAGGATCGCTGCGACGAGATACGATATCGCGGCAGCAGTCCTCGGGTCCATGGATTCCGAGGCGGCGTTTCCCACGACGATCCAGATTCCCCACGTGACCATCGTCAGCGATCCGAACGCCACGGCCGAGTTCACCTCAGGGACTGCCATCGGTGCGTACGTTCCCCCTGTAACGGTAAAAGCACTGTTTGTCACAACGCTGTCGGAGGGATCGAGTGCACTCGGCAGTGATCGGCCTCGGGGTTGGATGGAGTCCGGCCGTCACACGGTAAACGTGGTCTTCGCAAGACACGTCGCGTCGGTCGCGTTGAGTTCGCCGATTGCGGTGTACTCACCTGCCGGCAGTTCGTCACCGGTCGCCTCGAAGGTCGCTGCCTCCCCGGGGTCGAAAGTCGCACTCGAGATGACCTGCGTAAACATTCGGTTGTCGGTCAGTCGCCAGATCTCCGAGCTATTCTCCTTGACGGCGAAATCGGCCTTACAGCCCGTGTTGAACTGACAGGATACCGGCTCGTCGCTCACGTTCTCGACGGTGAGCGCGAACGTCGGCGTCCCGTCCTCGACCGCCACGGCGAGGTCGCCTTCGAGTTGCATGGCCAGGGGTTGCGTCCCCGACCATATATTTGTTGTGACGAGTGACGAAATAATCGGCGTTCTGGGAACCCTCGACACTGTCAGCCACCGACGAGCGTCACGACTTTGAGCCGTCGCCGCCAACCGCGAGTGTGTACGTCGTCGGCTACGAACCACGTCGGCCCACCGATCAGAGCGACAGCGACGGCGATCTCCTGGCTACCTCGACACTCGAGCCGGCGACACTCCTGATTCGGGCCGACGACGAGACTGACCACCCTCGAGCAGTGACGTCCATCACGCTCAAGCCCGGAACCACCCTGGGGTACGGCCTCGGTTCCCGCCGGTGTGCCGGCGCACTCGAGGGGACGACTCACTATCCCTGCGACCGGCCAACGGGCCCCCACTGCGATCTACACGCGAGTACCTGGGTCTGTGCCCGCTGTACGGGCACCTGTCTCAAAGACGAGATGGACTGCGACGACGACCACGCCATCTACCTCGCGGCGTTCGCCCCGGACACGTTCAAAGTGGGTGTGACGAAGCGGTGGCGACTCGAGACCCGCCTGCGCGAGCAGGGGGCCGACCGGGCGGCCCACGTCGGCACCGTCTCGAACGGTCGGATCGCCAGGGAACTCGAGGCCGAAATCGCCGCGCGTTCGGGGGTGGTGGATCGAGTTCGCACCGAGTCGAAGGTGGCGAGCCTCGCCAGATCGGTCGACGGCGCGGCCTGGGAGGCGCTCCTGGCAAACAATCGGTTCGACGTCATCGCCGCGACCGACTTCGACTGGGGTCTCGGCCTCGAGACCCAGCCCGTTGCCGAGACGATGCTCACCGGGACCGTCGTCGGGACGAAGGGGCGACTCCTGGTGCTCGAGCGCGCCGGCACCACCTACGTCGTCGACATGCGGGACCTGGTCGGGCACGAACTCGAGTCGGGCGACGGCGAGGAGAGAACGCGGTTGCAGTCGTCGCTGGGATCGTTTTCGTAGCGGCTGAGGACGTGACACTCGAGAGGCTCCTGTGGGCGCCAGCCAAGTAGTGTCAAACGTCGACTGCTGCCGGTGGTTTCTGACCCAGAAGTCGTGGCCCCAATTATATTTGGATGGGACGTGGAGTAGCGGCCAATGGGACAAATAGACGACATTATCGACCGTCTGGCAGCGGTCGTCACCACTCACCATCGCCTCGTGTTGGTGGTCATGCTCGTGGCAACTGCGGGAGTCCTCGTGGGGATTCCCCAGATCGAGGCCGAACAGGAGGGGGCGTTCGGGGACGAACTCGAGACGACGACCGACGTGGCACAGGCTGGCGACTACATCGACGAACGGTATGGCGGCCTGTTCGAGGACGACGAGGATAACTCGACGGCAACTGCATCCGTGTACGTCCGCGAGGAGGACGACACCGTACTCGACAGGGAGGGGCTACTGACGGCCCTCGAGTACCAGCGGACGGTGCTCGAGGACGATGCCGTGGAGGACCCGCTACTCGAGGACGGCACCGTGGGGCCACAGAACCTCGTCGCCGTGCAGCTTTCAGGTGACGAGTCCGCCAGTCTCGCCGAGCAGCAAACTGCCCTCGAGGCCGCCGACGACGAGGAAGTGGCGGCAGTTGTCGAGGAGACGTTCGTCGGTGAGGAACCGACCCAGCAGTTCCTGCCCTCGAGTTACGAGCCGGGGACGACCGAGGCCGAATCGTTCCGGATGCACTTCCAGTTCGACATCGGCGATCATCCAGAACACGAACTGGCGACCCCGCCGAGCGACGCCCAGGAGACGCTGTACGAGACCGCCGGGGATCACGAGGACCCCGAGGTGTTCACCCTCGGCGAGTTCGCCCAGCAACCCTGGGTCGATCAGCAACAGAGCGACACGATCTGGCTCATTATCCCGCCAGCGCTCCTGCTCGTCGTTGGCGTACTCGCCTTTGCCTACCGTGACCTGGTCGACGTCCTGATCGGGTTCGTCGGGGTGGTGGTATCGGTGCTGTGGATGTTCGGGATTCTGGGCTGGCTCGGCGTCCCGGCGGGGATGACGATCGTCATCGGTCCGATTCTCATCGTCGCGCTCTCGATCGACTTCGGCCTCCACGTCTTCATGCGCTATCGAGAGCACCGCGGACCCGACGACGGCATTCTAGAGGCGATGTCGCGATCCACGGGCTCGGTTGCCGTGGCCTTCCTCCTCGTCACGCTGACGGCGGCAATCGGGTTCCTGTCGAACCTCACCAGCCCACTCTCGATGATCCGGGACCTCGGCGTCGGCATCACGCTCGGGGTGATCTGTGCGTTCGTGATCTTCGTCACGCTCGTCCCGGCGCTCAAGATCAGTGCCGACGGCCTCCTCGAGCGCGTCGAGTTCGACCGTCGAAAGACGGCGCTCGGTCACGGCCGATATCTCAAACCCGCGCTCTCGAGCGGCGTGTCGCTGGCCCGCCGGGCCGCACCGGCTGTCGTCGTGATCGCCCTCGTCGCCGGGACCGCAGGCGGGGTGGCCTACGGCGAACTCGACAGACAGGGCTTTCAGGACGACATCGAGGTCGCCGAGTGGAAGACCGAACTGCCAGGACCGATGGCCTGGGAAGCCGCCGACACCGAGTACCAGCAGAACCTGGAGTACGAACGCGATCAGTACCAGTCGGAGACGGACTTCCTGGGTGTGACGCGATTCCTGGTCGAAGGCGACCCGACCGATCCGTCGACCCTCGAGGGCGTCGAGGCGGGCCACGAGGCCGCCGCGGACAGCGACGTGACCTTTAGCCAGGGCGGCGACGTCGAGGTCCACTCGGTGCTCACGGTCATGGAGCGGACCGCCGCGGCTGACGAGGGGTTCGCCGAGGTCTACGCAGACGCGGATACCACCGAGGACGGGATCCCGGATCAGGACCTCGAACGCGTCTACGACGCGCTCTACGAGGCAAATCCCGACGCGGCCGCCCAGGTACTCGAACGCACCGACGACGGCGAGTACGAGACGTTGCTCCTCGCCGTTCCCGTCCAGCAGGGCCTCGACGTCGGCGAGCAAGGCGAGGGCATGCACGCCATCGCCGACGAGATGGACGACGACGCGGGCTCGGTCACCCCTGTCGGCATGGCGACGCTCAACAACGCCGAACTGGCCGTGCTGGCTGACGACATCCTCGAGACAATGCTCCTCGCACTCGGAGCGATTTCGGTCGCCCTGGCCGTGGTCTACCGGTTCGAACGCGGCAGTGCCACCCTGGGGCTCGTGACCGTGATCCCGATCGCCCTCGTCGTCGGTCTCGTCATCGGGAGCATGTACCTCTTCGGCGTGCCCCTGACGTTCGTAACGGCGCTCCTGATGAGCGTCACCATCGGGCTCGGGATCGACTACAACATCCACGTCAGCGACCGCTTCGCCCAGGAACTCGCGGGGGGGCTGGCCCCCATTCCCGCCCTCGAGCGGGCCGTCACGGGGACAGGTGGGGCACTGCTCGGCAGCGCCCTGACCTCGGGTGCGGCGTTTTCAACGTTGCTCTTGCACCCCAACCCACAGATCACGTCCTTCGGCTCGATCGTCGTGTTGGCGCTCGTGCTCGCGTTCCTCCTGAGCATCCTGGTGCTCCCGAGCCTGCTGTACCTGTGGTCGATCCACCTGCGGGCGACGCCAGCTACCGACCAGCAGGGGGCGGTAGCCGACGACTGATGCGATTCACTGTACCGTGTTCCCGGTAATTCCAGACCCAATACGGATACTCCTCGGGAAGAGACGGCAAGCAACCGTCTGAGAGGGGTCGGTATTCTCACTTTCCGCCCAGCGACGGATCGCGACAGTCGGTGACCGTGCCGCAGTGACCCAACCCACTCAGGTGAATCGAACCACTGCGCCCGGGCCGACGCTGAGAACACCGACGATGCCCACACCGCTCGGGGTCGTGTCGGGCCAACAGATCGAGGTCGGGGAGCGGGGCATCAGCAGTCACGCGGCCGACTTCGATTGCGGCCGTGACTCCGGGGATAACAATCCTTTTCCGACCTGCCCCGGAACCCTCTCCCATGGCAGACGACCACGATTCCGAGTCCGAGACCGAAGCGACGCCGGAAGACGGAGGCGGAAACGGGAACGGGGCGGAAGAGGAGAAATCCTTCCGCGAGCGCGTCGAGGAGATTCGCGAGCGACGCGCCGAAGAAGCCGAAGAGGGGGAGGGCGCACCCGCGGGCCCGTTCGGCGGCGGCGAGGGCGGCCCGGGTGGCCCCGGCGGCATGGGTGGCAACCCACTCGCCCAGATGATGGGCGGGATGATGGGTGGAGGCCCCGGTGGCCCCGGTCCCGGCGGTCCCGGCCGCGAGGGTGGCGCCGACAACGAGGAACTCGTTCGCGAGGTCCGACAGGTGCGCGACGAACTTCGCGATCAGACGCGTGCGCTCAACCGGATCGCCGACGCCCTCGAGGACGAGTAGGAGTCATTAGCCGCGTTCTACCGTCGCCGCGTATATCGAGCGAAGCCGCTCGAGTGACCGCTCCACGCTCAGTTCCGAGCGCCGGCGACAGCACCTCGCCGCGAGGCGCTCGCGCTCGAGCAGCGCCGCCTCGAGGGCGTCCGCGAATGCCTCGACGTCACCGCTGGGGTAGTGTCGGCCCGTTCGACCGGTGACCGTCTCCGCAAGTGCGCCCTCGTCGGCGGCGACGACTGGCGTCCCCGAGGCGATGGCCTCGAGCGCGACGAGTCCCTGAGTTTCGACCGGGCTCGGGAAGCCGAAGACGTCGAGTGTAGCGTACAGGTCAGGGAGCGTCTGGCGGTCCAAAAAGCCGGGGAACCGTGCGTCAAGCCCTTTCATCTCGGCTCGAGCCATCAACTTCTGGCGTGCAGGGCCATCGCCCGCGACCACGAGCGTGAGGGAGTCCGTGAGACGGGTATCGAGAATCGCGGCGGCGTCGATCAGTTCCTCGAGGCGCTTTTCGTGGCCGTGACGACCCGTGTAGCCGATAAGGTGCCCGTCGGGACTGAGATCCTGACGGGCGCGGAACGCTGCCGAATCGCCTCGTTCGGGGTCGAAACACTCGAGGTCCACACCGTTTGAGACCACCGTCACAGGCGTCGAAACGCCCAGGTCATCGCGGACGTGCTCGCGAGCGGTCGCGGAGGGCGCGATGACGAGGTCGGCCCCGTCGTAGAACCAGCGTTCGTAGCCACTCGCCAGACGGCCGACGAGAGCGGTTCCGATCCCCGGAGCCAGATAGCGGGCGTACTCGGCCGCCGGCGTGTGGTAGGAGGCGACGAGGGGGACCCCGAGCGAGCGAGCGTATCGGCGAGCGGCCAGTCCCAGCGCGAAGGGCGTGTGGGCGTGGACGACCGCGGCACTCGAGAGGTCCTCGGGCACTCGCGGCTGTCCGAGCCGAACGCCGTCGTAGAAGGGGAACGGCAGACTACCGACCGGGAACTCGTGGGGCGCAGGGTCGTGATCGCTCTCGGGGAAGACGACCTCCATGCGACCCCCAGCGGCCGAGAATCGAGTCGCCCAGGTGTGGAGGGTGTAGGAGACGCCGTTCACCGTCGGCAGGTACGTGTCGGTGAACGCGGCGACCCGGTCGACCATCGTCCGGCGATCATCGGGAGAGGGGCTTAAATCGGTCGTTCGCGTCGGGCGTGGCGTCGCCACGCATTGCGATCGCGTTCACCGCCCTCACTCCCGGCCGACGAGCGGGATCCGCTCGAGGGCCTCGACCCCCTCGAGGCCGTCGTAGACTGACCAGCGACCGACGAGCGCGGTCGCGAGGGCCACCGAGAGCCACGCGAGGCCGAGACCAGCGGCGACGTCGATGGCCCAGTGGATACCCAGGTACATCGTGGAGATGGCGACGCTGATCGCGAGGACGAGTGCCACCCAGAACCAGCCGCCGTAGACGTCGCGGGTGCGATAGGCCATGAGTGCCACGGTGGCCGACAGCGAGGTGTGGAGCGAGGGAAAGACGTTCGTGTTGCGATTGACCTGTCGCGTCAGCTGCTGGTACTGGGGGTACGTGTCGTACAGCAGGCCCTGCACGAGTTCGGGCATGACGTTTCGTGGCCCGTAGGCGATGATCAAGATGTAACACAGCAATCCAATCGTGTAGTTGAACGTGTACGCCGCGAGCAGTTCTCGGAGGGGGCGCGTGTTCGAGAGCAAAAAATACGCGACGACCGGGAACACCAGCATGAAGACGTAGCCGTAGATGTATATGAACGAGAAGTACGCGGTGAGTTCGGGGGTTGCCTGTCCCTGCAACCAGAGGATGAACTGGCCCTCGATGTCGTAGATCGGTTCGGTGAACTCCCATCGGATCATCCAGGACACTTCCGGGACCAGTTCGCGCGCAAACCCGTTCAACCAGAGGACAGTTGCCAGCACCACGACGATCGGAACGACCGACTTCACCCGGCCGCGCCACTCGCGGACCGTTCGAACGACTCGCTGTCGCCCCGCGAAGAGCGCGACCCCGAGGATCGTCAGGACCGTCACGGCGACCGCGATCTGGAGGAGAACCTGGACCAACACTAGCGTCTCACCACCAGGTGGCCGTCGTCGAAGCGATATCCAGCGTCCCGGAACCAGTCACGGGCGGCCTCGAGGTCCAGCGTCCCAGTCCCGGCGTCACCGGCAAACGGGACCGACGGATCGGCGTCCTCGAAGGCGAACGCCTCGGGCGTCCACGCGTCGGTCAGGGGGGTAGCGATCGGTTCGGCGTATCCCTGGAACACCTCCTCGACGAGCCAGGCCTTATCGAGCAGTCGGGCGACGGCCTGTCGGAAGAACGGGTTCGAAAACGGTTCGCGACGGACGTTGAACCCTAACGTGTAGAAGGCGGTCGTCGGCACGTCGACGAGTTCGAGCGGTTCGGATGCCTCGATGTCGTCGATCGCGTAGGCCTCGAGTGGCGAGAACGTCACGTCGGCATCACCGGCCTCGAGAAAGGCGATGGCGGAGGGACTTCGCGGATCGATCTGGGCACGGAGTGAGTCGACGGTCACGCCGGGAAGGTCGACGTCCTCGCGCTGGGTGAAGTGGTCGTCGTAGGCCACGAGCTCGAGGGAGTCCCGAACGGCGACGTCGTCGAAGGCGAACGGGCCGCTCCCGATCGGCGGGACGTTGTCCGTCACCACGGCCTCTGTCGTCCCCTGGGCCAGCCTGACGCCGGGGACAGTCGGTTCACCGGTCCGATCGGTCCAGACGTGTTCGGGAAGGATCGGCACGAGAAGGGCCTGTAATGCGACGGCTTCGGCACCGTCGATGGTAAACTCGATGGTGTGATCGTCGACGGCCTCGACGGCCTCGACCGCCGAGGTGCGACCACGATAGCGCGGGGCTGGCGTGGGCACCTCGTCGCCCCCCAGTCGGGTATCCGCGAGCAGATCGTAGGTGAAAACGACGTCGTCGGCCATCACGGGCTCGCCGTCGTGAAAGGCGTGATCCTCACGGATGGTGACCTCGAGACGGCCGATCTCGGCGTCGGGGTCCTCTACAGCTTCGGAGTCGGCTGCTGGGTCCCACGCCCAGTCGCTGGCCAGCCACGGCAGGAGGCCGTCCTCACCCACGCTCGAGGGATCGTCCTCAGCGCTCGGCTCGACCGTCGCCAGCGAATCGTACAGCAGTTCGACGAACAGTTCCTGGCTCCGATACTCGACCGACAGCGGGTTGAGGTTCTCCGACGTCGAGGGATAAATTACCGTCCCGCGTAACTCCGCATCCTCGGCATCGGCGACCTCGAGATCGAGATACCCCAGCCGAGAATCGAGCGCGGCGTCGTGCCAGCCATCGAAGCGATCGGTCCGGCGCAACCGGAGATCGGCCATTCGACAGATCGGGACGAACGGTTGTTCGACGGCGAGGTACTCGAGGACGCTCACGACCGCGTCCTCGCGTGCCGCCTCGGTGGCCCGTCGCTGGGTCTCGAGGAGGTCGTCGAGTCGAGGGTCGGCCACGCCGAACGGGTTCTGCCAGCCCGACTGTTCGGCGTAGCTGGAGTACAGCGCCTCGTAAAGAAAGTCGGGATCGGCGCCACCGGGATGGCGGCCGACGAAACAGTCGAAGTCGTGGTTGACGAGCGTGTCTCGGAAGAACTCCTCGGTGGATCGGAATCGAAACGAGCTATCGATGCCGACGGCCCCGAGGTTGTCGGTGAGGCGCCTGGCGACCTGGATCGCCTGGTGATCGCCATCGGCCGGCATGACCGTGATGTCGATCGACAGCTGTTCGAATCGGTCGCGATTGATCGCGCTCCGCACCTCGCGAAGACAGCCACTCGTGGCCACCGAGAGCCCCGCCGCCGTCGTTGCCAGCATCGACCGACGGTCCAGGCGACAGTCACCGCTCGAGTCGTCGGCTATCGCGGCGGCAGTCCGTCGATTGCCTGTCACGTGCTTCCCAATACTTCGCCATCGGCGATATAACAGGGTTGCGGCATCGATCGATCCGGATCCGGAGACAATACGTTACGCCTCGAGCACCCGCTCGTAGCACGCGAGCAGCTCGGTCCCCACGCGCTCGAGACGGTGGTTCCCGGCGGTTTCCCGCGCCCGCTCGCCGAGTCGTCGTCGACGCTCCGGATCGTCCGCGAGCGCACGGATCGCCTCGCGGAACCCTTGCCGGGTGTCCCTGAGCACGCAGTCAACGCCGTCGGTGTAGAACTCGCGAAAGACCGGCAGATCCCGGAGGACAACCGGCTTCCCACAGGCCATGGCCTCGAGGACCGCGATGCCCTGGTTTTCGGCGTGCGTTGGAAAGCAGAACACGTCGCCGGCGGCGAAGGCGGCACGCTTGTCCTCGATCCACCCCGTGAACGTCACGTTCGAGGGTGGATCGCGGGTCCAGCGTCGAACCGCTCGACTCGCTTGTGGCCCGGTGTCGTAGGGGCCGAACCAGACGAACTCGTAGGGGAGCGCCTGGGCGAGCCGACAGAACGTCGACAGCCCCTTTCGCTCGAAGACGTTCCCCACGGCAAAGATCACCAGCTCGTCGGGGTCGATCCCCAGTCGCGTTCGCACCGGCTCCCGAAACCCCTCGAATCCCTCGAGTGAGGCGTGGTCGACGCCGTTGGTTATCGGTTCGATCGGAGCCTCGACGGGGTAGGTCTCGAGGTGGCGTTTCGTCCCCTCGCTGGGACAGCACACCAGATCGGCCTGGGCGTAGAACCACCGGAGGTAGCGCCCGAGGGGGTCGGCGAGCGCGTTCGAGCCGCGGAAACTGTTCCGGAAGTCCTCGCTGGTGACATGGGCGTGACAGACGAGGGGGCGGCCGGTGTGGCGAGCGTGGCGGGCGACGGTCAGCGAACCGGGGCCGATGGCGTTGCAGTGAGCGATGTCGTACTCGGGAAGGACGGACTCGCCGTGGCGGAGCCGACCGATGACGGCCCTCGGGGTGTCCTGCGGCCAGGGATCAGTCACCACCTCGAGCCCACCTTGGGGCCTGTCCGCCTCGTCGACGCCGGCGAGGGCTCGCCGCTGGTGATCGGTCGCCGTCCCGATCCCGCTTCGTCGAAGGGGCCCCTCGAGTTCCAGGTAGTGCAGGACGCGCACGAGCGGCAGGTTGGCGGGCGGGCAAAAAGCCGTATCGGTGGCGGGCGAAGCGCAATCTCCATAGGGGCTCCGTGGCAATCGATGGGACATGGAGATCGCCGCCGAGCGAATCGAGCGCTTACACGCCCTCGCTCGAGCGGCGGCCGCCGAGGGAGACGAGGACCGAGCGAGAGTGTACGTCCAACTCGCACGCCGGGTGGCAGAACGGAACCGACTCTCGCTGCCAAAGCGGTTTCGCCGGTTCACGTGCGATCGCTGTGATGCCTATCTGCGACCGGGGGCCAACGCCCGTGTCCGGTTACAGAACGGGCACGTCGTGATCACCTGCGACTGTGGTCAGCAGGCCAGATATCCCTACGAGTGACCAGCAAGCGCGCTCTCGAGGCCGTTCTATTCACGAACATTGAAACCGTTCCCCTCCGTTGAGGGGGGTATGAACGAGCAGGAATTGAAACGACGAGCCCACGACCTCGACGTGACCGTCTGGGTGGGGAAACACGGCGTCGACGCCGTCGTCGATGAACTCAACACGCAACTGGAGAACGAGAATCTGGTGAAGGTGAAATTTCTTCGAGCGGCTCGAGCCGGAGCGTCGACCGAAGCCAAGGCCACAGCACTTGCCGAACAGGTGAACGCTGACCTCGTCGAGACGCGGGGGCACACGGCGGTGATCCATCGATGATCCCGCTCGCGCTCCAGGCCGAGGGGAACGGAGAGGGTGAGGGGTTGGGGTTCGTCGGCCAACAGCTCGAGACCCTGATCGGCGACGCCTCGCTGGCGTCGACCCTCGAGGGTGCGATCGTCTTCGTCGTCACGTTCCTGGTCGTCTGGCTCGTCGGCCGGCAGGTCATTGGACGGATCGTCAGGCGCGCACTCGACCGACGCGAACTCGACAGACACGCCCAGAAGCCAATCCTCTTGCTCACCCGTTTCGGCGTGGCGTTTCTCGCCATCGCCATCGCCTTCGGGGCGGCCGGCTTCGGGAACTTCCTCGTATCGATGGCCGGTATCGCCGCCGCCGGGGCGCTGGCGATCGGACTGGCGCTACAGAGCGTCATCGCGAACTTCGTGGCCGGCGTGTTCATTTACACGGACAAGCCGTTCCGCATCGGCGACTGGATCGAGTGGGACGGCCACTCGGGTGTCGTCGAGGACATCAGCCTCCGCGTCACTCGCGTTCGCACGTTCGACAACGAACTGCTGACGGTGCCAAACACCGCGCTGACCGGCGGCGTCCTCAAGAATCCCGTCGATGGCGACCGGCTCCGACTGAAGTTCGTCTTCGGCATCGGCTACGATGACGACATCGACAAGGCAACCGAGATCATCGTCGACGAGGCCCAAAAGCATCCGGACATCATGGATGACCCTGGTCCCTCCGTCCGATTGACGGAACTCAACGACTCCGACGTGGGACTCCAGTCCCGGATCTGGATCGCCGACCCCTCGAGAGCGGACTTCGTCCGCATCAAGGGTGAGTACGTCACCGCCGTCAAACAGCGGTTCGACGAGAAGGGGATCGACATCCCGTACCCCATTCGGACGCTCGATGGCGCAATCGGGTTGGCGGATCGGGCACCGCTCGAGGCGGCTGACGACTGATCGGGACCCGCCGTTAGACGACCGATCGAACCCGACTGTTTACCGTGGCCGCGAGCGTGGCTCGAGGACTCTCGAGAGCCACGCGCGCCGGGGGAGGGCAGGCCCCTGCCCGATAGTAAGGTGCATACCGCGAGCGGACGGTGTCCGCGAGCGGGCCGAGGAGCGACCCCGCGGGGTCGCTTTCGGGGAGCGAGGAGTGCTTTTGCTCGAGCTTTTGGCGAGTGTCGGCGACCCGGCGAGCAATTCGCTCGCCGGGTCGCCAGAACGCAGCGCAAAAGGTCGTATGAATGCGGACCCCGCGATTGCCCGGCGTTCCGACCGAGGGAATCCCGGTTGCCTCCTCCACCCCGCGACCCGTCGAGCGACAGGTGTCCGACGGTCCACTGCTCGCTTCCGCGCCTGATGGGCTGTCGCCGACTAACCACGACGAGCCGTCCCTGCGGACGGTCGCCGTGGACCGCTGTCCCCGACGGACGAGGCTTCGACGTTGGCTCTCGGGGCCACGGCCGGTCGGCCGGACGCCCGCGGGCTTCGGTCCCCACTGAAGGCCATAGTGTGGGTTGTGAGCAGGGCCTAACTGCCCGACCTAGTCCACTTCTTGATAGTCGGGGCCAACTTAAGGGCCTTTCGTTGCAGCGGCCTTCGACCCCACGGTCGTGAGTGGCGGGGCTGCGCCGACTCGCGTCCAGGGAGCGTACCGGGTCGTCACTCGGGAGTCCGCTGGGGGACACTCGAGGGGGTGGGCTTCGCTCGAGAGACACCTGGGGCACTCGAGGGTGGCTCGAGACTCGAGCGCCCATACCCCTGGCCCCGGGATCCGGGATCCGTGGTGGCGGGGGGCAACGTTTTAACGGTGGACTGAGACACTCGAACAGAGAATGCCACCCGAGCTACCCGACAGACTCCTCGGGATCAGTATCGACGACCCGAGCGAGCGAGACGAGCCCGACGACGAGGCGGAGATCGAAGTCGAGCGATTCGTCTTCGTGCGCATCGGCGAGCACCGCCTCGCGTTTCCCGTCGACGACGTGAAGACGATCGCCGACCCGCCGGAGGCGGCGAACGTGACGAGGGTGCCGCGAGCCCCGCCCGCCGTCGAGGGACTGTTCGACCTCCGGGGGGAGATCACGGCCATCCTCGACTCGAGAGTCCACTTCCCCGTCGACGAACCCGCCCCCGAGGACGCGTCGTTGCTGGTCTTCGACCGTCCGACGGACGACCAGTCAGCAGCGCTGTTGATCGATCAGGTGCTGGGCGTTCACACCATCCCAGCCGACGACGTCCTCGAGCCAGCCGACGTCGAGGATCACTCCCGAGCCGGGAACGCCCTCGAGCATCCACTGGTCGTGGCCCTGATCGAGCGCGAGCGCGAACGCGAACGGGACCGGCGATCGAGCGCGAGACAGGGATCGGGAACGGGAGCGGGGCCGGGAACCGATCCAGCGCCCACCGGTTCGCGCCCAGGATTCGGTTCCGGCTCGAGCACCGCCAGTACCGGCCTCGGCCGTGCCGATAATCGGCCGAGTGGCGAGGGGACGGGCGTGGGTGGCGACTCGAGTGGCACCACCGACCCCGACGCCGTCGTCGCCGACGAGTTCACCTTGGAGGAGAGAGATCACGGACCAGCGGCCGAGGAGTCGACCATCGTGGTCGAACCGACCGGCGTCGTCGACGTCCAGAAGCTGTTGCTCGCATCCGGCTCGAACGTGGAAGGAAGCGGCGACAGGGGATCCGGCCAGGGTAGCTAAAACGGCCCTCGCAGGGCGTTTTCGGGCGTTTATCACGTGTGATAATCGGGAGACAGCATTTATGGTAGTCGTATGGGTATCGATGGCTGGTGTACAACTGAATGTCGACAGGGGTGCTCATCGTAGACGACTCTCATTTTATGCGGAATCTCCTGCGCCAAATTCTCGAGCAGGAGTATCGCATCGTTGGAGAGGCGTCGAACGGCGCTGAAGCAGTCAAACTGTACAAAGAAGAGAATCCCGACATCGTCATGATGGACATCGTGATGCCCAAGTGTAACGGCATCAAGGCCACGGCGGCGATCAAGAAGCTCGATCCGTCGTCTCGCGTCATCATGTGTACGAGTGTCGGCCAACGGGAGAAGATGAAACTCGCCGTCAAAGCCGGGGCGGACGGGTACGTCACGAAGCCGTTCGAAGAACCAAGCGTCAGGAAGGCACTGGCAGACGTTGCTGCGGCATGACTGACGTACTCGTTGTCGACGACTCGCAGTTCATCCGCACAGTCGTCGGGAACGCGCTCGCGGACGCTGGCTACACCGTCGAGACGGCCGCGAGCGGCGAGGAAGCAGTCGAGCACGTCCGGCGTGACGACCCCGACGTCGTCACCATGGACGTCGAAATGCCGGGCATGGGCGGTATCGAGGCCGTCGAACGCATCATGGCGACCGATCCAACGCCGATCCTCATGCTGAGTGCCTACACGAATCGGGGGACCGAGGCCACGCTTGACGCTCTCGAGCGCGGGGCCCTCGACATCCTGCAGAAACCGGACGGCACCGACGGCCGCAACGTCGGCCACCTGACCGCTGACGTCGTCGAGAGGGTCGACGAGCTCTCGGCGGCGACGGTGTCGACGCTCGCGCTGGCCCGGGCGACGGCAGCGGTGAACGCGACCGAGCGCCAGCGTGTGGCCGCGGGCACGGCGAGCGAGGACGCAATCGGCGTCAACGGGGGGACGACGGCCGACACCCCCAAGCCGCGAACGGGAACGCACACGAGCACCCCGTCGACGAGCACGCCAGGCGGACCGGCGGACCGTTCTGAGATCGCTGTGGAGCGCCCGGTCGCCGGCGTCCCCACCGTGATTATCGGCGCGTCGACGGGCGGGCCGAAGATCATCGAACGAATCGCCTCGACGCTCCCCCTGGAGTTGGGGGCGAGGATTATCATCGTCCAGCACATGCCCGCCGATTTTACCGCGCGATTGGCCGCCCGGCTGGATACCGTCAGCGAATATGCCGTCAGCGAGGCGAGTGACGGCGACCTCCTCGAGGCCGGTGAGATCGTGGTCGCGAAGGGTGGACATCACCTGCGCGTGACGGGCGTCGAGGACGACGCGCTCGTGGTCAGCCTCGACGATGGCCCCCGCGTCCACGGCGTTCGCCCCGCGATCGACGTCACGATGGAGACGGCTGCTGAGGTCGTCACCGGCTTGGGCACCCTCTGTGGCGTCGCTCTGACCGGAATGGGTCGGGACGGGGCCGCCGGTATCGAGGCGATTGCCGAGGTCGGCGGGCACACTATCGCTCAGGACGAGGCGACCAGCCCGGTCTTCGGCATCCCACAGCAGGCGATCGCGACGGGCCGAATCGACGAAACCGTCCCGGCACCGGCACTGCCCGAACGAATCGTCACCGCATGCTACGAGGAAGGTGAGCACGATGACTGACTACTGGAGCGACTTCGCTCGCGAGAGCGAGGAACAGATCACGAACCTGAACAACGCACTCCTCACCCTCGAGCGCAATCCGGGGGACGAGGCGGCGATGGACGAAATCTTCCGCATCGCCCACACCCTCAAGGGTAACTGCGGGGCGATGGGCCTCACCAGAGCGAGCGATCTCGCTCACGCCATCGAGGACCTCCTGGACGCGATCCGGCGGGGGCGTGTCGACGTCGATCCCGATATCATGGACGTTATTTTCGAGGGGCTCGACGAACTCGAGGCGATGCTCGAGGCCGCTGGTGAGGGGGGTGGCGCGGACGCGGTCGACCGCGATCCGACGACGGCGATCGAGGCACTGCGAGCGCCAGTCGGCCGGGAAAGCGACACCGAAAGCGTCGTCCCGCCGACCGAGGAGGAACTCGATCGGATTCTGGCGCGGTTCGATCCACCCGCGGATTCGGAGCACGACGCGTTCCTCGTCCGACTCTCCATCGCGCCCGCTGACGTCGATGGCGTCAATAATGGCCAGCGCGTCGTCGACGCACTGGTCGACGCCTTCGACCTGATCGGGACCGACCCGTCCCGGCAGGCGATCGAGAACGACGAGTACGGCACGAGCTTCGACGCCATCTTCGGAAGTGCTGTCGGCGAAGGGTCGATCGCCGCCGCCCTCGAGCCGGTCGACGCCGTCGAGGCGTTCGAGATCGAGACCGTGACCGATCGCCTCGAGACCGCGAGTGAGACAGTACCCGAACCGGCCGACGCCGACTCCGACTCCGATGACGACGGCGTCGAGGGGTCGTCAGTGGCGACAGGACCGGGAGATGCCGAGACACCTGCCCTCTCAGCGGACGAGGCCCAGGAGCTCGAAGTCGACGAGTTACTCGACGAGTTCGACGAATTCGACGATCTCGACGGACTCGTCGAAGACGTCGAGGACGACGAGCTGGACGTGTTCGACGACATGGGGGAAGCCGGCTCGTTCGACGATCTGTTCGACGAGGACGAGCTGGACGGTGGCCCAGGCGAGCTCGAGCCAGGAGCGCCTTCGGCGGCTGAAGCCGACGCCGAACCGACCGCGGAGCCTGCGGCGACGACTGCGCAGTCGACCGCACCGAGCGACGAGGTCGACGACGCCAGTGCCGTGTTCGCCGAACTCAAAGACGAGGTCGATATGGTCGGGTTCGAGGAACTGCAGGACGAACTCGAGGAACTCGAGTTCGACGAGTTCGACGACGACGATGAGGTCGACATGGACGAACTCCTCGGCGACGACGTCGACACCGACGACGACAGTTTCCTCGAGTTGGACGACGAGATCGAGGTCGGTGAGGAACCAACACCCCTCGATGGCGAGGGGGCGGGTCCCGCGGACGAGGATGGTCTCGAGGAGCCATTCGAAGACGACGACGCGGTCGCGGATCGCCCCACGACGGGTGGGATCGAGGCCGAAGCGGAGAACACGATCGAGGAGCCCGCAACGGCTGGCGGGCTCGAGGCCGAGGACGATCGCGCGCTCGAAGCCGACGTGGAATCATTCACCGCATCCGACCAGCGCTCCGAACCCACCGAGGAAGCGGGTCTCGAAGCCGAGGCGGCGATCGAAGCCGACGACCTCTCCGAACCCGACGCCCTCGAGGACCTCGAGGGTGGCGACGACTTCGCGGCCGATTTCGGGCTCGAGTCGGCAGATGCAGTGAGTGAGCGTGAATTCGACGGTGACGCCGAAACCGAGTTCGACGAGACGTCGTTCGCACCCGAAACAGACGATGGCTTCGGGAACGACAGTGCGAGCGACTTCGAGACCGCCGCTGACGATTCCGTCGCCTACAGCGAGGATTCGATAACAGACCCTGACCTCGAGGAGGCCTTCCCAGGGGAGGCGTTCACGACCGATTCCGCAAGCGACGAGTTTGGCGACCCCCAGACGGACTTAGACGCCGACCCAACAGTCGAGGCCGCAGGTGACAGCTTCACCGCAGAGGCGTCGGAGGACACACCTGGATTCGGCGACGATGACGAAGCCGAACCCGACGACCGAATCTACGAGGCGTGTCCACCGTTGCCGAAACCGACCGTCGAGGTCCCCGATCACCGCGACGGCCGGACCGACCAGCACGGTGGCGACGACAGTCAGTCGATCCCGGTCGACGTCGATCAGGTCGACAACCTGTTGAACCTGGTCGAAGGGCTGGTCACGGCCCGCGTCCGACTCCGTCACACCATCGACGAGGGGGCGGACCCGGGGACGATCAGTCGCGAACTCGACGCCCTCGAGGACCTCACCTCCGAACTACAGGAGACGGTGATGGACGTCAGACTCGTCCCCCTCGAGACGGCGACCAGCCGGCTTCCCCGGGTTGTCAGGGACATCAGTCGGGATCAGGGCAAAGAGGTTTCCCTCGAGATCGAGGGTGGGTCGATCGAGCTCGACCGAACGATTCTCGATCGCATCGGCGATCCACTCGTCCACTTGGTTCGCAACGCCGTCGACCACGGCATCGAGCCCCCGAAAGAACGGGAAGCCGGCGACAAGCCCCGTGTTGGAACAGTCCGACTCGAGGCCGATCGCGCTCGAGACCGAGTCCAGCTCACGATCAGCGACGACGGCCGCGGTCTCGACCCCGACGACCTGCGGGAGGCCGCGATCGAGGCGGACGTGCTCACGCCCGAGGAAGCCGCCGAGCGCAGCGACGAATCCCTGTACGACCTGATCTTCCATCCCGGCCTTTCGACGGCGTCGGCGGTGACCGACATCTCCGGTCGCGGGGTCGGGATGGACGTCGTCAAACGGACGATCGAGTCCCTCGACGGCTCCGTCTCGGTCCACAGCGAACCCGGCGAGGGGACGACCGTCAGCATGGAGCTTCCGGTGACCGTCGCCATCGCCGACGTCCTCTTCCTCGAGGCAGCCGGCGAGGAGTTCGGCGTGCCGCTGAAAGTCGTTCGCGACATCGAAGACACCCGGCGCGTCGAATCGACCGAGACCGAGCGCGTGCTCCAGACGGAGGACGGCCCGATCCCGGTCGTTGATCTCTCGACACGGCTGCAGGCGAACGCGGACTCGTCGTCGACCGACGGCGACGAGGGTATGATCGTCCGTGTCAGAGACGACGTCCGCTCGGTCGCGCTTCACTGTGATGCCGTCCACGGTCAACAGGAGGTCGTCGTGAAACCCTTCGAGGGGTTCATGAGCGGCGTCTCGGGGCTGAGTGGCGCGACCGTCCGCGGACGCGGCGAAGTGGTCAACATCCTCGACGTGAACACGCTATGAACTCCCACACCTACGCTTCAGACGGACTGCCTACCCTCGTTTTCGGGACCCGTCCACGCGGGTTGACGATCACCGACACGAGCCGACGGCAGATCGAACCAGGAGACGGTACCGCTACTGGCAACAGGACCCAGACGCCACCCCCCACTCGGGTGATGCAGTTGCACTCGAGACTCGAGCCCGCGCTGGATCGACAGTGGCGTCGGTCCGTACAGGCCCGAGACTGCAACACACGGAGGTACGTATTTCAATGACGATGATGGTCGATATCCGCAAGCTGAGCTTTATCAACGAAATGGCAAAGGTCGGGACGAACGGCGTCGCCGACAACATGAGCAAGCTGACTGGCGAGGACGCCCAGATGGAGGTGACGAAGACGAACTTCGTCGACGTCGACGACATCAGCAGCCAGCTCGAACCCGGCAAGCGGGTCGGCGTTCGCGTTCGGTTGCTCGATCCCCCCCACGGTCACATCCTGATTCTCTTCCCCGAAGCGAGCGCGAAGAAGATCACGGCGATCATGCTCAACGACGTCGTCGACGACATGTCGAACGTCTCGGGGAAGATGGCCAGAAGTGCGGTCGAAGAGATGGGGAACATGATGGCGAGTGGCTTCATCGACGGCTGGGCCGACGTCCTCGGCCGAGCGATCGACATCGCCGCGCCCCAGCTCGTGTACGCGCCGGCAGCGGACATCGTGGTTCGCACAGCGGGCCTTGGCGGGGACGACCTCGCGCTGTTCTTCGACTCGGACCTCTCGGTCCCGAGCTACCAGATCGAGGCCGAAATCTACGCCTTCCCCGATCTTGAAGCGTTCGTCGGGATGGTGAACGGTATCGACGTGACCACCACATGAAACTTGACGTCAACGCCCTTGGCACGTTCTATCGAATGGCCCGCGAGGGGGCCGGCCTCGCGGCCGGTCGACTGACGAAGATGACGGGCGTCGAGACCCAGGTCGGCGTGACGAAACTCAACTTCATGCGGGGTCGGGAGATCAATCACGATTTCGAGGACGGAGCCGAAAAGGTCGGCGTCCGCGTCGCACTCAGTGGCGGCCTCGATGGCCACTCCGTGGTCGTCTTCGACCGCAAGAGTGCCCTCCGGATCGTCGAGATGCTCATCGCCGAGTCCGGCGTCGAAGAGTTCGACGAGATGAGCCGCAGTGCCGCGACCGAAGTGGGACAGGTAATGAACAGCGGGTTCATCGACGGGTGGGCCGACGTTCTCGAGACAGTCATCGACGTCTCGACACCGACGTTCATCGAGGGGACGACCGCCGAGCCGTTCTTCGGCGACATCGAGGGGGCTCCCGGCGACGACGACCTCGCTTTACTCTTCCAGAGCCACATCGAGGCCGTCGGTACCGAGATCGGCTTCAGTCACTACCTGTTCCCCGAGCGCGACTCGATGGCCGCCCTCCTGGAACAAATCCGCTCGAGTGACGGGATCGAATACGACAAACTCGACGGGTTCGACCGCATGGCCGAACAGGGCGCAGAGGAGGTCGCCAGGACGGCGACGACGCTGACCGGGATCGAAACGCACGTCGAGATTCGTCAGTTGAACTTCGTCTCCCTCGAGGCGATTCCAGCGGCCGTCGCCGACGAACGCCTCGTGGGGGTCGCCTTCGAGTTCGAGGGGACACCGAGTGGCTACCTCCTCTTTCTGTTCGACGAGGCGTCGGCTCACCAGATCGTCGACGCCATGGTTCCGATGGACGTCGACGAGGAGGGCGATGGGTTCGGCGAGATGGGCGAGAGCGCCATCAAGGAACTGGGCAACATCATGGCCAGTGGGTTTCTCGACGGCTGGGCGAACGTCCTCGATACGACCATCGATCACTCGCCACCGGAGTTCATCCACGATATCGGGGCGGCGGTTGTCGATCCCATCATTATCCAGCTCGGGGAAACCCAGGAGTTCGCGTTCGTCTTCGACACCCAGGTCGTCGCCGACGGCCGCGAGTTCGACTGTGAGATCTACGCGATCCCCGACGAACGCGACCTCGAGCGCGCGCTGAACGATCTCGACGTGGACCGCATCGAGGAGACACCAACTACCGCCAACTTCGAGGACGTCGAATGAAGACCTACGGCACCGAACCGGGCAAACCAGAACCCGTCCAGGTCGGCATCTCCGAACTGGTCGTCAGCGAGGGTGACGACACCCTAAAATCGTACGGGCTGGGCTCGTGTCTCGCCGTTGCCCTCTACGACCCGGACTCGGGTATCGGCGGTCTGGCCCACGTCATGTTGCCCGACGGCGACGCCGCCGAAAACAGCGACGTGAAACCCGGGAAGTACGCCGACACGGCGATCCGCGCGTTGCTCCGCCGCATGGTGGAAAACGGCGCGAGTTACACCGACGTCGAGGCCAAAATCGCCGGCGGCAGCGACATGTTCGAGTTCGAGAGTTTCGGTGACGGCGTCGGCCAGCGCAATGTCGACGCCGCGACGGCCGAACTCGAGAAACTCGGCGTCCCGGTCATCGATCAGGACGTCGGCGGGAAACACGGGCGGACAGTTGAATTCACGCCGGGAAGCGGCAAACTTATCGTTCGGACGGCGAACGGTGAACACGGAGTGACCGAGTTGTGAGCATCGATCCCGCGTTGGCCGCCCTCCTCGAGTACGTCGAGGCCGAACTCGGGTTCGTGACGAGTCACTACAACACCAGCTATCTCGACCGGCGGGTCTCCTCGCGGATGCGTCGGACCGGGTGTGACACCTACGAAGAATACCTCGAGTTGCTTCAGGCCGACCCCGAGGAGGGGACAGCGCTTCTCGAATCCCTGAGCATCAACGTCACCGGCTTCTTTCGAAACCCCGATGTCTGGGCGGGGATCCGGGACGTCCTGGCGACCCTGAGCGAAACGAACGAGACGATCCACGTCTGGAGTGCGGCCTGTGCCGACGGTCGCGAACCCTACTCGCTGTCGATGCTCGCTCACGACGACGACGCGATCGACGAGTCGGCGATCCACATCCTCGCGACCGACATCAGCGAACCCGCTCTCGAGACGGCCCGCGAGCGGACCTACACCGAATCTCGGACGGTGGACCTGGGCGACCAACTCGACTTCCTCGAGTCCTACGAGGAGTACGTCGATCACGATCCCGAGACCCGAACCTATCGGGTCGCCCGGTCGGTCGCTAATCTCGTCACCTTCGAACGCCACGACCTCATCAGCGGCGAACTGAAATCCGGGTTCGATCTCGTCATCTGTCGGAACCTGTTCATCTACATCGACAACGAGTACAAACAGTCGATCCTCGAGACCCTCGGTCGCTCGCTACGCCCCAACGGCTATCTCGTGATCGGAAAAGCCGAAACGATCCCGCCGAAGCTCAAGTCGGCGTTCGAGGTCGAGGACGGGCGTCTACGGATTTATCGGCGGGGGGCCGACTCAGGGAACCAGGAGGTCGAATCCCCCTCCCACAAGTGACGAACCGGCTGTCGGGACCCCTCCTGAGAGGCATCGATCGCACCTCTCAGTGGGCTTCGAGGGAGTCTGTTGATCTGAGACCTTGCTCTCGGTGATCTGAGACGAGCCGCTGGTCCCGATCACGAGGGCCGTGAAACAGGGTCGAACGAGAGCGGCCGGTATTGGGCGTTCGGTGACGCTCGAGAGCCACCAGTGATGATTTCCGGGCAGTCAGTACTGATGGCGACTCGAGGCTGTCAGCAGAAATAGCGACTCGAGTAGGCACCGCGACAGCAACCCAGCCAACGCAGGGGTCGCGGGTAGCAATCGAGCGAGCGAAACTCCCGAGGTCTGCTCAGGTATCCTCGCCGAAGCTAAAGACATCGTCGACAGTCGTGTCCTCGCGGCCCTCATCAGTCGGGTTTGCATCGTCGTCCTTGTCGATCACGACCGCGGAATCGGTATCCTCGTCGGTCATAGCCTGTGATTCGGCGTCAGCAGACGGCTCCACATCGTCGATCGCCACCTCCCCAGCCGATTCATCGGCACCTTCGAGCGCCTGCTCGCCATCGACGACTGCAGCCTCCGGCGCTGCACCCGTCTCGTCCTGAGCTGTATCCGCTTCGTCCGACGACGCCTCGTCTGATCCCAGATCCTCTCCAGGCTCCTCGAAGGAGAGTTGCTCGTCCTCGAGGGCAGCCGACGGGTCCACGTCTGCGGTGTCGAACCGATCCAACGTCTCCGACAGTTGGGTGGCCTGGTTGGCCAGGTCGCTCGCGCTCTGTGAGACCTCCGTCAGCGCCGTCGTCTGCTCTTCGGCCGCCGCCGCAACGTTCTCGCTCTCGGCCGTCGTCTCCTCGGAGATCGTCGCCGCCTCGTCGGCCATCGCCACGACCTCCTGGGTCGAGGCCGCCTGCTCTTCGGTAGCCGCCGAAATCTCCTGGACGCCGACGTTCGTCTCCTCGGCGTAGTCGGCGATCTCGTCGAGGGCCGCGACGGCGGCCTCGATCGCTTCACGGTTGGACTCGACGCGCTCGCTGGTGGCCGTCACCGAAGAAGCCGTCTCGGCCGTCCGGGTCTGGATGGCCTCGAGGCGCTGTTCGATGTCCTCGGCGGCCGCTTTGGTCTCCTCCGCGAGATCCTTGACCTCGCCGGCGACCACCGAGAAGCCGTCGTCGCCGGCGTTCGAGCGGGAGGCCTCGATGTTGGCGTTCAGCGCCAGCATGTTCGTCTCCTTGGCGACCTCGCCGATGAACTCGATCAGTTCGTCGATCTGTTCCATCTCCGCCTCGAGGGCCTCGATGTCCGCGACGGCCGCTGCGGATTCGTCTTCGATTTCGTTCATGCCCTCGATGGCATCCTGGGCTGCCTCACGGCCTTGCTTCCCGGTCTGAGCCGTCTGTTCGGCGATGTCGGCGACCTGGTTCGAGGAGGCCGCGATCTCTTCGGTCGTCGTCGAGAGCCCGCTCATCTCGTGGTTGATCGCCTGGAGGCTCTCGTTCTGGCGTTCGGCCCCGTCGGAAATCTCCTGGACGGATTCGGTCACTTGCTCGGAGGCCGAGCGGACCTCCTCGCTCGAGGCGGTGACCTGTTCGGAGGCGGTCGCCACCTCGCCGGCAAACCGCTTGACGTGGCCAGTCGTCGCCTCGAGTTCGGCCACCATCTCGTTGAACTCCTCGGCGATGGCTGCCATCGCCTCGTTCTCGCTCTCGGTTTCCATCCGCGCCGTCAGATCGCCACCAGCACAGACCTGCATCACCTCGCGGTACTCGTCGGCTTTCGTCTCGAGGTGGGTGTTGATGGCCTGAGTTTCGGCCCTGGCGCGTTCGGCTTCCTCGCGGGCCCCCTGGGCCTCGGTAATTCGGGTCTTGAGGGATCCGCGCATGTTGTCGAACCCGTCGTAGAGTTGTCCGATACTGTCGATGCGCGGGGAGTCGAGGTCGACATCGAGGTCGCCGGCTTCCATCTGCTCGGCCTTACCCGTCAGCCGATCGATGGATCGGGACGTGTTGAATCCGAGCGTCGCTCCAATGACGACGACCAGCAGGACGATACCCAGCGTCGCGTAGATGCCGTCCTGCTGGATGTCCTGGACGAAGCCGTAGGCGTTATCCGAGGAGGTGTGAGTCATCGCAACCCAGTCAGTTCCACCCACTGGCGCGGTCCCGACCACATAGGAGTCACCCTCGCCGATCTGGGTACTGCTCGACGATGTCAAAACCCCGTTGGCTTCGTCCACGTCAGTGGCTGCAGCCGATCGCCCCTCTCGCTCCTGGGCTTCGTACAACGGTGTCAATTCCTCGTCGTAGGTTTCCTCGCGGAGGCTCGAGGGTGAGGCAAAGAGGATGGTCTCGTTTTCGTCGACGATCGTGGCCGCCCCGCCACCGGCGTCCATGTTATAATCGCTGACTGGTACGGTGTAGGCGAGTACGTACCCGTCCTGAAGCGCTCCCTCCTCGGTCACGTAACCCACACGGAGTTCGGCACCGCCGGGAATGTCGCTTCGGTAGGCGTCAGTGGTCTCCGTCTCGTCAACGTCGTCGAGGTCCTCGAACCACGCACCCTCGAGGGACGTGACCGACTCGCCCGTGCCGGGGTCGCCCTTCGTGCTGGCCTCGACCTCGCCAGTTTCGACGTTGATGTAGTGGAGTTGGGGGTTCGTCTGTCCCACCTGTGTCAGACCATGTCGTTCGGTGATCTCGTCCTCGAGATACGATCGAATCGCCTCCTCGTCTCCGCTCTCGATCGCACTCGAGCGAGCCATCGCCTCGACGGAATCTTCGTTATTCGAGTTCCAGTTTTCGATCGCCTGTGCCTGCTGAACCGCGGCCTCAGCGTGGTCGTCGTGAACGATCGACTCGACCTCGGTCTGTACCTGGTCGGTCGCGACGACACCGATTGCGCCTACCGCCACGCCCAATACGAGGAGGACGATGGCGAACTTGAGCGCGTAGCTGCGACGAATTGCCCGTGGAACGATCCTGCGTAACACACCAGCCATACCCCCTAGAGATCAGGCCGGCATAATAAACGTTTGTAGTGAAAGTTCATCGTAATTTCATAACGGGACATCCCTGCGCAGTGCCGCCCGAATGGCGTCATAGGGAAGGGCGATGACTGCCTCGTCGTGGGACGAAAGTCGATGCTCGCTGATGACGAGACGCCACCATCGTCTCAACCGACGTGGTCCCGAGTTGGTTCACACAGTAGCTACACCCGATGGACGCTCACTCGAGAAAGGAAAACGTGAATTCGGCTAGTTGCCGAAGGTGAACATCTCGTCGCCGTCTTCGTCGTCGTCGCCGTCTTCGTCATCGCCGGTCTCGGCCGTTCGTTCGCCGTCCGGGCCCTCCCGAGCATCAGGAGCGTCAGACCTGTGCTGATCCGACTCGACGATTCGTCCCTCGCCGCCGTCGGCGTCGGCGTCCGCGTTCGTCGCCGTGTCGTCGTCACCTGCTGTTGGGTCCGCTGTGACGGTCTCAGACCCCTCAGAGGTGGCCGCCTCCTCACCTCTCGCCGCCACATCGACCGAATCGTCGGTCAACACCGAGTCGTCGTCCGCGAAGATGTCCTCGTCGAAGGCCATGTCCTCCACGTCGGCTTCCAGATCGGCCACCGCAGCATCGGCGTCGGTGTCGAACCGATCCAAGGTCTCCGAAAGTTGGGCGGCCTGGTTGGCCAGGTCGCTCGCGCTCTGTGAGACCTCCGTGAGCGCCGTCGTCTGCTCTTCGGCCGCCGCCGCGACGTTCTCGCTCTCGGCAGTCGTCTCCTCGGAGATCGTCGCCGCCTCGTCGACCATGGAGACGACCTCCTGAGTCGAGGCCGCCTGCTCCTCGCTGGCCGCGGAGATCTCCTGGACACCGGTGTTCGTTTCGGCGGCGTAATCGGCGATCTCGTCGAGGGCGTCCGCAGCAGCCTGCACCGAGTCGGTGTGCTCGGCGACCCGATCGCTGGTCAACTGCACCTCCTCGGCCGTCCGCTCGGTCTGTTTCTGAATCGTCCCCAGAATCTCCTCGATGTCCTCGGCTGCCGTCTTCGTTTCCTCGGCCAGGTCCTTGACCTCGCCGGCGACGACGGAGAACCCTTCGCCGGAGTCACCCGACCGCGCCGCCTCGATGTTGGCGTTCAGCGCCAGCATGTTCGTCTGCTCGGCGACCTCGGTAATGAACTCGATCAGTTCGTCGATCTGTTCCATCTCCGCCTCGAGGCGCTCGATCTCCTCGACGGCCAGCTGGGACTCGTCTTCGATTTCGTTCATGCCCTCGATGGCATCCTGGGCCGCCTCACGGCCCTCCTTCCCCGTCTGGGCGGTCCGCTCGGCGATGTCTGCCACCTGGTTCGAGGAGGCCGCGATCTGCTCGATGGTGGTCGAGAGGCCGTTCATCTCGTGGTTGACCGCCTGGAGGCTCTCGTTCTGGCGTTCGGCCCCATCGGAGATCTCCTGGACGGATTCGGTCACTTGTTCGGAGGCCGAGCGGACCTCCTCGCTCGAGGCGGTGACCTGTTCGGAGGCCGTCGCCACCTCGCCAGCAAACCGTTTCACGTGGCCGGTCGTCGCCTCGAGTTCGGCCACCATCTCGTTGAACTCCTCGGCGATGGCCGCCATCGCCTCGTTCTCGCTCTCGGCGTCCATCCGCGCCGTCAGATCGCCGCCGGCAGTCACCTGCATCACCTCGCGGTACTCGTCGGCTTTCGCCTCGAGGTGGGTGTTGATCGCCTGGGTCTCCGCTCGGGCCTGCTCGGCCTCCGAACGGGCCGCCTGGGCCTCGGTGATCTGGGCCTGCAGCGAGTCCCGCATGTTTGCGAAGCCGCCGTACAGCCGACCGATACTGTCGATGCGCTGGGTTTCGAACTCGACATCGAGATCACCGTCTTCCATCTGTTCGGCCTTGGTGGTCAGCCGATCGATCGACCGTGAGGTGTTCCGACCGACGATGCCCCCGATGAGCATCACTAGCAGGATCCCACCGATCGAGGCGAAGATACCGTACTGCTGGACGTCTTGAACGAAGCCAAGCGCCTCGGACTCCGGCGTGTGGATGACCACGACCCACGGACTCTCGTCGGTCACTCGTGCGGTCGAGGCGATGAACGTCTCGTCGCTGTACTCGGTTCCCACCGAAGCATTGAGGGCACCATCTTCGGCCGGCGTTCCGAT